>NZ_OX458333.1:3939912-4249824 GCF_949769195.1 Methylocaldum szegediense
AGCCGAGCGCGACCATGAGTAGAAGGATCTTCGTGAAAACCAGGCTGCCGTAACCGGTACCGAGAAGGCCGTCCCAGCTGCCGACGTAAGTCCACGCCAGCGGAAGCCCGGTCAGTAGGAGAAGGACCACGGAACTTACGCCAAGCAGGGCGAAACGGGTGATGGCGACGGGCCAAAACGCTTTCGCTTCAGGAGATTGCCGGCTCATGTACCAGAGCCATAAGAGTTGTGCGACGCCTCCGAACCACACGGCGGCCGCAAATTGGTGCAGCACGGTTAGAATCATGAGCGGCTCCCGGTTCTCGAAGCGGCCCACGCCGTGTACCAGCCAGGCGCCGGCAATCACCAAGGGAACGATCAAAATTGCAGTGAGGTTCCAGGAAGACGCCTTGTCCGGTGTCTGTTGCAGTTGCCTGGCGACAAAAATCAGACCCAAGGAGAGCAGGAAGCGTATCAGTCCAGCCTGGAACTGAACGGTGCCGATGTAAGCGTCGACCGGGAATTCGCCCAGAACCGATGCCAGTATCACCGCCTTGATGACCAGTTTGAGCCCTTGGGTGATGGCAAGCGCAATAGCGCCGGCGCGCAGCAAGGTGACGGCTCGTCGGACCATGGATTCATGGGCGGCGAAACCGGGAGACCACACCCGCAGAATGAAGGCACTCCAGAGTAGACTTCCCACGACCAACGCGTAGCTGATCAGAATCAGTCCACCGAGAAAATCGTCGATAAAGTTGGCCAAACCTTGCATGTACATAGGGATCACCGCGGCTCGGAAACGTGGAAACGAATGACGTTCTCGGTAAAGTGTCCGTCCGCTGCGAACACCTTGTATTTCAAGGCGTACTCCCCTGGATCGAGAGCGGGTACTTTAATGTGGACCTCGCCCGGCTTCTTGCCTTTCGCTATCTCGACCGGATGGTAGATATCGCCCTTGGTGACTAGAAAAACCCGTGACAAGGGCAATTCCACGTTGGAATTGAAAAAGAGCACGACGGTCGTAGCGTGATTCGGCCGGATCGGATTTTTCGTCAGGGAGGACTCGGTGACGACGGCGTGCGCCGAAAGCCGTTCGCCGTAAGCCAGAAGCATGCAGACGGAAAACAGCAAAGCGACGAATTTCGTTCTGCGGGATACGATGGGGTGGTGCATGATGCGTACCGGTTGTGGAAGTGGAAATTAGCCCGCCTTGGATTTCAGCGCATGGCTGGTCAAGTTCTTTCCGAGGTCCCAGATGGCTCCCGGAACCTTGTGGCAGTCGGCAATGACTTCGTCGAGAGCGGCGAGTATCCACTGCGTGTCCTTTTCAGTGATGACCAGCGGCGGAAGAAACTTCACCACGTTCATGCCGTGCCCAGCAACTTGGCTCAGGATGCGGTGGTTCTTGAACAGCGGAATCGTGATCATCTGGCTGAACAGTCCTTTATTGGCGGTTTCCAGGAGGTTCCATGCGGCCTTCAGGGAGAAACTCTTGGGCGAGCCGAATTCGAGAGCGATCATCAAGCCCTTGCCGCGAGCTTCCTGGAACAACTCGTATTTGTCGACCAGCTTCTGCATCCCAGTCAGAAGTTCTTCTCCATGGCGGGCGGCTTTCTCGACCAGCTTTTCGTCTTCGATGACCTTGAGCGTGGCTAGACCAGCCGCCATCGCCATATTGTTCTTGGAGAACGTCGAGCCGTGTACCACGGCACGGTCCATGCGGTTGAAGACGGCGTCCATGATGGTTTTGGTCATCGCTACTGCACCGACCGGGACGAACCCTCCGGACAAAGCCTTGGCCGTCAAAATCATGTCGGGTTTTACGCCCCAGTGTTCGATCGCCCAGAACTTGCCGGTACGGCCGAGGCCGGTCTGAATTTCGTCGGCGACGAACAATGTTCCGTATTTGGCGCACAAGCGAGCCGCTTCCGGCAGGTAATCGTCGCTCGGCAGGTTGACGCCCTTCCCCTGAATCGGTTCGACGATGAACGCCGCGACATCCTTGTTGCGCAAGGCTTTGTCCAAAGCCTCGATGTCATTGAACGGGACGGCGATGCATTCCGGCAGCAAAGGACCGAATCCTTCGCGGAAAATCTTTTCGCCGTTCAGCGACAAAGCGCCCATAGTCAGGCCGTGGAAACCATGTTCACAGTAGACGATCTTTTCGCGCTTGGTGGTATAGCGGCTGAATTTGATCGCCGCTTCAACGGCTTCGGCGCCCGAGTTGCAAAAGAACATCTTGCTGAGATTGTCAGGGCAGCGTTTCAGCATTTGTTCCGCGAGGAGACCGCTCAGCACGGAAACGTCCATCTGCACCATGTCAGGCAGTTCGCTTTGGAGCACGTCCTGCAGGGCTTGAATGACAGTGGGATGGTTGCGGCCTAGGGCGAAGACGCCGAAGCCACTCAGGAGATCCAGATATTCGTTGTTTTGGTCGTCATAAAGGTACGGACCTCTGGCTTTTGTGTAGATGCGATCATAGCCGATGGCCTTGAGCACCCGCACCATTTGGGTATTCAGGTAATTCTCGTGCAGTTCGAAGTTTTTGCCGCGATAGGTGGCCAGCAAATCCGCTATGTAGGTGGACATCAAAACCTCGGGAAGCTTGGGGTTGACAAGACGCTCGAATTTTACACGGATCAACGCCGGTGGGAGACCCTCAGCGTACTGAAGGCGGGTAGCACGACCATAGCGCAGATCAGGGTGAGCAGAAGGCCGATCGTGAGGATCATTCCCATGCTGGCGGTGCCTTGATGAGTGGTGAAGGCCAAGGAGGCAAAGCTGAATACCGTGGTCAGCGAGCCGTAGAAGATACCCTGAGCCTCGCTGGTACTAAGCAGGTTTTCGTCGTCCGAGCGCAAATAGTGTAGACGATGCGCCATGTGTATGCCGTTGTCGACGCCGAGGCCGAACAGCAAGGGTAGGGCGATGATGTTGGCGAAATTGAACGAAATGTCGAGCAGCACCGTCGAAGCGGCGGTAAACAAGGACGCCAGAAGCAATGGCAACAAGACCAGCAGCGTGTCCTTCAGATTTCTCAAGATCACCAGCAATAATACGGTAGTGGCGACGAAAGCGATTCCGAACGCTTGTTGAAACGCTTTGATCGCCTCGTTCATGGATTCGAGATAAGCGACGGGCACGTCAGTGACGTTCTTGTCGACTTTCTGTGCCTCAAGAATGAACTCGCGCAGATTCTCAAGATCATTCAAATCCTTTTTCGGGAAAATTTGCAAACGGTACAGTCCATCGGCGCTGACCCAGCGGTTTTTCAAATCCTGGGGCAGAGTTTCCATGGCAATCGGATGCGCCTGAAGGCTGTCGCGAAGATTGGCGATGGTGGTCGGGAGCGGACCTAGGATGCTGTCCTGGAGTCGGGCGAGTATCGCTTGCCGCGTGCTTTCGTCCACGCTTTCGAGACGGACGCGCAGCCGCTTCAGGGCTTCGTCCAAGGCTTTGATCACACCGTTCTCACCTGCTGCAGCACGGACTTGCAATACCTGATAAAAATTCTCGATGACTTGGGGATCGACGTTCTCTCGTGTGGGAGGGGGGAAGCTGTCGAGTTGAGGTCCCATGATGAGCGCCAAGTCACTGATAACGGCAAGCTTCTCGTCCTGGTTTTCAGGAATGAAGTCGAAAACACTGACGACCTTGTCGACGGTGGGCAAGGCCTCGAACGCGGCTTTCTTAGCTCTGACCTCGGCTTCGCTCTGCGCCAGGGATGCTAGCGTCATGGGAGAGGTGTCTTCGAATTGCAGGAGGTACTTGAAAGTCTTGACCGACTCTGTATTGGGGTCGCGCAGATTGATCGGGTTGAAGTCTACGGTGATGTCACAGAGTAGGCCGACAGAGATCAGTCCGAGAACGACAGTTACCGTGCGGATCGGGCGTGCATAGCGAAGCGGCCAGTTTGATGACAGGAAGGAAGTTCCCTTCTTTTCTTTGCCTCGGCGTGCCGGCTTCAGGGGCATAATCTTCAGCAGCGCCGGCAGTATGGTGAAGGTCGTCGCCAGCGCGATGAACATGCTGGTGCCGGCGATGATGCCGAGTTCCGCGACACCGGAGTAATTGGTGGGGATGAAGGCATAGAGACCGGTCGCCGCGGTGATAGCGCACAAAACGAGCGAAGATCCGGTGGACGTCAAGGTTTCCCGCAAGGCTTGGCGCTGCGAAACCCCGCGCAGTATCAATTCACGGTAGCGAAGACAGAAATGCGAGGAATACGCATCACCCATACCAATGAATAGAACGGCGAAGCCGATGGAGATCAGATTAAGCTGGCCGATGGCGACAGTTGCAAAGCCCAGCGAGAAAATCAGCCCCACGGTCAGCGCGACAAAAGTCGCGAACATGAGCTTGAAGGATCGGTAAGCGACCCATAGCGTCGCCGAAACGAGAATCATGGACGCGACGCTGGCGAGCGAAACGCCGGTGCCGACCGTCAACATTTCTTCGTGTTCCAGCACGACTTCGCCGGTTTTGCGGACACTGACGTTGGCGAGGTCGCCTTGTAGTACTTCTGCCAAGACCTTGTCGATGGCAGCGATCGATTTTTCGGCGGGCAGTAATTCCTCGAAATTGAGGACCGGTGTGATGTTAATAAACCGTTTGGTGACCCCCAGACCCTCGTCTCGGGTGAGCATCAACTGCTGCCACGACAGCCGGTAGGGTTTGTCTTCGGTGGCTGCAACGACCGCCTCGCGAATTTTTTCTAGCAAAGGATTCAGTTCGATCTCGAAGCCTTCGTCCGACGCTTTCAGCGCTTCGCCCAGAATATCGAGGAGACCGCCGAGACTGTTGTTTTCTGAGATGCGACCGATAAACGGCTGGGCATTGGCGAGCTGGGCGGACAAATCTTCCAACTCTTCCAAATCCAGATAGAGCAATCCGTTTCGGGCAAAAAATTCCCCTTCGTCCGGGATGTGGACTGCCTTGATGTCGGTCGTATTCTGCCTGAGCTTCTCACCGATCAGTTTGACCGCGTCTGCGGTCTCCTCAGGTGTCTTGCCTTCGACCAGGAGAATGATGGTGCTGACGTCCTGAGGAAAGGCTTTTTCCAGCCTGATGCGGTTCTGCTGGAACGGCAGCTCCGTGGAAATCATATCCGCCGTATTCGTGTCGAATTGCAGGTTGTTCTTCGTGTACTGGAGCGTGAACCCGGCGGCGATCAAGAACAGCACGACGACCAGCCATGGCCGGCTGAGGAAGTTTTCGTCCCACCAGTTGACTATGCGGATGAAAAGGTTCTCGGCGGTTTTGCTCATGAGCGTTTGGCTTGTGAGAATTAACCGTCGGCGGACGGCATAAAAGAAAACTCCGGTCCCAAGCGATGCGCGACTCGCCGCAACGTGTTTGCCGCAGCATAGAAGGACTTGCCGAGCCGAGCCAAGGCAATGAACTCGGCAGGACGAGCCAAGGCATGACCTAGGAGCTTCGGTAGCTTGACATCGCCGCGGCTATCCACGGCGGCGATCACGGAGTTCGGGAGATTCATGCCGGCCGGATCGGCTATAGCCCGAATCGCTAGAAAAGGCAGACCTTGGGCTGTTGCAAGCGAAGCCACGGCAGCGCTTTCCATGTCGACGGCAACCGCGCCTTTGGTCACATGAAGTAGCTGTTTTTCAGCCGCGTTCGCGACAATTTCGGGGCTTCCCAACAAGAGGCCAGTCGAGATCCGCAACGCCGGTGCCAAAGTTTTTCGAACCCGTTCGTGCCATTCCGGGCAGACCGCATGTCGGTTGCCGTCAGGCGCTAGGATGTGATCGGGTAGTATCAGATCGCCAGCATTCAAGGAGGGGGCTAGTGCCGCGGCACAGCCCCAACTGATCAGAGCATCGACTTTGTGCTCAAGTAACCGTGCCGCAGCGTTTTCTGCATGAGTTGGTCCGGCTCCGGAGACGATCAGGCGATGGCCGCCCGGCAGTTCGACCAGTTCGTCGAAACGAACGCGCTGCCGGACCAGCGTGCGTGCTTCGGCCGGCAGCGCGGTGACAAACCCGACGACGTTCACGCCTTGCCGTAGCGCTCGTTACGATAGCGAGCCAGCGCCCAGAGCGGGAAGAATTTATCGTAGCCGTGGTATTTCAGATAAAAGACTCGCGGGAAGCCGGGGGCCGTGAAACACTCATCCTTCCAGAAACCATCGGCTTTTTGAGTTCGGATGAGATAGTCGACGCCGGCCTCGACCTCGGGCGAATCGGCTTCGCCGGCTGCCATCAGTGCAAGCAGTGCGAGACCGGTCTGGAACGCCGTGCTGGTGTGGAACCGCCCCCGCTTCTCGGGGCTGGCGTCGTGATAGGTGAAGTTGTCTTCGCCCCAGCCGCCGTCAGGGCGTTGTACGCTTTTCAGCCAGGCAACGGCTCTCTGTATACTGGGATCGGTCTTGGGAATGCCCGCGGCCTCGAAGCCCAAGAGTACCGACCAGGTGCCGTAAATGTAATTGGTTCCCCAGCGTCCGAACCAGGAGCCGTCGGGTTCCTGCTCCTTACGCAGATATTCGATCGCACGATCCAGTACCGGTTTCAGATCCGGACGCCGTTTCAGCATTCCGGCCAGAAACATCACACAGCGCCCGCTGACATCGGCGGTAGGAGGATCGAGCAGAGCGCCGTGATCCGCGAACGGAATGTGATTCAGGTAGTAATGCGTGTTGTTGACATCGAACGCGCCATATCCGCCGTTGTCCGATTGCATGCCGGCGATCCAGTTGGTGGCACGGCGAAGGTTCTCGTCGAATTCGGGGGTTTCCGCTTGAGCCAGGGCTTGAGCCACCACGGCGCTGTCGTCAACGTCAGGGTAATACGTGTTTGCGAACTGGAAAGCCCAGCCGCCGCCTTCCAGATTCGGTCGATTCACGCGCCAATCGCCGGGTTCATCGGTGAGCTGCTTGCTCGCCAGCCAGCGGAGCCCCTTCATCAACGCATCCGCGAGCTGCGGGTCTTTTTCGAATTTGTTGACTTCCTGCAACGCGAGGCTGGAGAGCCCAGTGTCCCAGATCGGCGAGACGCAAGGTTGGCAATAGGCGCTGTCTTCCCCGATAACCAATAGACGGTCGATCGCTTCTTTTGCGATGCGGCGGTTCTCGTCTTCCGGCGGGAAACCGAGACAGTCCATGGCTTCGTAAGCGTTGACCATGGCAGGGAAGATGGCACCCAGACCGTCTACTCCATTTAAGCGCGCCATGAACCAATCGCGCGCCTTTTCGGTTGCCTTCCGGCGTACGGCCTTCGGAATCAGCGGTTCCATAAGCCGGCCGATGCGTTCCAGCGCCAGAATGCACTTCCCGAGCGGCGTCTTGACATGGCTGAAATAATTTCGCTCCTTCTCTGGCGGGACGGTGAAGAGTTCGCGAATGCCGATCTTGCTCGGGTTACGCGCCTTCACTTTGTTGCTGCAAAGAATGAACAAAGGCACCATCACCGTGCGCGACCAGTAGGAGACCTTGTCCAGGTGAAACGGAAACCAACGCGGCAGCAGCATGATTTCCACCGGGATGAACGGCACGGCGCGCCATGGAACCTGTTCGAACATGGCCATCATGATGCGGGTGAAGACGTTAGCGCGAGCTGCACCGCCCTGAGCTAGAATCCATTCCCTGGCTTTTTTCATGTGCGGGGCATCGATGTCGTCACCGGCCAGTTTCAACGCATAATAGGCTTTTACGGTACAGCTGATATCGCCGGGACCGCCGAAGAATAGCGGATAACTACCGTCTTCCTGTTGATGCGCACGGAGATAATTGGCGATTTTGGACTGCAACCTGGTGTCGATTTCGTCCATGTAATGCATCATCAGGATGTACTCAGCCGGGATAGTGCAGTCGGCCTCGAGCTCGAACACCCAATAGCCCGATGGATGTTGCAATCGCAGCAGTTCCTGTTTGGCGCGGCGGATGGCGTTGTCCAAGGGCGATTCGTTATAAGGCTGATGGAAAGCCGTATCGAGCGCGGAAAATGCAGTCGCTTCTTTCAACATGAGTAAAGAATCCCCTGTTTTAAGTTGGCTTCTCACGTGTCGGCACGATGGCCGAACACCGGGAGCTGACCGTTGTGGCGCGGCAAGCCGGAGCCCGCGATGGAAAAGGCGGCGTTGAGTAAGAAGTCGCTTGTACGTAGCAGGCGGCTCGTGAGAACGGTCGCTTTCACTGCCCGGCGTGTAATCTTGACCTGAGACGAATCGCTGAAATAAAGATTCTTGTTGATTTTGCGCAGGGTTAGCACAGCCATCCCGAGCGCCCACAGACAAAACTCGCGTAGTCCCCTCTCGTACGAGGGAATATACAAGGTGTAGGTGAGTGCATTTTTTAAATGTCCATGAGCAATCCCGATTAATTGTCTAAATCCCTCGCAAAATGCGGGGTCGTTATGATTCGGTTTGAGTTTGCGCAAATCAAATCCGTGCTGAGCAAATAGATCGCGCGGTAGCCAGCAGACGCCCCGGGCGTGATCGTCCCAAAGATCCTTCAGAATATTCGTCATCTGCAGGCCCTGTCCAAATGAGACGGCCAGCGTCATCATCTCGTCGCGATGGGCTCCGATCGCCGGCGAGTAATGACAGAACAGCCTGGTTAGCATTTCGCCCACTACGCCGGCTACGTAATAACAGTAGTCATTCATTTCCTCCATGTTCGAGAGACCGTATCTCAGGTCTCGGTCCTGAAACTCGGCCATGCCTCTAGCCATGATCTCGACGCAGGTCGCGAGTGCTTCTTGCTGCGGCGGATCGAAGCTGTGCGTGATGGCGATGACCCTAGGAATCAAATGGATCAGCTCGTGTTCGGCCGGACTGGTGCTCGTTGAGAGGCGGGGGCCGAGCCCGTCCCTAAGTTGCTCGGCGCTTTCGCTGCCTTGGACTACGCGCGCAAACCGTTGACAGAACTTGCGCTTTTCCGCGGACGTGAGTGCGGTTTCGTCCTCGATGGTATCGACGATGCGGCACAGCAAATAGGCGTTCGAGACCGGTTTGGCCAAGACAGGCGGCAATTGTGGAATGGTGAGCGCAAACGTGCGGGAAACGCCTTCCAATAAGTGGGACTGCAAAGCGTCGTCGTCGCTCATCACGTCTGCGCCTGAGGGAAGGCTTCCGCTCGTACGGACGAGTGTTGCTCCGTTCAAGTTCAAAAATTCCAACCAGTTTTTTAGATGCGATGTTCCGGCCAGTTCGTCTTGAGATGAGGCAGCAACGGTTCGCTTGGAAAGCCGCCAATTCTAATGGTCTCGCCTCGATCGTCAAGCTATGTTGTATTTTAACGAAATTTAGTTGAGGAAAATACAACTACAAGCTAGCATGTTGCGCTAGAATCGAATTAGACCAATCCGAGTGAACCGAATTTAACTCTAAGGCAGGCGGTTCGAAGAATTCCAAAGCGTGTTGGTCAGGAATTCAGTTATGGTTTATAGTCTGCGGCGTCTTTCTGACGTTACGGAACCGGAAATATGTTGAAAGTTAATCGAACTCGTCAGACCGGGGGAAGGTGAATGAGCGTTCCAATAAGGCAACAAATCAGCGTCGCGAAGTATCTTTTGCGACAAAAATTAAGGGGAAACAAGCGTTATCCGTTAGTGTTGATGCTCGAGCCCTTATTTCGCTGCAATTTGGCCTGTGCCGGTTGTGGCAAGATCGATTATCCCGATGAAATTTTGAATCGCCGGCTCAGCGTCGAGGAATGTTTGGCGGCCGTTGATGAGTGTGGCGCGCCGATTGTTTCCATTGCCGGGGGCGAACCGCTGTTGCACAAAGAGCTGCCGCAGATCGTCGAAGGGATCATTCAGCGTAAGAAATACGTCTATCTTTGTACTAATGCGCTTCTGCTCAAGAAACGCATCGACGATTACAAACCTTCCCCCTATCTCACTTTTTCGATACACCTCGACGGCAATCGCGAGCGTCACGATGCGTCCGTCTGTCAGAAAGGCGTGTTCGACCGCGCTGTTGAAGCGGTGAAACTCGCTATCTCGCGCGGGTTCCGCGTCACTATCAATTGTACTCTGTTTCAGGGCGAAAGCGCCGAAGAAGTCGCCGAATTCCTCGACTTTTGCAAGAAACTTGGGGTCGAGGGCACGACGATCGCGCCGGGGTTCAGCTACGAACACGCGCCGCTGCAGAACATTTTCATCAAGATGCGCGACAGTAAGGAATTGTTCCGCAAGGTGTTCAAGCTCGGGCGCGGCCGCAAGTGGAAGCTAAACCATTCCAGTCTGTACCTGGATTTTTTGGCGGGCAATCAGGCTTATAACTGTACCCCTTGGGGCAATCCCACCCGTAACGTATTCGGCTGGCAAAAGCCTTGTTATTTGTTGGTCGATGAGGGATATGCTCCGTCATTCAAGGCGTTGATGGAGGAGACGCCTTGGCACAAGTACGGTAATGCCAAGAATCCGAAATGCGCCAATTGCATGGCGCATTGTGGATACGAGGCGACCGCAGTGGAAGACGCCGTGAAACATCCCTTGAAAGCCGCCTGGGTTGCCCTGTTCGGACCGCGTACGGATGGTCCGATGGCGCCGGAGCCGGTGCCGGAATACGATGTGGATACGGTAGGCGTCAAGGCTCGACCGGCTATTCGCATCCAAGCTATTGACTGAATTTGAGATTTAGGAAGGGGCCGGCGGTACGGCTTGGAGCCGAAGTATCGCCGGCCTTTTTCATTTTAGCTTCGGTGATCGATTTCGACTGGGGGTCGGTTTTGCCGTGACGGCGGGTTGCCTTTTCCTTTTGCTACAGCCAGCGCGGCACGCGGCGTTGGTATTCCTGGTAACTTTCCGCAAATAGACTGATTAGCTTGTTTTCCTCGTAAGGAATAAAGTGCCGGTCGATCACGAAAAAGAAGCCTATCGGCGCGATGAACATCGATAGCGAGCCGACGAACAAGGCGAGCCCCATCAAAGCCGTGAGAATTCCCAAATACATCGGGTTGCGAGTCCAGCAATAAGGCCCATCTTTCGCGAGTGCAGTAGGATCGTCCGTCGGCACGAACGTGGTTCGGAGAAGGCGGAATTGAAACAGTGCTGAGGCGCTCGTGGTGGCGCCCACGGCCATGAGTATGATTCCCAGGCTGGGCATATGGATGGACGGGAATCCAGTGGTTATCTGAGCTAAGCCATAGCCTAGGCCAGCAAGAGCCAAGGCGATGACAGGAGGCGGAAAACGAAGTATCTGCTGCATGATCGAATAATAATTAATAACTAGACAAGCTTAAGGCACGGCGGCGATGATACGGCAGGCATCTGTCGCCTGAAAAGCCCAACCGCGATCCGAAATTCCGGAGCGACAGCACGGGGTACGGTTAGCTCACCGCAAAAATCGATCGACGTCGTTTAATTGCCAGTGAATATCCGGTGCTCGGGCGCAGAGCGCGGCACTGACGTCCTCGCCGAGATTCAACTTCCGTAGTGACCAGTCGTCGGGAGGACCGCACGATTCCGGTATCTCTTCCCAGCGCGGAATTTCGTCAGGCGAGAGGATGCATCGGGTTAGTCCGAGCCCCAGACCCCGGCCTACAGCCTTGATGAACGCCTCCTTGCACGTCCAGACATCAAAAAATGCTGCCAACTGCCTAGAAGGGGGGAGCGCCTGCCAGCGATCGCGCTCGGAAGGGGCGAAACAACGTTCGACCAAACCGTCGACGTGCGCCAGTGGACGCCGGACCTCGATGTCGACTCCGAGCGCCATGTCCGAGCCCACCGCAAAAAGTGCCCGATCCCCGGAGTGGGAAACGTTGAATACCAAACCCTGGTCAGGTTCCGTTCCAGCCAACCGCGGTTTGCCGTGTTCGCTGCGTTCGAATCTGAGCGTATGCGGTGGTAAACCCAGATATCGGGACATTAGGGTTCGCAATGTCCCTTGCGTCGCAATGAAACGCTGCTTATGGAGCTCAGAACGGAACTTTGAGCAGCGGTTGCGCTCGCTCGGATCGAGCGTGTTCCAAAGGGCCTCCTGATCGACCGGTGTAACGGCGAGGTTCAAATGCCAAACATGGACTTCGTTGCCACTGGGCCTCTGGATCGCATTGGGTTGTGACTTCATGTGCTCTTTTGGCCGGACGAGTTCCAATAGGAATCAGGTAAACGCCGAGCTTCGTCCGCTGTTTTTTGCAGTTTGGTTCCGTAGCTTGCGGATTCGCTCTTGGGAATCCGGATCGGGATGGTTTTCATGATCCGTAAAACTTAAAATTCGCCCTCCGTTTCGACGAGTTGACTCGTTGATTGTCAATCGGCCCTGAAAATTCTTTCCGGGTATTTCGGACTAGTGCCTCCGATTCGCGTGGTCTGCCGCCGTGTCAGGGCAGACCTGCCTTGGATCACTCCTGCCTGGGCTACGGCGCGGGTCGATAAACGATGGCCGGCTAACGGGAACCGGAACATTTTAGGGTAAAGCGAAAATTTAAAGAAAATGAGCCGACATCGGCGGAGGTATCGCTTGCTCCATAATTTTGATCTAGGGTGGCCTGTTCCATGAAACGGGCATTGGTAACCGGCGGCAGCGGTGCGATCGGCGGAGCGATCGCGAGGCAATTGGCCGAAGACGGCTTGCATGTCATCGTACACGGTTTCTCAAATCGTGAGGGCGTATGCCGCGTGGTTGAAGACATTCAGGCACGGGGTGGATCTGCAGAGGCCGTTTACTTCGATGTCGGGGATGGCGCGTCCGCCGAAGCGGCACTGGAAACGCTGTTGGAAGCCGGCGCCATCCAGGTGTTGGTGAATAATGCTGGCATTCATGACGACGCGCCGCTGGCTGGCATGCGTCGGGAACAATGGCGGCGTGTTGTCGAAATTTCGTTGAACGGGTTCTATAACGTTACCCAGCCGTTGCTCCTGCCCATGATCCGGACCCGATGGGGGCGCATCGTAAACGTGTCGTCGGTAGCCGCGCTCATGGGGAACCGCGGTCAAGCCAATTATGCGGCAGCCAAGGCCGGCTTGATTGGCGCTTCCAGGTCGCTCGCTCTCGAACTTGCGTCTCGCGGAATCTCGGTAAACGTGGTCGCGCCAGGTATCATCGAAAGTCCGATGATTTCGGGTACCTTCAATCCCGAATTGATCGAGCGGCTAGTGCCGATGAAGCGCGCCGGAAAGCCGGAGGAGGTGGCCTATCTGGTCAGCTTCTTGGCCTCTGATAAGGCGTCCTATATCACGGGGCAGGTGTTCTCCGTGAACGGCGGCATGGCATGAGTCTGACTCGAACAGAGGACCCTGGTTTCGAGGGTAACGCGCAGTACGCCGTGGTGATCCCGGCCTTCAACGAGGCGGCGACCATTCGGGATGTCGCGAGCGCGGCGCTTCGGTTCGTGCCGCGCGTCATCGTGGTGGACGATGGTTCGACCGACGGCACGGCTGCGGCTCTGGCCGGGATAGCTGTCGAGTTGCTCCGGAACCCGACGAACCAGGGTAAGGCGGCGAGCCTTTGGCGCGGTTTGCAGCACGCCCTAAGGGATGAAAGCCTCATGGCCGTGATAACCATCGACGGCGACGGACAACATGACCCCGCTGAAATTCCCAAACTGCTTTCCGCGGCGCGCCGCTTCCCGCGCCATATCGTGATCGGGTCCAGGTTGTGGAATTGGGCGGCCATACCGCCGGCTCGCTACCGCGCCAATCGTTTCGCTAATTTCTGGATTGCTTGGGCTTCCGGGCAGCCGATCGAGGACAGCCAATCGGGTTTCCGGGTTTATCCCGCGGACTTGATTCGCTCGGTGAGGCTGTCCTGCACTCGGGAAAAAAGTTTCGTATTCGAAAGCGAAATTCTCATCGAAGGTGCCCGCTTGGGGTTTTATGCCATGCCGGTGCGGGTCAGCACCGTCTATCGTGGCCATGCCCGACCCAGCCATTTTCGTCCGGTGATGGACATTCTCAGGATTACGCGCATGGTGGCGTGGAAGCTGATTGCCAACGGCCTTTATCTGCAGGGACTTTGGCGCAGCCTGACCATGCGCCCGATGAATTGCGAGCAGTGTGGCTCACAACGGGACCTAACCGAAACAGAATAAAGAGAATAATTAATTTAGGATGGCGATCAACTCGGCTCAGAGCGGCGTTCAAGCCACCGAACACGTACTCTTTTTTACTCTTGTACAGCTGGCTGTCATCATCATCGCGGCGCGCGTGGCAGGTTACTTGGCGAGGCAGATCGGCCAGCCCCGAGCGGTAGGGGAGATCGTCGCGGGCCTTTTGCTCGGGCCTTCGCTGTTCGGATTGGTCGCGCCGGAGACCTTCCAAGTGATATTTTGGTCAACCGACACGACCCCCATCAGTGTCATGAGCCAGATCGGGTTGATCATGCTGATGTTTCAGGTGGGGTTGGAATTCGACTTTTCCCACCTCAAGTCGCCGCAAAACAAGCGTGCGGTCGGCTTGATAAGCATTCTCGGGGTTGCGTTACCCTTTGCGCTGGGAATGGCAGTCGGTTATGCGTCCGCACCCCATCTCGCCGCGGGTATTTCCGTGCTGGGATACGCTTTGTTCATAGCCACCGCCTTTTCGATCACGGCTGTGCCGATCTTGGGACGCATTATGATGGAGTTCGATTTGACGCGCACTCGGATCGGGGTTATCACCATCTCCTCGGCTGCCGTTAACGACGTGGTTGGCTGGATGTTGCTGGCATTCATTTCGGCTGCCGTGACGGCACATTTCTCGGTTGCCGGCATGCTGGCACAGCTAGGTTTGTTGTCGCTTTACGTCATCGTATGTCTGTACGCAGTGCGGCAAGTGCTGCGGTTCATCGTGCGCCGTTTCGAATTCAACCATCAGGCATTACCACAGGACCTCATGGCGATTCTCTTGGTTATCGTGTTCACGTCGGCTATGTTGACCAGCAAACTGGGGATCTTCGCCATCTTCGGCGGTTTCATGATGGGGGTCTTGTTGCACGATCAGCGCGAGTTGGTGGAAGCGTGGAAGCACAAAGTCGCTGATTTGGTGACGGTATTCTTTCTGCCGATTTTTTTCACCTATACCGGGCTGCGTACCGACATCGGAGGATTAGAAACCGGGGCACTTTGGCTTTGGTGCGCGGTGCTCGTGTTTCTGGCCGTTTTGGGAAAATTCGGCGGCTGTTATGTCGGGGCGCGGCTCTCCGGCTTGGGACGCGCGGATGCACGGAACATCGCCATCATGATGAATACACGCGCGCTGATGGAACTGGTTGTCGTAAATGTGGGGCTCGAACTCGGCGTAATCCCCAGCCAAGTCTTTACCATGCTGGTGCTCATGGCGATCGTGAGCACGATCATGACGGCACCGGGGCTTCGTGCCTGGTTACCGTCCGTAGGACGCGCGATTCCTGCAGAGCGTGATGCTTAACCCGGCGCTTACGCGCGCAAGCGGCGTTTCTCCAGGCTCTCGCGCCAGGATTGGGACAGCGCGTCGATGCGCAGGGCCTTTGCAATAATCTCTTGTTGACGGGGGCCTTTTATGATCGCCAGCATGGCATCCGCAATTGTCAAACGCTCCGGGTCTTCTTGAAGACGGATGATGGGATCACCGGAACCCACTTCGCCCTCTTTCAGTACGCGAAAATAAAAGCCAGTTCGGCCTGACTTGAGGAAGATGTCGACAAATGATGAGTCACCCATCTTAATCCCGAGTTTGAAACAGGGGACGCGCGGTTGGGTAACCTGAACTACGATTTTGCCGACCTGGAAGATATCGCCGATGTGAACGGCTTCGTCGGGCATCCCGCTGACGGTAAAGTTTTCGCCGAATTGGCCGTAAGGGAAAGGGGGCTTATCCAGTTTCTTTTCCCAGAAACGGTAGTTTTCCTCCGTATAAACATAAATGGCTTTATCTTTGCCGCCATGATTTTCGAGGTCGGCTTGCACATCTCCCTCGAGTCCGAATGTGCCGGCTTTAACGGGGCCGGGGACGGGTTCTTTGAAAATGCCCGTGGAAACCGAGCGGCCGTTGTATTCGACCTGTTTCGCTTGAGCCAAGCTGACTGCCAAGAGTTTCATCGGCGTTTCGCTGATTACTGAAGTGTTCTAATCGAGTTCAGGAGCGCTCGTTAACCTGACTGGTGCGAATGACCGTCGGTGGCCCGGACTCGGTCCGAATTGACGTAAGCGTGAGGTATGGAGGCGCGTGGGGTAGCCTTTGTGGAGAAAGAACTCGTAACCCGGGTAGAGGCTGTCCAGGATTTCCATCTCCCGGTCCCGGAATACCTTGGCTAGTATCGATGCGGCGGAGATCGCCGGCACGCTTGTATCGCCGCCGATGATGGCTTCTCCGGGACAAGGAAGGTCCGGATAACGATTGCCGTCGACCAATGCCAGATCCGGTTTCACGGGCAAGGCGTTGAAGGCGCGGCGCATGGCCAGCAGCGACGCCTCAAGGATATTGATCCGATCGATTTCGCTAGCTTCGGCCCGTCCAATTGCAAAGGCTACGGCTTTCGACCGGATAGCTCGGGCCAATTGTTCGCGCCGCTGCGATGTCAGTTTTTTCGAGTCGGTCAGACCCTCGATATGAAAATGACTGTCGATAACGACCGCCGCCGCGACCACAGGTCCGGCGATACACCCGCGACCCACTTCATCGAAACCGGCAATCAGCGCCATAGGAATCGATTTCGAGCAACGCCGTTAGCGGATGATGCTCCGACCGGTTTGCCTAAGAAAATCCACCATCGCTTGAATC
Source organism: Methylocaldum szegediense (assembly GCF_949769195.1). Classification (NCBI taxonomy): domain Bacteria; kingdom Pseudomonadati; phylum Pseudomonadota; class Gammaproteobacteria; order Methylococcales; family Methylococcaceae; genus Methylocaldum; species Methylocaldum szegediense. The sequence continues at coordinate 3,956,529 of NZ_OX458333.1, forward strand.
TCTGGCGTTTCCGCCGTCATTTCGACGAGCTGCTGAATGGCTTCTTCGAGCTTGAGTCGAGATTTGTATACGATCTTGTAGGCTTTCCGAATCTGTCGGATCGACTCCGGGCTGAAACCTTGCCGTTCCAGGCCGACCGTATTGATGCCGTGGGGTTTGGTCGGGCTACCACCTACCATGACATACGGGAGAATGTCGCGGGTAATGACGCTGCCCATGGCCGAAAAGCTATGCTGGCCGATCTTGCAGAACTGGTGTACCAGCGAGAATCCGCCCAATATGGCGTAATCGTCCACGCGGACATGGCCTGCGAGTGACGCGGCGTTAGCCATGATGACATGGCAGCCTATGACGCAGTCGTGGGCGACATGGGTGTACGCCATCAGCAGGTTATCGTTTCCAATTCGTGTAATGCCTTGATCCTGGACGGTGCCGCGGTGAATCGTGGCGTACTCGCGAACGATGTTGCGATCGCCGATGTCGAGATAGGTGACCTCACCACGATATTTCTTGTCTTGTGGATCTTCCCCCACGGAAGCGAACTGAAAGATCCGGTTGTCTTTTCCGATTCGGGTCGGCCCTTTGATGACCACATGAGGACCGATTTCGGTGCCGGCGTCGATTCGGACATTGGGGCCGACGATGGAGTAGGCTCCTACACTGACATCGCTAGCTAACTCACAGGAAGGATCGATGATAGCTGTGGGATGAATCAAGACTCCTTCTCCGCCGCCGCACACATGATTTCCGCACTGGCCACGAATTCCCCATCGACCTCGGCACGACAAGAAAACGCCCAAATATTGCGTTTGTGACGCAGATAGGTCGCTTCCAACATCAGTCGGTCGCCGGGAACGACCGGGCGTTTGAAGCGCACTTTATCGAGGCCGACGAGATAGTAAACCATTCCTTTCCCCAAAACGTCCGGTGCAGTCTCCGACGCCAGCAAGCCGGTCGTCTGCGCCAGCGCTTCGATGATCAAAACCCCGGGCATGATGGGGAGTTCTGGGAAATGCCCCGTGAAAAAAGGCTCGTTATAGGTCACGTTTTTGTATGCCAAGAGCCGTTTGCCGGGATCTACCTCGAGAACCCGATCCACGAGGAGAAAAGGGTATCGATGAGGTAGATACTCTTGTATTTTTTGAATATCCAAAGGCGCTTTTCCTATTTCGAGGATGGATGGGATCACGGCTCGGCAGTATTACCGCCTGAAGCTGTCTTTCAGTTTTTTCTCGACCTTGCTGGTCACGTCGACAGTATCGCTGGCGAATACCACGCCGTCAGTTAAGAGTAGATCGAAGTTCTCGTCTTTGGCTAGGGATTGAATAGCCTCAAAGATTTCCTTCTGCAATTGGGTAAGTTCTTCGTTGCGGCGGAGATTGAAATCTTCTCGAAATTCGTCCTGCAAGCGTTTGGCCTCGCGCTTGCGGCTGAGGATTTCCTTATCCAGTTTTTGCCGTTCGGCTTCGCTCATGATTGCTGCATCTCTCGCAAGTTTTTCTTCCATTGCCTTAATTTGTTTCTGTTCCGCAACCAATTTCTTGTCGCGTGGCGCGAATTCTCGTTCGAGCTCTTTTTTCGCCCTCTCAGCTTGTGGTGCCCTTTCCAATAACCGAGCGACGTTGACGAAGCCAATCTTGAGTTCAGCGGCTTCAAGGCTCATACTCGCCAATATGCCAAGCAGTGTAAAACCAATGCTTTTCTTTAACATGTTTTTAAGTCTCACTTCGAAAATTCGGTTGATGGAAAGGTAATCGGTGGCAGAAATAGAGTTTGTAATGGTTTTGGAATCTGTAGTTGCCGTAGCATCCTAATTCCGATTATACAAAAACTGTTTGACCCCCAGCGACTCTCCACATTCTCTCTGACCGTGGGCGCATCCCTAGAATCCGGAGCCGAACGAGAACTGGAAGTTCTGAATCTCGTCTCTGCCCCGCGCATTGATCGGTTGTGCGACACTGAAGGCCAGAGCGCCGAAGGGCGATAGCCACCTCGCCGAAAGTCCCGCGGAATATCGGATTTCCCCTAAGTCGTAGGTACCGTCGAAAACGTTGCCCGCATCTATGAATGTTCCGAGGCGGAGGTTCTTGCTGTCCTGTATAAAGGGTACAGGGAAGAAGAGTTCTGCAGTGCCGACCAGTTTGCTTGATCCGCCGAAGGGATCGTTTCCGCCGAAGCCCTGGCTGTTGGGCCTGGTACGTGGACCCAGCGTATTGGGCTGAAACCCTCGCACGGATTGAGGACCGCCAGCGAAATAATGTTCGAAGAACGGCAAATCCCGGGTGTTTCCATAACCATCGCCGTAGGCGATTTCACCTTCGATCATGAAGGTCAGATCTTTTGCGATCGGAAAATAATGCTGAATTTTGTAACTGGCTTTGTAATAAGTCAGATCGCTGAAAGGCAGCGACGCCAACACCGAGATTCGCTGCGCCCCTCCCTTGGTTGGGAAGATAGCTCGGTTCAAGGTGTCGTGTACCCAGCCGGCCGATAGAGACAGAGTATTGTATTTATTGCCGTTTTCTTGGATGAAGTCGAGAATTTCCTGCGACGATCTGGATGCGGCATCAAGTTTCGTGTGTTCGAAATCCACGTTGAAGCGCAAGCTATCGAATTCGTTCAAAGGAATACCGAGGTTGGCTCCCGCCGAGGCAACATCGGTGTTGTAGCGAGCGATGTACATTCGTGACGCATCGGTGTTTCGATAACTGAGATCGAAGCCGCTGCTGATCCCGTCTAGGGTCGTGTACGGATTGAAATAGCCGATTCGGTAGATGGTGTTGACGCTACTGTTGTTGAAGGTCAGATTGATGCGTTTGCCGGTGCCGAAGACGTTGTCCTGGGTAATGCTAGCATTGAAAATGATACCTTGCGCTTGGGAAAATCCGACGCCAGCCATTAGGTTTCCGGACGGTTTTTCCACGACGCTGTAGTTAACGTCGATCTGGTCGGTGGTGCCTGCGACGGCTGGCGTTTCGACGTTAACTTCCTGGAAATAGCCGAGCCGTTCTAGTCGGGTCTTGGAACGCTCGATCTTGCTGGTCGAAGCCCATGCCGCCTCCATTTGTCGCATCTCGCGCCGTAGTACCTCGTCCCTGGTTTTGGTGTTCCCTTGGAAGTTGATTCGGCGAACATAGACCTGCTTGCCGGGATCGACGAAGAAGGTGATGGCTACAGTTTTTTGTGCCTCATTGATATCGGGCACCATGTTCACGTTGGCGAAAATGTACCCTTCGTCTCCCAATCGATCGGAAATGGCTTTGGAGGTTTCGGTAGCCAGCTTGCGCGAGAAGATATCGCTAGGACCAATCTTGACCAGCGGTGTCAATTCTTCGGGCGGAACGATCAGTTTGCCGGTTAGCTTTACTTCGTTTACCGTGTAAACCTCGCCCTCTTTGACATTGATGGTGATGTAGATCTCTTTCTTGTCCGGCGTAATAGAAACCTGGGTGGATTCAATTTCGAAATTGATGTAGCCCCGATCTAAATAATAGGACCGCAGCCGTTCCAGGTCGGCGGAAAGTTTTTGCTTCGAGTATTGATCGTCCTTGGTATAAAACGAGAGCAAGTTCGGTGTGCTGAGCTCGAATTGGTCCAAGAGCTCTTCATCACTGAAGACGTTGTTGCCGACGATGTTGATCTGCTTGATTTTGGCGACCTTGCCTTCGGAAATCTTGATGTTGATAGAAACTCGGTTACGTGGAAGCTCAGTTACCGAAGAATCGATTTTCAGTCCGTATTTTCCGCGGCTGTAGTACTGCCGCCTGAGTTCCTGTTCCACCTTGTCCAAGATTTGGCGGTCGAATACTTTGCCTTCGGAAAGCCCTACTCCTTTCAAGGCCTTGGTTAAGTCTTCGGTGCTGATGTCCTTATTGCCCTCGATCTTGACACTTGCGATGGAAGGTCGTTCGTCGACGATGACAACCAGGACGTTTCCGTCCTGTTCCAGCCGTACATCTCTGAAAAACCCCGTCTTGAACAAGGCTTTGATCGATTCCGCTGACTGCCGGTCGTCGAATAGGTCGCCGACTTTCACTGGGAGATAATTGAATACGGTGCCCGCCGAAACCCTCTGTAAGCCTTCGACGCGAATGTCTTCAATGACGAAGGGCTCAAGTCCCCAGGCCGAGAAGGAGCAGAAAATCCCTAACAGCAGCGATTTCGCCTGGATGTAGCGGCTCATGGATTATAGGGGACGGGGGTCGCAGGGGCTGATCGTTTTAAACAAACGGCTCGGGAAAACTAATAGATTAAGCTTATTAAACGTTTGAGATTCAACCGATAACGAAGCCGGAGAGCTCAACCTCCGATGCTCGAAAGAATTCCGAATTCCGTGTCGTCCACCGGAGGAACATCAAGTTTCCCGCAAATCCTTCTCCACCTGCTCAAGACTGATATGCCGGATATTTTTACCCTTGGCATAATAAATTACGTATTCACAGATATTACAGGAACGGTCGCCGATACGTTCGAGCGAACGAGCCGACCACATGATATCGAGCGACACCGGAATGGCACGAGGGTCTTCCATCATATATGTGATTTGCTGGCGTATGATGCTTTCGTATTCTCGATCGACCATCCTGTCCCCTTGGACGACGCGCAAGGCTTCATCCACATCCATGCGTGCAAAAGAATCGAGCGCCTCGCGAAGCAGTCCACGCACATTTTTAGCCAGCTGCTCGACCTCGGTCAGCTGGTTCTTCTTCGGATAATGGCTCGCGAGATCAATAGACAGTCGGGCGATACGCTTCGCTTCGTCCCCGATCCGCTCCAGATCGGTAATCGTCTTGATGACCGCCACCACTAAACGCAAGTCGCGGGCGGTGGGCTGGCGCAGGGCGATGATTTGGGTGCACTCCTCATCGATGGAAACTTCCAGAGAATTCACTTTGTAATCGTCGGCGATGACGCGCTCGGCGAGCTCCACATCGTTATTCACCAGTGCGGTAACGGCCGATTCGACCTGTTCCTCTACCAATCCACCCAGGGTGAGTACCCGGTTGCGAATGTCCAGCAGCTCATGGTCGTACTGCTTGGAAATATGCTGATGCAAATTGTCGGTGTCGAAGAAACTGGTCATTGTATTGGGTGATCGGGGTTAGCACCGGCGCAGGCGCATTGCTCGGCATTCTATCAACTCATATCGGTGCATGAAAGCTTATGCGGCGCGGTTCGGCGTCGATGAATGCCAGAAGAGTTTCGAGTGTTACTCGGTGTGCTTCGAAATGTAACCGGTAATTTCGGCGCGATCGTGGTAAAGCTGTTTGAAGGCGAGCGTATAGTCGGTGAGCGCACTTCCAAGTCGTGTTTCGATCAGTCCCCGACAACGCTTGACCTCTTCGTAACGCTTGTTCATGGGCAATTTCAGGTTGAATATGGCTTTTCGGCATGAACCTGAGGCCACCCAGTCTCCGACCAAGGCCGCGATTCGGGCAGGTTGTTCGACGACGTCACAAACCAGCCAGTCCACTGGTTTGCGGGGGCGATAACGAAAAGCGTCCATTCGCAGATGTTCGACCAGACCGGTCTCGAGCAGGGCAGGATCCAGGTTTCCGTTGTCGATAGCGGTCACTTTGATATGGCGCCGGGTCAGTTGAAAAGTCCAGCCGCCCGGTGCCGCACCCAGATCGACCGCTGTCATGCCAGGGCGAAGACTCTCTTGGGGATCGTCGAGAAAGGCCAGAAAAGCCTCTTCCAGTTTGAGCGTGGACCGGCTCGGTGCGCCGCGGGGAAATTTCAAACGCGGGATGCCCATGGGCCAGGGACTGGAGTTGCCGGGTATCGAGATGCCAACATAGGCGGCGACGGAGCTTAGAAAGAAGAGATGTAGCCGAGGATCCGGGGGAGCGCCGAGCATGCCGCTATCTGTGATGGCGCGATTGAAGGGCGCCGCAAACTTGCGCAGGAAGGTGGCTAGCGGTTTTGCCTCGTTAGTGTCCGGAGTCTCCAGGAACACTGTGGAAAATTGGTCTCCCATTTGCCTTGCCGCCCCCAGTAACGCCCGCGCGCGATCGGCGACGGGAAGGTCGCAGATGGGACCCATGGCGAAAACTAACTGTCGAGCAAAGACCAGGTCTTTGAGCCGGAAGCCCTTGTCGTGGGGTGAAATGACGAGGGCTTCGTGCGGTACGAATACGACGAACCCGCTCTCGGGTTTAGCCTTGACGTAGCCGGATATACCAAGTTCACCGGCGCGCTCCAGGATTTCGGCCGCGCATTCTTTCTCAAATCCAGCGCGGCAGTAGAGCAAGATGCAACGGGGAAGGTCAGTGATTGAGATCGTCAAGCCGAAGCCGCTTTCACTCGCCCCAGGGATGTTCGATGAGCTTCCTTTCCCAATCCAGGGATGTCTTCACGATGAAATGCAGGTCGTCGTAACGCGGTTTCCAGTCGAGCACGTCATGAATCTTGTCGACGGCTGCGACCAGTTGAGGCGGATCGCCGGGACGCCTCGGCATTTCCTCTACCGGGATCGGTGTTCCGTTCACTTTGTTAACGGCATCTATGACTTCTCGAACGCTATAGCCATGGCCGTAGCCGCAGTTCAGCGTCGTCGAGCTGCCGCCGTTGCGTAAATAGGTCAAAGCTTGAATATGGGCATCGGCGAGGTCGCTGACATGGATGTAATCACGTACGCCAGTACCGTCCGGCGTGGGGTAGTCAGTGCCGAACACACATAATTTTTCCCGCTTGCCAACAGCCACTTCTGCCGAGACCTTGATCAGTAGGGTTGCGTTGCGCGTCGACTGGCCGATTTTCCCTTCCGGATCCGAGCCGGCCACGTTGAAATAACGCAGGATGACATGTTTCAAGTCGGTTGCAGCCGAGAGGTCCCGCAGCATCCATTCGCTCATTAGTTTCGACGCACCGTAAGGGTTGATAGGCGCGGTGGGCGACGACTCGGACGCGTAAGGCCCGTCAGGAATGCCGTACACGGCGGCAGTCGACGAGAAGATGAAATGCTTCACGCCGGCATCGCGGGCGCATTGCAGCAGGTTGCGGGTATTACAGGTATTGTTGCCGTAATATTTCAGGGGATCGGACACCGACTCGGGAACGATGGTATGGGCGGCGAAGTGGAGTACTGCGTCCACTTCGTAATCACGCAGGATGCGAGATACCAAGTCCGTGTCGCCGGTATCTCCTACGACCAAATCGCCGTAAAGCACGGCCTCCTTGAAGCCGGTAGAAAGGTTGTCGAGTATCACCAGGCGTTCACCCATTTCGCCCAATTGTTTGACGACGTGGCTGCCGATGTAGCCGGCGCCGCCCGTGACCAAGACGCCTTTTCTTGCCATGGAGTGCTCCTTGTTGATGGGTTAATGCGTTGATGATATGGCCGCCTTTCTCAATTTCTTTAGCAAATTCCGTGCTGTAAATCGAACGTATTGGGCCCGTTTTGAAGACGGTAGGTGCAAAGTACTTCGAGTAAAAAGGGAAAGGGCGGCAACAGTTTCTCGGCGCAACAATCAATATCGTGCACTGGGAAGAAATTCCTCGCAAATGAACCGGGCGATTTGCTCTGGATCATTGATGTCGAGCTTTGGGATGTTGCATGTGACCGCAAGTTCGGCATCCGTGGCGATCGCGATGATGGTGTCGTCGTTGGGAAACAAAAGCGGTTTGCCGAGAACGGGTCGGTGCAACTCGATTTTCGGGAAGCGCTCTAGCTTGAATCCTTCCACCAAAATCAGATCCAGGCCAGTCTGGTCGAAATAGGCCAATTCCTCAGCCAACACCGGTTCCTCGATTACCTGGCGTTCCACGATAATGGCGCGGCGATGCGACGAAGTCAGCATGACCGGATTTGCGCCGGCTTTGCGCAATTCATAACTGTCCTTGCCTGGATAGTCTATTTCGAAATTATGATGACCGTGTTTGATGAGTCCGATATTGAGCTGGTTAAGTCGGAGCAGGGGGATAATCTTCTTCAGGAGTGTGGTTTTACCGGTGCCGCTGAACGCCGCAAACCCGAGTAGCGGTACCTGCGCATTGCTAAGATTCAGCATTCGGTTGCTACGGGTGGGCTTGTAGAGGGATCGCAGGTGAAGTGAAAGAAAATCTGACTAGGGCCGACAGGCATCGGCGCGATTCCGAGGCGTATCCGCTTCGGACAAGCCAATCGGACGCTGTTTTCTTCATTGTCGGACCCTAGGACACACCGTAGTAATCTTTGTACCAACTGACGAAGTTGGCGATCCCGACTTCTATCGGCGTTGTGGGCCGATAGCCCACGTCACGGATGAGATCGTCAATGTCCGCGTAGGTATCGGGCACATCGCCGCTCTGCATCGGTAGAAGGTTTTTTTCGGCTTTCTTGCCAAGACATTCTTCCAAAACTTCGATGAAGCGCAGAAGCTCGACCGGCTGGTTATTGCCGATATTGTAAAGACGGTAAGGCGCCTTGCTGGTTCCGGGATCTGGGTGATCGCCATTCCAATCTGGGTTCGGCGTCGCTACATTGTCAAGGACTCTCACGACGCCTTCCACGATATCGTCGATATAGGTGAAGTCGCGCCGGTGATGGCCGAAGTTGAAGACGTCTATCGGTTTTCCGGCCAGGATGTTGCGGGTAAACATGAACAAGGCCATGTCCGGGCGTCCCCAGGGCCCGTACACGGTGAAAAAGCGTAGGCCGGTGGTCGGCAAACCGTAAAGATGGCTGTAAGTATGAGCCATCAGTTCGTTGGCTTTTTTCGTCGCCGCATAGAGGCTGACGGGATGGTCGACGTTATGGTGAACCGAAAACGGCATCCTGGTATTGGCGCCGTAGACGGAGCTGGAAGAGGCATACACCAGGTGCTCAATATCGTAACGTCGGCATGCTTCCAGTATGTTGCAGAAGCCCACCAGATTCGCATCGATATAGGCATGGGGATGCGTGAGTGAATATCTCACGCCGGCTTGGGCGGCGAGATTCACTACGCGTTGCGGCCGATGGTCCGAGAATGCCTGATTCAGGCGATCGCGATCTTCCAAGGCGATGCGGACTTCGGTGAACCCGGCGTGCTGCTTTAGCCGGGCAAGCCGCGCTTCCTTGAGGCCGACATCGTAGTAATCGTTGACGTTATCGATGCCGATGACTTCGTCGCCTCGCGCCAGAAGCACGTGGGCCAGCGCCGCGCCGATGAATCCGGCCGTTCCTGTGACCAATACTTTCATTGGCGATGTTCCTGTGTGTTACAAGTAGTCGTCTACGCTGTCGTGCGGCAGCGTATACTTGACATCGAACAAGACGCCTTGAGGTTTTGCCAACGCCCGAATAGCCTGTGGGCCCATCGCCTTAAACTCCCGGTGTGCGACGGCGATTACAACGGCATCGTACTTTCCTGTCGGGAGTTCCTGGACAAGATCGATGCCATATTCGTCATGGACTTCCTCGGGATTTGCCCACGGGTCGTAAACATCGACTCGCGCGTTATAGCTTTCTAATTCTTTGATGATGTCCGTTACTCGAGTGTTCCGGATATCAGGGCAGTTTTCCTTGAAGGTCAGCCCCATGATGAGAATGTTCGCCTGGCAGACTTGAAGGCGCCTCTGGGTCATCAGTTTGACCAAACGATTGGCGACATATTCACCCATGCCGTCGTTAATGCGGCGCCCAGCCAATATGATCTCGGGGTGATAACCGATTTCCTGAGCTTTATGGGTGAGGTAATACGGGTCCACGCCGATGCAGTGTCCACCGACCAGGCCGGGACGGAAAGGAAGAAAATTCCATTTACTCCCTGCCGCCTCCAAAACCTCCAACGTGTTCAATCCGAGTTTGTTGAACAGGATCGCCAGCTCGTTGATGAGTGCGATGTTCACGTCCCTCTGCGTGTTTTCGATGACTTTTGCGGCTTCGGCTACTTTAATGCTGCTCGCTTTGTGCGTGCCTGCGGTAATGATTTTTTGATAAAGCTTGTCAACGAAATCGGCGCATTCCGGGGTCGAGCCCGAGGTAATTTTCTTGATGTTAGTAACGCGATGTTCTTTGTCTCCCGGATTGATGCGCTCGGGACTGTAACCGCAGTAAAAGTCCTGGTTGAAGATTAATCCCGAGTGGGATTCCAGGATCGGCACGCAGACTTCTTCGGTCGCTCCCGGGTAGACTGTGGATTCATAAACTACGATGTCGCCCTTCGACAGAAGTTTGCCGACGGTTTCGCTGGCTTTTTGCAGTGGCGTCAAATCCGGTCGTTTGTGCTCATCGATCGGGGTCGGGACGGTAACGATATAGACGTTGCAGCTCGACAAATCCGCAGGATTGGTCGTGTAGCTTAGACGCTTCGCCCTGGCGAGCTCTTCGGTGTCGACTTCGAGCGAGCGGTCGATGCCATCTTTCAGCTCCGCTATGCGCTGAGCATTAATATCCAAACCCACAGTATCGAATTGCTTGCCGAACTCCACCGCGAGCGGAAGTCCTACATAGCCCAGTCCAATTATGCCGATCTTTGTGTCAGCGAACGAATGCATTATGCCTCCAGATGAGTGGCGAGTCTTGGAAATCCGGCGAAAACTTAGATATATCTAGGCACCTTCTGAGATCAAGTCACGGCCGTGCGCTTTCATCTCTACGTTCGCTCTGCATAGGTCTCGAAGCAGGACGAATCCGCGCGATGCTGTGACGAAACGCCGATGCCGTAATGTCCCTTTTAATTCTAGAGGACGGTTAGCGAAGCGGAAAGCTCTTTATCGCATGAATGCTTTGAGCGTTTGGCGCGATAAAGGCATGCGTCCAACGAAATATTTGGATTCCTTGCTGAGTTTGTGGCTAGCATCGTGTCGAAGTGCTGGCTGCAAGAGCTCGGCATATCATGTTTCGTAAGATCTTGAATGTTAAACCTAAAATTGGGGTCGCTTCTCGTGGCGAACGAATGTGTTAAAGTTGTGACCGATCGCGGTCGCAGCCTGAAGGATCAGCTGGCTCGACGGTGATAGCAAAAACTCGCGAATAACAGGGAATCAGCTTCCCAAAGAACACGCTTCGTGTAGGTTCCGGGTGGCAAGTAACAATAAGAGTCTTGGTGCTTGAGGGGCGGGCATGCCCCGAAGCCGTTCGTTTCGTTTTTTCCAGAAGATCAGCGTCGACGTCCTGTGTCACTTTGGTCTTACAAAGACTTTCTAATAACTATGATTTCAATACGCTTTTTTTCCTTTGATATCGATTGATCGATTCTCATTCGGTAGTGGTGCCGACATTAAGGCAACTTAAAGGCACTTTCATACGCTCTGGCGACAACAATCTGATTGAGAATCGGCAAGATTTATGGTTCGCGTTTTTCGCCATTATATTTCGCGCGTTTATCTTGTTATTTTTTTGCTGGATTGCGTTATTTTCTTTTCCGCCTTTTATATGGGGGCGGTTCTGCGGTTTTTCCCCGATCTTGAAGGCAATTACGCTGCCATCGATTTGACCAATCCATCCGCCATTTTCTGTGCATTCATGCTGGCGAGTACGACTGGCATGGGGCTTTACCAGCGGGTGCAGCAAGGGGGCGAAGCAGCCATGCTGCTTCGCGTGCTAGTGAGTTTTGTGTTTGGCACGCTTCTGATGGGTGTCGTCTTTTATGCCTTCCCCACGATTTTCGTAGGTCGGGGCGTATTCGGCTATGCCTTGTTGTCGGCCCTAGTGCTGACAGTGTGTTCGCGCACGCTGTTCTTGAAGTTCGTGGATCGGCAGGAACTGAGGAGGCGGGTATTGGTATTAGGGTCGGGGAACAACGCGCACATTATTCAAGAGTTCGAAAAGAAAGAGTCCAATCCAACCTTTCGCGTCATTGGTTTTGTGCCGATGGGCGGCGATATTTGCCGGGTAGAGCCTCACCGGCTATGTACGTTGGAGATGCCTCTCAATGAATTTGCCATTGCGCATGATATTGACGAGATTGTCGTCGCACCGGACGACCGCCGAGGAGGGCTTGCGGTGGACGAAATTTTGGATTGCAAGATGAGCGGTATGGACGTTGTAGACCTGTTGCATTTCTTCGAACGTGAGGCGGGCCTGATTCGTGTCGACTGCCTGCATCCCAGTTGGCTGGTATTTTCCGACGGATTCCGATACAGCGGTTTTCAGCAGTTTACCAAGCGTGCCTTCGATATTTTAGCTAGTCTCGTCTTGCTCGCCGTCAGTTGGCCTATCATGTTGCTGACGGCATTGGCGATTGTGGTCGAGAGCGGTTGGCGAGCGCCGATTTTTTATTCTCAGGTCCGTGTAGGCAAGAACTGGCGGTTGTTCAAAGTGATAAAGTTTCGGAGCATGCGCGTCGATGCCGAACAGGATGGGAGAGCACGTTGGGCGACACAGAATGACGACCGAATAACCCGCGTAGGGCGGTTTATTCGGAAGACACGGATCGATGAATTGCCGCAGCTGTTCAATGTGCTGAAAGGTGAGATGAGTTTCGTCGGTCCTCGTCCGGAACGGCCTGAATTTGTGGAAAAGTTCGCGGAAACCATTCCGTATTATTCGGAGCGCCATCGCGTGAAGCCCGGTATTACCGGCTGGGCACAGCTGTGTTATCCGTACGGATCGAGTTATCAAGACGCTATAGAGAAACTTCAGTACGACTTGTACTACGTCAAAAATTACAGTCTTTTTCTCGATTTTCTCATTATGTTACAAACAATCGAAGTGGTTATTTTGGGCAAAGGTGCCCGCTGAGCGCCTGTCCGGAAGGTTTCTGCTCACCGTTGTCGCGGCTGCGCTCATCAGCGGAACGCCTTCACTTAACGCAGAAGACGCATGACGATCGGCGCCGTCAGCTATTTGGCTGGTTTTTTTGCTTTTCTCTTCTTGACCGCGCTGGTGCTGGTTAGTTGGCGCGGTAATGCTACAGGTCGCTGGCTGATTCTGGCATCGGCGGTAACTACCGCCTGGTCTGGCATCCTGGCTTTACAGGACCTCTATCATTTTTTTCCCTCAGCATTCATTTGGTCGGTCGAGATCATTCGGACCTATATATGGCTGCTTTTTCTCGGCAGGCTGTTCAATCCGCTTAAAGAAAGCGGCGCCGGATCATGTTCGACAGTGTCGAAACTCATCGATCGTGGCGTTCACGTGGCGGCCGGTGTTGTGGCGGCTTATGTCTGGATTTCGCCGGTTTTAGACCAAGCCTTTCCGGACGTTTTTTGGCCCGCATTACAGTTGTCAGGGCATGTCTGTCTGGCCCTGATCGGTCTGATCCTGATCGAGCAATATTTCCGCAATGTCCGGACCGATATTAGATGGCGGATCAAGTTTCTGTGCTTCGCACTGGGAGGCATGTTCGCCTATGACTTTTATCTTTACTCGGATGCCTTGTTGTTCCGACATATCAATTCGGACCTGTGGACCGCGCGCGGTGCCGTATCCGCCCTGTTGCCCCCTCTCTTGATCGTTTCGGCTGCCCGCAATCCCCAATGGTCGGTAGACGTGTTCGTCTCCCGCCAGGTGGTCTTTCACTCGGCAACTTTGCTCGGGTCCGGCTTTTATCTGCTGCTCATGGCGACCGCCGGGTATTACATCAAGATTTACGGCGGGGAATGGGGAGCCGTAGCACAAATCGTATTTTTGGTCGGGGCGTTCTTGTTGCTCGCGTTGCTCCTTTTTTCAGGACAGATGCGGGCACGTATGCGGGTTTTCCTGAGCAAGAATTTTTTCAACTATGCGTATGATTACCGGGAGGAGTGGCTACGCATCATCACGATGCTTTCGGACACCGCTTCCGGATTATCGCTGGAAGAGCGCGTCATCGTAGCTTTGGGGCAAGCTGTCGAGAGCCCTAGCGGCGTGCTTTGGGTGCGCGAATCAAACGGGCACTTGGTGTGGCGGGCATGCTTTGGAGATCCTGGCTGCGACATCTCTTTCATCGATCGCGACGATGCCCTGGTACGCTATATGGAAGATAAGGAATGGATCGTCAATTTGCCCGAGATGGTGGAGATGCCAGAGATGTATCACGGTGTCGTCCGTCCGTCCTGGCTCAGACCCAACTGCGATGCGTGGCTGTTAGTGCCGTTGTTTCAGCAGAAGCATCGAATGATGGGGCTTGTGTTACTGAGTCGTCCGCGTACATCGATACAATGGAATTGGGAGGTCATCGATCTGTTGAAGACTTCCAGCCGATTGGCCGCGAGCTATCTAGCGCTCGAGGATGCCGGTAGGGCACTGGCGGAGGCTCGGCAGTTCGAGGGTTTCAATCGCCTCTCCGCTTTTGTTATTCACGATTTGAAAAACCTCATCGCGCAACTAAGCTTGGTGGTGCGTAACGCGGAGCGGCATCACAATAATCCTGAATTCATGCGAGATGCTATAAAAACGGTGGACCATGCGGTCGGGAGGATGAGTCGGCTGTTGTCTCAATTGAAGAACTCCGGTTCTGGACAATCGGAGCAGATTATCGATCTTGGAGAGCTTCTTCGCGAAGTTGTGAAAGCACGGATGGTTCAGGCGCCAATCCCCACCTGTGATATGTTTAGGAAACCGATCCGGATCAAAGCCAATCGCGATCGCCTAGCGTCCTCTTTCGAACATATTATTCAGAATGCCCAGGATGCTGCCGGTAAGAACGGTCGAGTGCGCGTTCGAATGGGATTGAGTGAAAACGGATATGCTACCGTTGAGGTCGAGGATAACGGTGTAGGCATGGACGAGGAATTTATCCGTACCCGTCTGTTCAAGCCTTTCGAAACGACGAAAGGCGTTACGGGTATGGGCATAGGTGCGTACGAGAGCCGCGAGTACATACGTTCTTTGGGAGGGGAGCTCAGCGTGAAAAGCGAACCGGGCAAGCGCACGCTGTTCACCTTCTCCATACCCGTCGTATCTGATTCCGAGGCGCTTGCCCTAAACGAGGTGAAGTCCGCTTGAGCGAGCAAACGTTATTAATCGTCGAAGACGACCTTGGGCTGCAAAGTCAGCTTCGCTGGAATTTTGAGCAATACAAGGTTCTTGTGGCCGATGACCGGGAATCCGCCATTGCGGCGGTTAAACGCAACCAGCCGGCAGTGGTCACGCTCGATCTCGGATTACCACCGGATCCCGGCGGCGTAAGCGAAGGTTTCGCTACGCTCAGCGAAATCCTGACTATTGCGCCGACGACCAAAGTCATCGTCATCACCGGCAACGATGACCAAGTCAACCCGGTTAAGGCCATAGGACTCGGCGCCTATGATTTCTATCAAAAGCCGATCGAACCGGAAACCTTGTCTTTCGTAGTGGAGCGGGCATTCCGTCTTTACCGGCTGGAGGAAGAAAATCGCCAGTTTCGGCGGATGCACATTACCAACCCGCTTGTCGGTGTGATCGCAGCCAGTCCGGAGATGCACGAAGTATGTCGCATGGTCGAGCGCCTGGCACCGACCGACATTACCGTATTGCTGTTGGGCGAGAGTGGCACCGGTAAGGAAGTGCTCGCACGAGCACTCCACGCCTTGAGTCCGCGTTCGAAGAAGCCTTTCGTAGCCGTCAATGCCGCCGCGATACCGGACAGTTTGTTAGAAAGTGAGCTGTTCGGTTTCGAAAAAGGGGCGTTTACCGGCGCTACTCAGCAAACTAAGGGCAAATTCGAGTTGGCTGACGGCGGAACCTTTTTTCTCGACGAGATCGGCGATATTCCGCTTTCATTACAGCCGAAGCTGCTCCGAGTTTTACAGGAACGCGTTATAGAGCGGGTCGGGGGACGACAGCCGATCAAAGTTGACGTGCGTTTGATTTGTGCCACCCACCAGAATCTTACCAAGCTGATCAGTGAAGGGAAGTTCAGGGAGGATCTTTATTTCCGCATTAACGAGATGATCATCAATATCCCTCCGCTCCGGGAAAGGACCGGAGACGTGGTGGTTTTGGCGCGTGCGTTCCTGGATAAGTTTGTGCACCAAATGCGCCGCACCAATATCCTCGGGTTCAGTCACGGGGCATTGGCTGCCATGGAGGCTTATCACTGGCCGGGAAATGTTCGGGAACTGGAGCATAAGGTCAAGCGGGCGGTCGTTATGGCTTCCGGTCCTCTCATTGAAGCCAAGGATCTGGAACTGGCGCCGGGCGAGTTCAAAAGGCGATTATGGAGTTTGAGGGAGGCCCGCGATATGGCCGAGCGACAGGCCATTTGCGCGGCACTGAGTGAAGCCGGCGAGAACGTTACCAAGGCGGCAGAAATCCTCGAGATTACGCGTCCAACGCTCTATGCCCTTTTGAGCAAGTTCAATCTCAAAATTTAGGCGGTCAACATGGTCCGGTTTTTTCAAGCGTTTCTTCTATTAACTGCGACCATTGGTTGCAATGCGGCGAGCGCCGAGAAGGACCCACTCGAGCAGGCTAGAAATTATTTGCGGAAGGGCGAGTCCAAGGCAGCTGTGATCGAGCTGAAAAACGCTCTTCAGGCAAATCCGGAAAACGCCGATGCGCGGGTGCTGTTGGGCGAGTCTTATCTGAAGTTGGGCGATGGTCCGTCAGCGGCCAAAGAACTGGAAAAAGCGCGAGACCTGGGGGCTCCGAAGGAAAGTTGGATCGTCTCTCTGGCGCGAGCCTACTTGCTGCAGGACAAGCCGAAAGCCGTTCTGGATCAAATCTCGCCGGATGAACGCTTGAACGACATGCTTCGCGCTCAAATCCTGGGTATTCGAGGGTTGGCTCATATTTTGCTTAAACAGACAGAGCAGGCAAAGGAGAGTTTCGATGCCGCACTGAAGTTCGATTCAAAGGCGAGCGATGCGCTGTTGGGGCTGGCCATGTTGGAAGCGCAACAAAAACGGTACAAGCAGGCAATCGAATACGCCAACCAATCCATCGCCGCGGATTCCAAGAACGTTAACGCGTGGATCGTTTTGGGAGAAACGAAGAGACTGTCTGGTGACCTGCAAGGGGCAGCCGACGCGTTTACCAAGGCGCTCGATCTTCAGCCTTTCGATATAAGGGCGCGTCTCGGGCGAGCTACGGCCTATCTGGCTTCGAACAAGGCAGATGAGGCGCAAAAGGATATCAATGAAGTTCGAAAATCGGCGGGAGAAGTTCCGCTGGCCTTATATCTAGAGGCGGTCATCGCTTTTCAGAAGGGGGCATTGCAGGAAGCCGAGGACGCACTCGTCAAAGTCACTGGCGCGCTCCCGGATCATCTCCCCAGCAGACTGCTTTTAGGAGTGGTCGCATATCGGCAGGGCAAATACGAATCCGCGGAAAACAATCTCGCGCAATATGTCCGAACGTTTCCCGAGCAGTTGCCTGCGGCAAAGTTGTTGGCGGCGACGCAGATGAAGCTGGGTCGCCCGAGTGAAGCCATCCGCACATTGAAGGGGTTGGAGGATCGGGCATCCGACGACTCACAGTTCTTCGCACTGCTCGGCAGCGCTTACCTCCAGGCGAAACAATACGATTCGGCGACGGAGTACCTGAACCGAGCCTCCGAGCTCGCGCCCAACGTGGCGTCAGTGAAAGCGCAATTGGCTCTAGGGCGTATTGCGTCAGGGCAAATGGAACAAGCGGTGGACGATCTGAAATCCGCCGTCGAACTGGATCAGAATCTGTTGCAGGCGGATGTGCTGCTGGTTCTAGCCCTGATCCAGCAGAAGAAGCTGGACGAGGCGGTTGCTGCGGCCGAGAAAATGAAGGGCAAAATGCCGGGCGACCCGATGCCGCACAATCTGCTAGGTGCCGCCTATATGGCGAAGGGGAATACGGAAAAGGCGCGCGAGCACTGGCAGCAGGCTTTGAGGCTCAAGCCCGATTATGCGACAGCCGCACTTAATCTGGCGAAACTTGATCTTAGCGGCAACAACCCCGATGCCGCGGCTCAGCGTTACCAGCAGGTTCTCAAACACGACCCGAAGAACCTGGCGGCGCATATCGGTCTGGCTCAAATCGCCGAGATGCGCAAAGATTTTGAAAGCGTGGAGAAACATCTCACGGAGGCGCGGGAAAAGAATCCTAAGGCGCTGCAGCCGGCGGTGACCTTGTCCCGATTCTATTTGGCGAGGGGCAAGGCCTTGCAAGCACTTGAGGTTGCTCGTGCGACCTTGAGCGATCATCCCGATCACCTCATGGCGCTGCAAAGCCTAGGCTTGGCCCAGATGGCCAACGGGCAAGAGGCCAGTGCCATTGCGACGTTCAAAAAACTAGTGAGCAAGGTTCCGAATAATCCGGAATATCGTCATCAGCTTGCCCAAATGCTGTACAAAAAGGGCGAAAAGCAAGCCGCGGTGGCGGAATGGGAGCAGACTTTACAACAAACCCCCGATTATTTACCGGCCCTTCTGGCCCAGGCAGAGCTAAAGCTAAGGGAGAAAAAATACGACGACGCGTTAAAGATTGCTGAACGTATCAAGACTGCGCATCCGAAGTCGGCTGCGGGCTTTCAAGTGGAAGGGGATATCCGATTCGCTCAGAAGCAGTTCAAGGAGGCGTTGCCGGCATACGAAAAGGCCTTCCAATCGGCTCCGAGCTCGATTTTGGCGCGGCTCCTGTTTCAAACACGACGCGCTTTGGGGCAAGACAAGGAGGCTTTCGACGGACTGACCCAGTGGCTGGAATCGTCTCAGGAAGATGTCGATGCGTGGACGACACTTGCGATGGCCTATCAGGAATCCGGGAGGCTGAGGGAAGCCGTGGAGGCGTATGAGAAGGCTCAAAGTCTAGCGGCGGGCAGCACCGTCATCCAAAACAACTTGGCTTGGTTATACCAGGAACTGGGCAGTGATAAAGCTCTTCCGTTAGCCGAAAAGCTGCTAGCCGCGTCCGAAAATCGTCCGGAGGTCATGGACACGGTCGGCTGGATTTTCGTGCAGAATGGCAAACAGGCCGAGGGCTTGAACTTGTTGCGGGATGCTGCCGTGCATGCACCCCATATTGGTCAGATACGTATTCATTTGGCCGAAGCCCTGGCTCAAATGGGGCGGAAAGACGAGGCGCGAAAGGAGCTTGAACGTCTCTTGAAGGAAAAGAAAAATTTTGCGGAACGGGATAAAGCAGAAGCTCTGCTCAAGGGACTGTAACATAAAAAATATAAGGGAGCAGGGCGAAGAAAAACGCCCTGCGTTTTTCTCGACATAGCGGAATGATTGGCCTGGCGCTCGGATCGGGTTTCACCTGATCGCAGCAGACGGGCTATTCTGCGCAAAGCTTTGTGCACTCGATTCGGCTGTGGGTCCTAGTTCCTCCTCTCGCTGTTGATAAAAAAATTGCTCTGCCAATGCAAAAAAATACGTCCAAACTAAATCTTCTCGTGTTCATCCTTTTTGCTCCCTTTATGGTCCACGCGGCAGAGAAAGCCTATGTGACTGACAGGCTGGAAGTGCAGATGCGCAGAGGCCAGAGTTTGCAGCATAAGATCATCAAGATGGTGCCCTCTGGTACCGAGCTTACCGTGCTAGAGACAAATCCCCAGACTGGCTATTCCTTGGTGCGTTTGGTAACCGGCGAGGAAGGATGGATACTTAGCCGGTATCTGTCTGAACAACCCATCGCCATCAACCGGCTGGACGAAATGGCGAAAAAACTCGATGCGGCAGTGGAAGAAAACAAACGCCTGAAAGCCGAATTGGCTACCGTAAGGACCGGTAAACAGAACACCGATAAGGCGGCCGAACTGCTTCAGGGGGAAAACGCCCGCCTGAACACGGAACTGATGGCAATCCGCCAGTCCTCAGCCAATGCCATTCAAATTCAGGCCGAACGCGATGCGCTGCGGGAGCGTGTCGTCAACCTAGAGCGGGAGTTGGACACGCTTCGTCGGGAGAAGCAGGCTTTGGACGAAGATCAACGCCAGGCTTGGTTCATGATCGGTGCTGGCGTACTTCTCGGCGGGATTTTCCTAGGAGTCGTCCTGCCACGCTTGAGCTGGCGCAAGAAAAGCAGCTGGAGCTCGTTCTAAGAGCCTATTCCGTTAGGTCCAAAGACCCTTTGGCCCAGCAAAGGCTTTTGAGAGGCTCCGAGCATACGGTTCACCTAGGTTGTAAAAGGCAGGCCGTGGTGTCTGATGGCATTCTGGTTGAGGCAGCACCTATCCCTTCCAAGCCGCGACATCCTGGTAGTGAAAGATCCACCGAGCCGCTGAATTTACAAGCCGTAACTCGGCTCCGCCGGCGTTTGGGGATGATTGATGTCCGACAGAGAAGCCCGTTCCCTGTCACGCTATGCCATGACGGAACCGACTGAGATCGGCGGCATCTTATCTTTGCTGAAGATGTTGGCCATGAGCGACTATTCGTTGGCAAGTCTTTCGCGATGACTGGCAAAACACTTGCCCGGCTGTTGGCGGGTACACGTCCCGATTCCAAGGCGCAGGCGAAGAGACATTTCCTCAATAAACTGACAAAAATGGACCGCTGCTTGATCATCGTCAAAAGGCGCTCTCGTACACGAGGGTACGGTCGCCGAGTTTACCGAAAAGATAGGACTTTCCTTTCTAGAGGAGATTCCCGGGTATTCGATTGCGAAGAATTGGCCCTGAAGGCGATTCGGGACGGGAAGGTCCAAAAAGCCAACGAAATCCTGCTACGCTACGAAGGGCCCGAAAGGCGGGTCCGGCATGCGCAAGCAGCTTTTGCCCGCCTTCGCCGTTGTGGTCGTGGGTTTGGTCGAAGACGCGGCACCATTACCATCGACCCATCGACGTCGAGAAGCGAGAAACCAGGTTGCACCTCGCGAGGACGAGATTCGATCGTGGCTCTCAGCTTGGCACCAGTTCAAGCTGTGTAATACAGAAGGATATGCTGGCGGAATATGCTAAGCTGGCGTTGTCCGCTTCTCTGGACGCGATAACCGATATGAGTTTTGGAGAACACTGAGGCTGTGCGTCGCTCGATCCCGAAAACGCTCGAAATGATCGAGGCGCTCATCGCGCGCCCCTCGATCAGTTCCACCGATCCCCGTTACGACCAGAGCAATCTTCCGGTCATCGGTCTTTTGGCGGAATGGTTGGACGCACTGGGCTTTTCTATCGAAATCCGTCAGGTTGGCGATCGAAAAGCCAATCTCATCGCAACGCTGGGCAACCGAGAGGACAATGCCGGGCTGGTTTTATCCGGTCATTCCGACACGGTTCCCTGTGATCCCGACCTTTGGTCTTCGGACCCCTTCAAGGCGGTGGAAAAGGACGGCCGACTCTACGGCCTCGGAAGCGCCGATATGAAATCGTTTTTCGCGCTGGCGATGGAGGCGGCGAGCCGCTTCCAACCGCAGGCGTTTCGGCATCCCTTGGTGATACTCGCTACCGCAGACGAAGAAAGTTCGATGTCCGGGGTGAAGGCTCTGGTGGCCGACCAAGTGAAACTCGGGCGATACGCCGTTATAGGCGAACCAACTGGGCTCAAGCCGATCCGTATGCACAAAGGCGTCATGCTTGAATCGATCGTGGTGAAGGGGAAGGCTGGCCATTCGAGTGATCCCTCCTTGGGCGCGAATGCAATCGAGGGCATGCATGCCGTTCTGTCGGAAGTACTGGCTTTCCGGGATGAACTCAAGGAGCGGTATCGCAATCCGGCGTTTAAGGTGGACTATCCAACGCTGAATCTCGGCTCGATCCA
Source organism: Methylocaldum szegediense (assembly GCF_949769195.1). Taxonomy (NCBI): domain Bacteria; kingdom Pseudomonadati; phylum Pseudomonadota; class Gammaproteobacteria; order Methylococcales; family Methylococcaceae; genus Methylocaldum; species Methylocaldum szegediense. The sequence continues at coordinate 3,978,012 of NZ_OX458333.1, forward strand.
CGGCGGAGACAACCCAAACCGGATTTGTGGCCACTGCGAAACCCAGATCGACATTCGTCCATTGCCGGGAATGGAACTCGAGGATTTGCACGAGAAACTGGCAAAACGGTTGGAACCTGTATTGGGCGGAGCGGGAAGGCTCTCGTTGGAAATTCGCCCAATGTTCGAGGGATTGCCGCCGTTCGAGAGCGATCCGGACGGGGAAGTGGTGCGCTGCTGTGAAGAACTCACAGGCCACAGTTCAGGTGCCGTGGCTTTCGGCACCGAGGCGCCGTTTCTGAAGAGACTCGGACTTCAGACTGTCGTGATGGGACCGGGTCATATCGAACAGGCTCATCAACCCGACGAATACCTTCCGCTCGTACATATCCGCTCAGGAACCGAAATCTTGAGCCGATTGATCGAGCGGTTTTGCATCCAGCCCACGGCTTGACCAACGATGCCTCTGCCAACCTCGCCCGGAGATTTCGTCCGCTGGTTTCGCGATTCTTCGCCGTACATCCACGCGCATCGAGGTAAAACCTTCGTCGTGTCTTTCGGTGGGGAGGCCGTTGCCGATGACGGTTTCCCGAACACGATTCACGATTTCGCCATGCTTAACGGTTTGGGCGTGCGCTTAGTTCTGGTACACGGGATCCGTCCCCAGATCGACGCACGTCTCAGCGCCCGTGGCGTCGAGGCGCGTTACCACAAAGGACTGCGCATTACCGACAAAGTCGCGCTCGAATGCGTTAAGGAAGCCGCGGGAACGGTTCGGGTGGAAATCGAAGCCTTGTTATCGCAAGGCCTCGCCAATTCGCCGATGGCTGGCGCACGCATCCGGGTGACGTCGGGCAATTTCGTCACGGCCAAGCCGGTGGGTGTCCGCGATGGTGTGGATTTCCAGCACACCGGCGAAGTCAGGCGCATCGATGTTGATGGGATTCGCGGCGCATTGGACCGAGGCGATATCGTGCTGCTTTCCGCCATCGGTTATTCGCCTACCGGCGAGGTGTTTAACCTCAATGCCGAACAGGTGGCCACCTCGGCCGCGATCGCGCTCCGGGCCGACAAACTGTTGCTATTGACAGAACAAGATTGTGTCTCCAGTGCGGACGGCAATCTGATCCGACAGCTCACAACCGGCGAGGCCGAGTCCTTGTTGATGGATGAAGGCGCTTTGACCAGCAAGGAAGTCGTTCCGCATCTCAAGGCAGCCATCAAGGCGTGCCGCGAAGGCGTCCAGCGTGCTCATCTCATCGACCGTCACATCGACGGTGCCGTGCTACTCGAATTGTTCACCCGAGACGGCATAGGAACACTGATCAGCCAGACGCCCTTCGAAACCATGCGTCCAGCGAAGGTACAGGATGTTACCGGAGTGCTCGAGCTCATCGTACCGCTAGAACAAGCCGGTATACTGGTGCCGCGTTCGCGCGAGCGTCTGGAAACGGATATTGACGATTTCGTCGTGATCGAGCGAGATGGCCTCATCATCGGCTGTGCCGCTCTGCACGTGTTTCGGAAAGAGCGGATGGGCGAGTTGGCCTGTCTTGCGCTTCATAACGACTACCGCGGTGAAAAGCGCGGCGAGCGTTTGTTGGACTATCTAGAGTCCAAGGCACGCAGCCTGCACCTGGACCGGTTGTTCGTGCTCACCACCCAGACCTCACACTGGTTCCGGGAGCGGGGTTTTGAGCCGGCGAGCCCGGACGATTTGCCCGAGGTGCGGCGAACCACCTATAACGCCCAACGTGCCTCCAAGGTATTAATCAAGCCACTCAGGCTCTCGCGCGTTTGACCGGCGTTCCGGCGGGCTTATATGGCCTATCTCGGTAGGCTCGGGTTCCCCGAGCTCTTCGACCAGACTCGGGATGGGCTCTCACTGCACCGGCCCTATTTCTCGCGGATGTAGTCGTAGATATTGAGGTAATCCTGTCCCGGATTCTTCCACGAGAAGTCGTAACGCATCGCGTTTTTCATCAACTCCCGGAAGTGTTCGGGGTAGTCGTAATAACAGCTCAATGCCCGTCCTAATGCCGATTCCAGTCCGCTGTAATCGTAATTCTTGAACACGTAGCCATTGCGCTCGTGCAGCGGCTTGTACGAATAATCCTTGTCGAACACCGTATCCGCGAGCCCGCCGACCTCCCGCACGACCGGTATGGTGCCGTAGCGCATGGCGATCAATTGGGTCAGTCCGCAGGGTTCGAACTGGCTGGGTACCAGCATGATGTCTGCGCCGGCGTAGATGAGGTGCGAGAGTTCCTCGTTGAAGCCGATTTCGATGTGACAATCGGGATTGTCGTTCAGCTGATGTTTCAGGCTCCAGAAATAGCTGTTGATCTGTCCGTCTGGACTGGAGCCGAGCAGTACGAACTGACCGCGCCGATGCAATGTATAAAAGATAGCGTGGCGAATCAGTTCCAGCCCCTTCTGTGGGTCCAGCCGGCCGACGAAGGCAACGATGGGTTTTTCGTTGTCGGCGATCATTAGGCGGTCTCTCAGCGCCTTTTTGTTCTTGTACTTGTCGTCGATATTGTCCAAGCCGAAGTGGTAAGGAAGATAGCGATCGATTTCCGGGTTCCAAACGTTGTAATCGACGCCGTTGACGACGCCGCCATATTTGACGTGATGGATATGGAGCGTAGGCTCGAGACCGAACCCCTGACCTTGATCCTTGGCTTCGCTCGCGTGGCGCGGTGAAACGGTCGTGACGAAGTTGGAATAGACCACGCCGCCTTTCATCAGGTTCAATGCGTGAGGGTTGAAGTTATCCTGCAGCCGGTCGTAATGGAAATAGTACTCCGGCCGGTTGAGCCCGGTCGCATGGAGCAATTGCGCGCCGGTGACGCCTTGATGCTTGAAATTGTGGATCGTGAAGCACACCCGCGGGTGGGTCATACCAAGGAATTTGTAGATTTCGAACAAAAACACCGGCGCCAGCGCGGTCTGCCAATCATGGCAGTGGATGATTTCGGGATTCTTGCCTGACTTCCAAAGGAACTCCATGGCCGCCCGCGTGAAGAAGGCAAAACGCATCACGTCGTCGTTGAAACCGTAGATGCAGCCGCGGTTGAAGAAATTGTCGGCCGAATGCGGTTCGATGAAGAAACACTTACGGCCGTGCACGAATCCGAAATAGACAGTGCAATGAATGGCGCCGCCGTACCAGGGTACCCACAGGTCGTTGTAGGTTTCGCACAAACCCCAGATATGGTCGTATCTCAGGCAATCGTATTTGGGTAGTATGATTTCGACGTGATTACCGCGGATTTCCAGTTCGTTGCTGAGGCCGAACACGACATCGGCGAGACCTCCAACTTTGGCTACCGGAGCGAGTTCGGGCGTGATCTGGATGATAAACATCGACGGGATCGCCGAAACGGTATGGTGCGGCGTTGGTTCGGGCTTAGCCTCGACTTGGGCCGCCGGCGGTTCCGTTTCCGCCAGTATGAACTCCGGTTCGGGTGGGGGTGTTTCTTCCGAGGGTTTCAGATCTTGCGGTACCGGCGCGGGTCCGGCTGCCTCCATGGGCACGGGCTCTTCGTTTGGCGCGTGGTTGAGGAAGACTGGTTCGGTTGTCGGCATCGCGTCCTCGGCGTTTACCGGAACGGAAGGGGGTTCGTCCGTTTCCGCCAATGTTTTCTTATCCTCGAGCGTCGGTTCTGCCTCAGGAAGTTCTGCGGTGAAGGCGACGGAAACGCGCTCGACCGGGTTTTTCTGAGCCGGCGAAACACGGGTCGTATCGGGCGAGGAGGCTTCTGATCGGGCGTTTTCCGGTTTTTTCTCCGAAACCTCGGGCGAGATTGTTTCGGGTGCTTCCGGAGCTTTTGCTGCCGATGCCATGGTGGGAGAGGAAGTCTGTTCAGGTGCTTGATCAGCTATGTTTCTGGACACAGCAGACTCGGATTTCGCGGAAACTGCCACACGCTCCGGTGTGATGTTCGATAAGGCCTCTGCTTTTCCATCCTTCGGTCGACCGGTTTGGGCACGCTGTTTTTCAGTAGCTTTTGCGGGTTTTCCTTTCGCTTGAGCTTCGGAGGCGTCTGTTTGCTTGCCTTTAGGCGGGGTCTTTTGGGTCATGAGGTGCGTCCGGTTGCCTAACATGAACTTGACAGGGCTAGTTTAAGCGATCAACTGGTGCGAAAAAACGCCGAGCAAGGTTCAGGTTAGAAGTTAGTTTATTACTTGAGCGAACCATGACTCTGGTATTTGGCTTGGGAGTGGTCACGGGTTTGGGTGAACGGATTTGTTACTGTGTAACTAAGACTCTCCCCATTCCCGGCGTCAGCTCGAACTGGAACGGCGTCGGCAGGTAGTCCAGAGGCCATTCCGGCGAAACGTCGAACAGCGGAGGTTCACTTTGAATGAGCGAATACAGGTTGTCGGAGACGAAGTTCTGCCGATTCCACGGATCTTTGTTCAGGATGACCAAGGCTTCGTTGCGCTTTCGGCTGGCGGTCTTGTGCATCAGCAAGATTTGCGGATTGGAGTGGTCAATGAGTTGAGTGACACTCTCTTCGTTGAATACCGGATGCCGGCTCTTGATTCCGTTGATTTGTTTAATGTAGCCGGTCAAATCGATACTCGTGTTCTCCCAGTCGGCGGGTGTCGTGTGAACGACGTGAAGTGGTTTCTGGAAACCGAATTCGAATCCCATCGGGATCATCACGCCGGCGGAAAAAAGCGCCGCGAAGAAATAACGCTGTTTGATGGCTTCGATATTCTGCTGGTACTCAGCGAATGCGCGCGCCGTATCGTGGCTTTCCGGAAAGCTGATGGACGGTACGATGTCGCGGGTGAGCTGGTATTGCTCGAGGAGCCAGGGAGAAGAAAAATCCCACCATTTCGAGCTGTTGAAGATGAAGTCGAAACCGGCCCGAGCGGTTTCCCGCGTCTGTTCGGCACTGCAACCCAGGGTTTCGGCTAGAAATACGGTGTCTGGGTGTGCCCGCTTGGTTTCTTCGATAAGCCGTGCCCAGAAGCGACTGGGTAACTGGTATGCGGCGTCACAGCGCAGTCCTTTGAAACCCAAACCGATCAGGTATTCGACGACATCACGGCAATACTGGTAGAGACCTTCCGGATCAGACGTGTTGAGGTGGTCGAACTGAGCGAGATCGCGCCAGACGACCTTTTCGCCGTCGTGCATGCAATAAGGATGGGCGATGCGGGGGCCTTGTTTGACGAACCACTCGGGATGCTGCTTGAGCAAGGCCGAATCGTAGGCGCAATGATTGATGACCAAGTCGACGATCATGCCGAGCCCGAGACTTTCCGCTTGGCTCACGATTTCGCGCATTTGCGTCTCCGGTGCCGCGGAGGATCGGGGGTTCAGCAACCAGGGGTCGATTTGAAAGTAATCCTTGATGGAATAGAGGCTGCGGGAACGTCCGAGCTTTTGAACAGGATTGACGAAGATCCAATCGAATCCCATGTCCGCCGCTCTCTCCAAATGCGGCTTCCACTGATGCAGAGGACCCGCGAGCCGCGGGAAGAGATTGTAAATTTTCATATGCGTCGGAAAAAATCGGCCTTGGTACGGAATTGCCATGGGACCAAAAGCCTATCCCAGTAGGTTGTTGCCCGGAGCGCTTCGGCAGGCTCTTCGACTTCTCTCAGCGCAGGTTTGTCGAGAGGGTTCTCAAGTCTGCAGGGATAGGCTCTAACGCTGTCCGATATTGTAGACCCCGGTAAAGAGAGCCGGGTTCATTCACCGCCTTTGGTTTGAGATCTTCGCGCCACCGGTCCGTCGCCGCACCGATTCGTGACCTTTCGGCCAGTCGAGGCGCCAAGAACAGTATCGGAGCCGGTTCGATTGTGTTTCAACGGTCGATCGAAAAAGGGATGGAGGGAGGGCATCCCTTTTTCCGGTTTGAGCGTCAGACCATGGTCCTGGCGATTTTGAAAGCCTCGCGGAAGTCGTAGAAAACAGGTTCTTCCTGTTTAAGGAGCGAACGCAGCAAGTGCTGTTGCAGTTTGTATTTATAATCGCCGACCGCCAAAGCGCCGATGCCCACGGCACCAGGCGAGTTGATGGCGTGTTTGAGCGGAACACCCAAGTCCGAACGCTTGACGCCCTCGATCCCTAACGGCGGAACGGCATTAACATCGGCAGCGACCTTGAGCTGATACGCTTCCGCCAAGGTACTGGCTTTCAAAACCTGCACCCCCGCCTTGGCTGTGCAGAACACGACGTCCGCCTTATGAAGCAAGTGGGCTTTATCGGCCTCGGATGCTGCACAGGTACCTTCGAGGCGGGTTTCGAACAAGCGCCCGTAGGTCTCGGCTTTTTCCAAGGCGTTGTCGAGCGAGGCATGATCGACGATGGTGGTTTCTGCCCCGCACAATGCAGCAATGACGCCGGTGGCTATGCCCACCGGTCCGGTACCGCCGAATACGACAGTGTTACATCCTTTCAGCTCCAAGCCGTGCTTTTCCTTGAGCTGCTTTTCTACAACCGCGACCAAAGCCGCCGCCGTGGTGAAACCTCCGCTGGGGTCGGCGAGGACCGAGAATTGGAAGGGAGGCACCATGGCCTTTCGAGTCGCTTCCAACATGCTCACGGCCAAACCGATGTCGCGTCCACCGATAAACATTCCCGTCTTCTTTACGCCTTCCGGTCCGCGCGAAAAAATGGCGTCTTGTGTCAGGCCGTTGACGTCCTCTAGCCTGACATTATTGAGCGGGATAATCACGTCGAAATCCGCATCAACCGCCATGTTGATATCGAAAGGGCTGTTATGCGGCATCGGATCGAGCATGTATAAAACACTGCGCTTGGACATATTTCTGTTTCTCTGGTTAGCAAAAAAGGATTGGCCGGATGTTATTCGTCATGGACGACGGTTATGGTGACGATGCCGTGCCCAAAAACCAATTCTCCGGGCCGCTTGGCGTTCCGGATTGAGTTCGGCATCCGCTTTGGGTTTCCCAATAGGGTGTACGGAAGTTTTCTGAATCTTGGACGAGATTGCAATAAAAATCGAATAACGTCGTCTATAAAGGTACTGCCGGTTAGGTGTCAAGTCCCGCAAGATCGTAAACCTTCTTTCGAAAAAGATGAGGATGGGACAGTTGCCAGTTTTTGAGAGCCTGGATCGGGGTGAGATGGCCTAAGGCCTTTTGGGGAATGTGATGATTGTACAGCTCGACATAGCGGTGCAGGGTGGTGTCCAGATCGGCGGTTGAATCGAAGTGATGGGTTTGCAACACCTCCTCGATGCGGCCATTGAAGCGTTCCACCAGGCCATTCGTTTGGGGCCGGCCCGGCGGAATCAGGCGATGTTCGATGCCTTGTTCAGTACAGAGGCGGTCAAACTCATGCGTCCCCGAGGGCTGCCGAGTTCGGGTCAGGAAACGGTCGGTAAACTCCGAGCCGTTGTCGGTCAGGCATTTCTGGATGCGGAAAGGCGCGGCCTGAATCACCGCTTTGAGGAAGTCCTTTGCGCTTAAGGCGGAGCGGTTGGGCTTGAGGGCGACATAGACCCAGCGGGTGGCGCGGTCGATGGCGACGAACAGGTATCGGCGGGGTTCGCCGTCGATGGCGGGCAAGTACTTAACATCCAGGTGAAGGAAGCCGGGCTCATAGGCCTTGAAGGGTTTGACCTTCGCCTTCTCTGTAGGCGGAAGCAGGGTCTTGAGGGACGCCACCCCGTGGCGGCGCAGGCAGCGGTCTAGCCCGGAACGGGACACGGCGGGATTGAGAAATTCCCGGGTCACGGCCAGGAGATCATCCAAGGGGAGGAGCAGAGCTTGGCGGAGGTAGACCACGATGGCTTCCTGGGCGGGCGTGAGCGTGGTTCTGAGGGTGTGGGGCCGGTGTGAGGCATCTTCGACCGAGGAGCGGTGTTTCCACTTGCGGACGGTCGTTCGGCTAATGCCATGCTTTTGGGCCAAGGCGCGCTCGCTCAACGTGGACGCTTGAATGGCCTGCCGAACGGCCGGGGTGGTACGGGCGTTCTTATGAAGACGAATCTGCATGGAGAGAAACCTCACTTGGACGAACCGAATATCTCCTGGAGAAGGCTCCGGGCTTCGAACAGAGCATAACTCCTTCTCGGTAAATAATCACACGAGACGCGACAGTTAGGCTGCATCGGATATGACACCACTCCGCCGTCTCTTCAGCGGTGATTCGTTACCAACACCCAGGACATCAAAGATTGCGGCAGTGTTACTCATTGATGAGTATGCTTTTCTTCGCTGATCCAGTTAATTGGCATCTGAAATTGATCATTCAGTAATACTAAAAACCGCAGTTCCGGGCAGTCCTGTATTCCCTCACCCCCCTCCCAGAGGGAGAGGGGCTAAACTCGTTTCTCCCTCTGGGAGAAGGGCTGGGGATGAGGGCCTGGCGCTTTTCAGGTTGTATGCAAACGCCGGATTAAAGGTAATGTTTACCGGCCAGACGCTAGTCGCCGAACGAGGCTGCCGTCAACTCTACTCAAAGGATTAACGCACTAATGAGGCTTTTCTCTGGGACTTTAAAGCTTCTTGACGTATTCCCGAGCTACCTCGAAGGCGTCGTTATAATCCAAAAATACCGGCTTATCCGTTTGCCGCAGCTGGTATCGCATGAGATTCAGGAGTCTATGTTGGGTCTGGTATTTAATGTTGCCGATGGCTAAGGCCCCTACACCGACGGCGCCGCTGCGGGAACCTTCGATCTCCGTGCCTGCGTGGTGAGGGCCTAGGCCGGCGATTCCGGACGGAGGAACTGCATTGACGTCAGCAGCGACCTTGAGTTGCGGTGCGGAGGCGACCAATTCCGCGTTCAACACTTCAATTCCGGCGGCGGCAGTGGCGAACACCACATCGGCGGTTTTCATCAGTTCCGGTTTATTGGCATCGGCGTCGCCTTGAATATGGGTTTCACCGTTGCCGAATTCGGTATTGCACAGTTCCGCAATTCTTTGCGATCGTTCCAACTGGCGGCCAACGATCGTGACCTTGGCTCCCGCCTTGGCGGCTAGAACCGAGGCGATCTGACCGACTGGTCCGGTGCCGCCCAAAGCGAGGACATTCTTGCCTTGCAGGCTGGTTTGATGGCGTTTTTCAAGCTCCCGCTCGACCATTGCGACCATAGCTGCGGCCGTGGTAAAGGCGCCGCTCGGGTCCGCGAATACGGAAATCACGAAGGGAGGGACCATGGCTTTCTTGGCAGTGCGAAGCATGTCCATGGCCAATTTTACATCCCGTCCGCCTATGAAAATGCCGGTCCGTTTTACGCCGCTTGGACTCCTGGAGAAAATCGCGTCTTGTACCAGGGCGGTCACTTCACCCAGCTCGATGTTGAGGTACGGAATGGCGGAAATCCAGCCGGCGTCCAGAGCCATATTGACGTCAAACGGGCTGAGGTTCTTTTCCGGCGTGAACATGTGCAGGATAAAAGGTTTTTCCACAGATCGCTCCTCTTTTCGTTGTTGCTCGGAGAATACGGTTTGGGATTCAGTCGCCACAATGAATCGAGTCCGGGCGCATGACCGATCCAGGATAGCACAGTTCGCAATGCGGCGGAGAACGTGGAATTCCTAGTCCCGCCGCGTCGCCGCATGGCTAAGTCGGTCATTGCCGATCCGAGGCAAGCGTGGGAAAGTGGACAGGAGCATAATACGCCGAGGCGGATGCGTCGGGCTTGTGGTTACCGAAGAGGACCTGAAATATCGTGAGCAGGCAGCCGTACCTGATCATACGGAAAGGTCGTTCCCGTTGGCCGCCGCTCGATCGCGCCACGGACGAAGGTGTTCCAGTGCTTTCTGTCGGGCAGGATGAGTGCCGAACCGCCATGAAGGCGGACAGCTACGGCGAGCGGCTATGCCATTGCTTTGTTGTAGTGGATCACACGGATGTCGGCCTTTCCGCTGACGAAGATTCTGCCGCGGGTATTGAGTGACGGTATATGGGGTCGCTATTACGGTGTGGTTCCCGAGATCCGGCCGACGTCGCCTCGATGATCTTCTTGAGCTTCCATTCGCGATGCTTGTTCATGATGTCGACAACCTCTAGCGGATCGTCCGTCATCGAAACATAGTTCAAGTCGGCTTTGTCGATGAATTGGTTAGCAAGCATGACCTTATTGACCCAATCCATCAGCCCTTTCCAGTAGTCCGAACCAAATAGGATCAGCGGTACGGGATGGATCTTGTGTGTTTGCATTAGATTGAGCGCTTCGAACAACTCGTCCAGGGTGCTGAAGCCGCCGGGAAAGCAGACGTAGCCTATCGAATGTTTCACGAACATGAGCTTGCGCGCGAAAAAGTAGCGAAACTGCAAGCTGAGGTCCTGATAGGTGTTCGTTTTCTCTTCACCGGCGATATTGAGTCCGACCGATCGCGCTTTTTTGAGACGAGCACCTTTATTCGCGGCTTCCATGATGCCCAGTCCGCCACCGCTGATGATCGAATAGCCGTGACTTGCGAGAAGCTCGGCGACGGTTTGCGCGGCTTGATAGTATGGACTATTCGGCTTGATACGTGGGGAGCCGAAAATCGAGACGCCGTAGCGAATATCCGAGAGCTTGTCGAATCCTTCGGTGAACTCGCTGATGATTCTGAACATGCGCCACGATTCGCTGCCTTTGAGATCTTCAATCATAAAATCTGTCCCGGAATTGAAGTGAATGGAGTCTTAAAGGAAGCTCTGATTAAGTTCTTCAACAGACCTGTCCTGAGCCGAGTCGAAGGGTCTGTCCTGTGCTTGTCGAAAACCTCAGGACGAACGGCAAGCTATTGATTCCGTTCGTGGAAAAGGCATGAACGGAATCTAGTTGTTTCAGAGCTTCCTAAACCAAGAAACGGCACAATCGGCCGGCACCGTCAGGCCCCGGCACTCAGCTGGTCCAGCCTGAGGCGCATCGTGCGAGGGTACGCCGCCGCAGGGGTTCAACAGCCGCTTCCAAGTCTTAAAGTATGGCAGCTAATGGTGAAATTTCAGCGACGCCGAGGCCGTCAACGCTGGCCGAACGTTTCCACGTCAGCGATGGTCGTCAGGAGAACCCGGCATGAACAAAGAACGAATGCCACGGGCTTTTGCGGGGGAGAGCGGACTGCATACGGCTAAGCCCTTTAGACGGCGACCAGCAATCTCACCGAGTCCAGACGCAGATGCGCTCCCTGGATGCAATTGCTCATCTCGATCGCCTGTTCCTTGAGCTGGTCCAACTCTTCCTGGCGCACGTTCGGGTTGACGCGGCGCAGGGCGGCGAGGCGCTTGAGTTCGGTCGTCATCGTGTCGAGCATTCGTTTTGTGCTGTCGCTAATCACGCTAGGCATCCGCGCCCGCGCCTTCTTCTCGGCATTCTGGATTAACCGATTGATGAGCTTTTGCCGGCTTCGGACCAATTCCAGCGCTTGTTCCCGGTCGAACTGGCGGGGCTGTTCGACGAGGCTTTCGAAAGGCAACGCGCTGAGATCGTTGCCGTCCTGATCGAAGAGGAAGCGCAGCACCGTCGGCGGAAAGAACCGGCCGATCTGCAAGCGCTTCGGTGCGGCGCATTCGAGCACATAAACGGTTTCGAGTAGTAGTTGGCCGGTTTCGAGTTCCGGGTGACGGACCAGGCTCATCGCGGCATTGCCATGCTCACTGTTGAGGATGAGATCCATAGCGCCGCGTACCATCGGGTGCTCCCAAGTCAGGAACTGCATGTCCTCGCGCGCCAGACCGATGCCGCGGTCCAGGGTGACCGTCACGCCGTCCTCCGGCAGTTCCGGGAACTGAGTGCGCATATGCTCGCCGGGGCGGAGAATATAACAATGGTCCGAGTGTTCCTCGACCGCTACCCCGTAAGCGTCGAACACGTCCTCCAGATACGGCCAGAGATCGTTTTCGCGATCTGTCGCTTCGATCAGCCGAACCAGCCGCTCCGCGGCATCCTTGCGGCAGGAGTTCAGTTCCAGCAGCCGGTCGCGACCCTGATGCAATTCTTCCTCAATTGCATGGGCCAATTTCCGCGCCCGTTCAATCAACCTGATCTCCTCTTCGGCATTGGGGACCCGCAACAAGGCAGCGAGCTCGCTCCCCAGTCGGTTGAAGACGGGGAGTGCCGCGGGGCTGGGCTGGCTGAACGCGTTCAATCCTTGGTCGTACCAGCGGAAAAGAACGCCCTGAGCGCCATCCTCGAAATAGGCGACATGGATGCGAATGGTTTCGGTTTGCCCGATGCGGTCGAGCCGCCCGATTCGCTGCTCCAGGAGGTCGGGATTGAGCGGCAGATCGAACACCACCAGGTGATGGGCGAATTGAAAATTTCGTCCTTCGCTGCCGATTTCCGAGCAAACTAGCGCCTGAGCACCGTTTTCGGCATCGGCGAACCAGGCCGCCGCTCGATCGCGGGCCACGATGCTCATTTTTTCGTGGAAAACCGCGGCGCGTATGCCTCGTATTCGAAGGGCTTCCTCCAAATCGATCGCGGTTTGGGGTTTCGCGCAAATCACCAGTACCTTGGCCGACCTGAGACTTTTTATGGTTTTGGCCAGCCACTCCACGCGGCTGTCGAGGCGCCACCATTCGGGGGTGTCCTCCTTGGCATGCCGGGCGTAAAGCGTTTCCGGATGCAGCAAGTCTTCGATCTCGGGTTGGGTCTCGGCCAGCAACCGCCTGTAGGCTTCGGGTATGGGCAGGGGATGGGTAATCAGCTCCCGCCCGGGGAAACCCTTCACCGTGGCCCGGGTGTTGCGAAACAGGACCCGGCCGGTTCCGTGGCGATCCAGAAGAAGCTGGATTAATTCGGCGCGTGCGCTCTCTGCGCGTTCCGGGTCGTCCAGTCGGTTTAGCAAATCCTCGGCCAAGTCGTGGGCGATCAAGGATTTCAATTGGCTCAAGGTTTCCCGGTCGAGTATCGGATCGTCCAGCAGATGGTTGACCACGTCGGCTAGCGATTCATACTGCATTTCTTCAAGCTGGAACCGGTCGTAGCTGTAGAAGCGGTCGGGGTCAAGGAGGCGCAAGCGGGCGAAATGGCTGCGCTTGCCGAGCTGTTCCGGTGTCGCCGTCAAAAGCAGGAGGCTCGGCACGGACCGGCCCAGCCGTTCGACGAACTGGTATTCCGGACTCGCGTTCTGTTCCGACCATTGCAAGTGATGGGCTTCATCGACCACGCACATGTCCCAACCAGCGGCGAGGGCGGCCTCCTGGCGTTCCTCGTCGTCCATGAAGAAATCCAGGCCGCAAAGCACCAGTTGTTCGCTGAGGAAAGGATTACCGTGTTCGAATTGCCAGTAGCGCTCGTCGTCAAACAAGGCGAAGCGCAAATTGAAGCGTCTCAGCATTTCCACCAGCCACTGATGCAACAAAGGCTCCGGAACAATGATGAGGACGCGTTCGGCGCGGCCGGTCAACAGTTGATGGTGGATGATCAGTCCTGCTTCGATGGTTTTGCCGAGGCCGACTTCGTCGGCGAGTAGGACGCGGGGAGATGGGCGATGAGCGACCTCGTGGGCGATGTAGATCTGATGGGGGATGATACTGGTACGCCCGCCGATCAAGCCGCGCACCGGAGATTGTTCGAGCTGGCCGATTTTTTGCAGGGTTTCATAACGTAGTCGAAACAATTCCGAAGGATCGAGCTGGCCGGTGAAGAGCCTGTCTTGTGGCCTGTTGAACTGCATGAAGTGGTTGAGCTCGACCTCCTCCAGGGTGCGCGGAGTTCCGTCTTCGTCTACGCCCTCGTAGGTGATGAGGCCGTTCTGTTCCTTGACCTCCGTCACTTTGAGCTTCCAGCCGTCGGCGCTTTCGATCAAGTCGCCTTTGGAAAACCTTACCCGGGTCAATGGCGCGTTATTGACCGCATACGTGCGACGTTCGCTGCTGGCGATAAATAGCAAGGTCACGCGATTGTTTTCCACGCTCAACACGATGCCCAAGCCTAATTCCGGCTCGGTTTCGCTGATCCAGCGCTGTCCAGGGACGAAAATCGGCAACGTTGTTTCTCCTCAGTCTAGTTTTAGGAATGACAATAGACAATTATCAAGGATTGTAACAGGGCTGCTGGCGTTGTCGGTTTCAGTGCCAGTCTCCAAACCCAGTATGAGCGGAAATGGGCGGCCAAGTTTCCGCTTTTGATAGCAGCCGTTCTTGCGGCTGCTGTACAGGAATGGTCCTCTTGAGGGGCTATCCTAGAAGGGGCGTTTGCCTTGGTTTCTTCGACAGGGCTCAGGGCAGGCCCACCGAAAGGTTTTTCGGTCCAACCGGGATAAACTCGAAGACGGGCCAGGTGCCACCTGCACATGGGAGAGGCTTCTTATATTTAAAGAATACTTTGTGCCGACCACCGTTTGGTCGGCGTGGATGGAGGAGTAAGGTGGTGCCGGGTCTTTCGTTTCTGGGCTAGCTAGGCACGACCGGCGAGTCGTTCCGACGATCATTGGTCGGGTGGCGGTTCGCTCGGTGCAACTTCGGTTGGCGGTGTTTTGGGCTTCCGAACCACGGAGAAGTACGACTTGGCGACAGCCTTGCTGGTGCCGGCGCGAACGCGATGTTCGACGGTGTAGGTACCGGATTTCATATAGGAAGGGACGGTAAATTCATTCGAAGCTGTGTTGATGCCGGCCGTGGCCAGCTTGAAATCGGAGCCTTCCTTGCCAATGCGCCGGCCGCCAGCTTTCAAGACCCAAGTCAGATCGATATCCGCATGCGTGGTGTCCGAGGGAAGCGTCACGTCGTAAGTTGTGACGAACTCCACCGTTTCACCGGGGCTGACCTGACGCGGGGTCGCCGTAGCGCTCCGAATCGTGACGACCGTTTGATCCGCCGGCGGGATATCCCGCTCTGTCGTTCCGGTATTTTCGGCCAGAGTTTCGTCCTTTGCCGCTTGTTTCGATTCGCTGGCTTTGGCCTTACGCAGACTCAGTTGCCGTCGGAGGGTTTGCACTTCGGCATCGCCCAGTATCGCGGCGGCCTGATCGATATAGGTTTGTGCCTTGTCCCATTCCTGGCGATTGAGAGCTCGCCATGCGCGGCCGATGAGGCGGTCCACTGTTGGGTTGCGCCGGGTGTCTTTCTCGGAAGCGGACGGATCGGTATCGCCGCGAGCCTCGGTTGTTTTCACCTCGTCCGGCGATTGGGAGACTTGCTTCACACCGGATGGCTGTGCCGTAGCCTGCTCGGCGGGCTTTTGGCTAGCCTGGGCTTCGGAACTCTCCTTTGCGGCTTCGGCTTTGCGGGTGTTGAGCTCCTCGCGCAAGATTTCGGCTTCCGGCAGAACGATCGTCACTTCGTCGATGCGTGCCAGTGCCTGGTCCCAATCTCGGCGTGCCATGGCTTCGCGCGCCGGTTGAGCAAACCGGTCGACGATCTCTTTAATGCCTTGTTTGGCTTGAGGCTGATCGGGATCCAGCGCGAGTACCGAGCGAAACTTGGCAAGCGCGTTGTTGTCCTTGGGGCTGATGAGGCGGCCCGCCCGGATGTCTTCGGCGGCCCGTGCCAGTAGCTCGAACAGCGCATCGATCTCGGCTCCCTCATACTTGGCAGGGTCCTTTTTGACGTCGGCATTCGTCTCGCCGGTCGATTCTCCGGGTGGCGAAGCCGGAGTGGTCGAGGCGAGATCCTGAGGCTCGGCGTTAGCGGATTGACCGGTGTCGGCCGGTTTATCTTCGCGCCCCGTCTGTTCGAAATCGGATGATGCCGTCAGTCGCTCAGGCTCTTCGATCGTCTCACGGCTCAGCCAAATAAACCCGCCGGCGATGAGTGACACCGTTAAGGAAAAGACCAAAATGCGCGAGAGGGGAGCATCGGGGATCGGCGGGCGCACCGACGCATCCGCCGGTTCAACGATCAAGGATTCGACTTTCGGTTCGGGCTTCTTCGGCGGCTCTTCGACCGGTAATTCGAGCGGTTCCGGCGACGAGGAAAATTCACGCCGCCAGGACGGGATGCTCTGCGGCCGTTTCGGAGGATTCAAGCTCAGGGCGTGGTCGATGGCACGAAGCAACTTTTCGCTGTAGCGGGGTCCGCCGGCTTGCTCCGCGGGGACGAGGATGTCTTTCGAGGCCAGAATGAGGGTCTGGCTCCGCTCGAGCGCATCGGGCGGAGCGACGCCGGCAATGCACCGATAGAGTGTCGCACCCAGGCCGTAGATATCGGTCCAGGGTCCGAGCCGATCGCTTTTCCCATAGTACTGTTCTACCGCTGCGTAACCAGGCGTAAGCATGGAGGAAAGGGTCTGCGTTTTTTCGCCCAGGGTCTGGCGGGCAAATCCGAAGTCGAGGAGCACGGGGCTTCCGTCCTTGCGAAGTACGATACTCGCCGGCGAGATGTTGCCGTGAAAGAAGCCGGCTTCGTGTATCTTCTCCAGCCCACTCAGGATTGGGATCAAGAATTTGAGGAGCTCGCCTTGTTCCAGGGTTCCACGGTGCTCGAGGACAGTGCGCAAGCTTTCGCCTTCCTCGTAGGCCATAACCATGTAAGCGGTATTGTTTGCGACGAAAACGTTGAGCACCCGTACGACATTGGGATGCTCCACTTTCGCCAGCCTGCGCGCCTCGTCGATGAAAATCTCCAAGCCCGCGAGATACTGTTCGCCGTAATCCTCCGTGATCGGCCGGATCAAAGCGGCGCCGTCTCGAACGGCTAGTTTTACCGGGAGGAATTCTTTGATGGCGACGTGGCGGTCGAGAATAGAGTCGTGGGCGAGATAGGTGACGCCGCAGTCACCCTGACCCAGAACTTGCTCTATCGAAAACCACTGCAGGCGATAGCCCGTACTGAGCGCGTTGTGGTGCATGTTCTGTGGCATAAACAAAGAGACGAGAGCGGGGCGAAATGGGGCCTCGTGGGACGAGACACGGAAAAATGGCAGGTAAGCAAATCGGATAGCCCCGGAAATCGTCGGGTTTCACATTGTGCCGATTGGAGTGGGATAAGGCAACCGAAACGGTGGAAATTGTCAAGCGCCGGCCGCGCGGCCAGTCCGTTGTCCTCGTGAGCGCGTCATGCCAGGCACGGTCCGGTCGTCGGGGTCCGTCCCCAGTCTTGTACCGTTCGCTGAGGCCGGTAGTCATTTCCCACATCGTTTCGGCATTTGCCGCATGGGTGCCGCGGGCAGCCGGCAGGAGAGCCGCAGATTTCCGATTATTCCCCGCGTGGCATGGGGATTGCTATGGAGCTCCATCGTTATTGAAGCGCGGCGTCGCCTGTTTCCGTGACCGAAACTTCCGTACATGATTGGTTCTCCCGCTACGCAGACGACCTGCTCGGTTTCCTGCGCCGCAAAGTGGGCGATTTCGACGCGCCCGACCTGGTCCAGGACGTCTTTCTCCGTATGCTCTCGTACCCGTCGGCGTCCGTCCGCGAGCCGCGCGCTTTCCTTTTCCGCGCGGCGGCCAATTTGGTCGTCGACCACCTGCGCAAGGAAAGCCATCGCGATCACGAAGACATCGCCGACGTTTCGGAAGAACTCGCCGCTTCGGCGCCCACCCCCGAGGATACCGCGATCGGCGCAGAACGCATGGAGCGCTTTCGTGCCGCGCTTGCCGAGCTTCCGCCCGTGTCCCGCCATGCCTTCGTGCTCAACCGATTCGACGGCATGACCCATTCCGAAATCGCCGAACTTCTCGGGATTTCCCCCAAGACCGTACAGCGTCATATCGAGAGGGCTCTGGACCACTGCTTGAGTCGCCTGGAAAAATAACGTACCGGAACGAGCCCGAGACCGCTTTGCGATCGCCGCCGGTGACCTTCAGGACCGCCCTTGCACGTCTTATCATAAAAAGCCTACTAAAGAGGCTGCCTGCGACAACACCGACACACGGCCATGGCCAATCCCGTTTCCTCTTCCGACCGAATCCGCGAACGCGCGCTTTACTGGTTCGCGCGTCTTCAATCGGGCGAGACCGATTCCGCCGAGCGGGCTGCGTTCGAGCGTTGGCTGGCGGCTAGTCCCGCCCATCGGCAGGCTTACGAAGCGCTTCGCGCGGCTTGGGACGACCTGCCGCGACCGGAAGCGGAATTGGCCGCCGCGCGCGGTTACGCTCGCCGCCGTGGTTCTTTCCGCCGGGTCTTTGGCCCGGCGCTTGCCGCAGCACTCGTTCTAACGATGGGACTCGCGGCATACGAGGGTTGGCCTTTGTCCGACACCGGCGTTTACCGCACGGCCAAAGGTGAACGGCGGACGGTGGTCTTGCCGGACGGCACGCAGGTCGAACTCAACAGCGACACCGTGCTGGCCATGCGCTACGGTTGGTCCTCGCGTTCGGTCGAACTCGAACGCGGCGAGGCGTTTTTCAGCGTCGCGCCGCGGAAATTTAGGCCGTTTGAAGTACGGGCTTCGGGCGGATCCATCCGCGATATCGGCACCCGTTTCGATGTGGACCGGCGTCCCGCGTCGGTACGGGTGGCGGTGCTCGAAGGCGCGGTGCGGATCAGGCTCGCCGACGCCGGGGACGAGCGGCAGGTAAACCAGGGGCAAATGGCCAGCTACAGTGCGACGGGCGTACTCACCGAAGCCGCGCCGGCCGACCTCTCGGCGGCGACCGCCTGGCGCGAGGGCAAGCTGATCTTCCGCGCGACGCCGTTGCCGGAGATTCTGGCGGAACTCGGACGTTACCATCCGGTTGTCTTCCGCCTCGCGGATCCGGCGCTGGAGCGATTGTCTTTGAGCGGGGTTTTCAAAGTCGACGATCTGCCGCTGTTTCTCGCCACACTGGAGGCGGTTCTTCCGGTCAAGATCGGCCGAGCCGAAGACGGCAGCATCGCGGTGGAACGGACGAAACGGTAGCTGCCGGTGCTCCGCCGTTGTACACAGTCGGGGGCAGGCTGCATCGGCCCTGGCCGGGAGTTTTCCCGCGATCGGTCAGTGGAAGACCTCGTCGACGGTTTCGGCGGCGAGAAGCCGTTCGGACCATTTCAGTAGCGTCTCGGCGTCCGCCTGTTCCACCCGGTTCCGGTAGGCCGTTACCGCCTCCGGCCCGTATTTGCGCTCGATCAGGCGCAGCAGCACGGCGGCTTCACCTTGCCGTAACCCTTGTTCCAAACCTTGCTGCAGGCCCTTCTCGATTCCGAACCGTTCCGCACTCGTGACATAGGGCATTTTCTTCGTCTCCTCAAGTTCGTAGACTGCCGTCAGAAATTGACGCTCCAATCCTTCCGGCAAGCGCATCATCCAATCGATCACCCGGAACAATTCCAAGACGACCTCCCGCGGGTATCCCCGCTCGTACAAACGTCGCACCAACTGAAATGTCCAGACGCTGCACTCCTCGGCGTCGCGGCTGGTCTTCGCCCGAAGCTGCGTCATCACCATCAGGGCAAACACGTTCTCGCTCGCCTCCAGTTCCGACCAGCGCGCCTGCCAGTCGAGCAGCTTCACGCAAGGAAACCGGAATTCGATCGCACATCCCCAACGGCTCCACCGGTAGCCCGCGGGCCGAAAGCCCGCCGTCATGTCGGTCAACACCCCGAGACTCACCACGTCCACCCGGTAGCGGTCGAACACGCGATAATGATAGACATACATATGCTCGGCAAATGCCCGTTCCGCCTCGCCCTGGATCTCGACGTCGATCAGCACCCAGGTCTCGCTGCCGTCGCGTGCCCAGACTTTCACCAGCTTGTCCGCATGGCGCCGTCCCGATTCCGCGTCCTGTACCACCTGTTGCATTCCTTATCCAGAAATATCTGGTCCCGGTGCCAGTCCACCTCCGCGTGGATGGCTGGAAACAGCAACGCCATAAACTCCGGGAAGCGGTTTTCCAGGGCTTCCTTCCAGGGGCTGTCATAGTCGTCGCGTTCCGCATTCGGCATCGTTTGCTTCTCGATTGATCCGTCCCGGTAATGGTATATCCCGCCCGGTCAGGCCGCCAGCCCGGGCGGGCAAGGCCGGCTTCACTGGCCCGTACGAGGCTGGGATGCCCCGTCATTTTCGGCCGCGCAGCCGGTTGAAAACGCTAGCCGGCCCAAGGCGCGCTTGGGTTTTCGAGGTTTCCCAAAGGTCCGTAGCGGGTACAACGGTCGCCCGAAAAAATTTGAAAAAGCCTGTCCAGTTCGGTCCTGGCCATACGTCTTTATCGGTACAACCCTGTAACAACTGTGGGAATAGCGATGAAGAAACTCTTGCCGCTCGTCCTTGCTCGGTTTCTCGCCATCAGCCTCGCGCATGCCGATGAAGGAACGGTCGATGTGGACATCCGACCCCAACCGCTCGCCGCCGCTTTGGAAAGCTTGGCCCAAAAGGCCGATTTGCAGCTCCTCTACCCGGCCGACGCGGTGGCCGGCAAGCAAGCGGCGGGGTTTTCCGGAACGTATACGCCGAAGCGGGCGCTGGAAAAACTGCTCGAAAGGACGGGCCTGACGTTTCAATTCACCGGCCCTCGTACGGTGGCGATCCGGACGGACGGCTCCGCCTCTCGGCACTCCGCCGCGCAAATCGACGAATCGTCGCCCATCGACCTGGAAACGGTAGTGGTGACCGCGACCAAGACCGAACGGCCGGCCTCGGAGGTTCCCGCAACCACGGCGGTGATCGACGAGAAGCAGATCAGTCAAATGTACAACCGCGATCTCAGCGACGTGCTGCGGCGCGCCGCCGGACTGGACGTGCAGCGGGCGGGCACCAACGGTATCGCCGTGATCAATATCCGCGGCCTCGGGCTGGGGCGCAGCTCCACGCTGATTAACGGCCAGTTCGCCGATTTTCTCGACCCCGGCATCGGCAATCGTTCGGCCATCCAGACCGTCGACTGGGACAACGTGGATCGGATCGAGATCGTGCGCGGGGCGGGCTCGGCCCTGTACGGCCCGAACGCCATGGGCGGCGTGGTCAACATCATCACCAAGGAGGCGCCCGAAGTACCCAACGTCACCCGGCTGTTCTTTCTGTTCGATTCCCTGCCCACCTACGGCGGCGGCTTCACCACCGGCGGCACCGTGGACAGCGTCGGCTATTTCCTGGATTTCAAGCATCTGAGTTCGGACGGTTACAAGTCCGCGCCCGAACCGGCGTTTTCTCCCGGCGCGATGGGTACGATGATGCACTCGCTGGAAAAGGGCGAATGGAACAAGACCATGGCCGGCGGGCGCTTGAACTGGAATCTATCCGATAAAGCCAATCTGAAGCTCGGATTCAATTACCTGGACGATCACAACAACGCCTTCGATCGCCCGCATACCCCATCCGACGGCCAGTACGGCCAATACAGCCTGGAATATGCTCATTGGCTCACCGACGACGACCAGCTCACCGTCAACCTGAGCTACCGGGACCACCAGACCGACTTGACCTTCGACAGCTATTTCTATCCCTTCTTTCTGACTACCAATCCCCAGTATCTTCTGAAAGAGGACGCCAAGAAACTGAGCGGGGAAATTCGCAACCGCTGGAATATCGCCGAGGGGCATACCCTGCTGGTCGGCTTTTATGGGAGTCAGGACTGGGCGCGGCGGCGCACACTCAACCTCGTCAGCGGGACGCTGGACGACCATCCCCGCAACGACATCACCAATTACGCGCTCTACGGCCAGTATGAGCTGGCGTTATGGGACCGGCTGTTCCTGACCATGGGCGGACGCGGAGACTGGTTCGAGTACGATCTCGACAACGACGTCACCGGGCGAGCCGCCCGGCAGTCCTACGGCATCTTCAATCCGCGCGGCGGCGTGCGTTTCAAGTTCAGCGAGGAAATCTCCCTGCGCGCTTCCGTCGGCACCGGGTTCCGCCCGCCGGATCCGTACGGGCTGACCGGAGCCCGGAATATGCCGTTTTACGAGGTCCGGCCCAATCCGTCTCTGAAGCCGGAGAAATCCGACAGTTTCGATCTCGGCCTGGACGTGACGACGCCGTTCGGATCGAAAATATCCGCTACCGGCTATTACAACCATCTCACCCAATACCAGCTTCTGTCCATGCATCTGGAAGACAGCAGGCTGATCTACCAGACCCGGAATCTCGGAAAGGTCGACAGCTACGGCGCCGAGCTGGAAATTCAGCAGAAGATCACCCCGGAGCTGGGGCTGTTCGTCAACTATACGTACAGCATATCCGAGGCGGCCAGCGATTCGCCGCCCGGCGTCTCGGGCCTGCCGGAGAAGGGCCGGCAGTTGCCTTTGACGCCGCGCAACAAGGCCGCCTTCGGCTTGGTGTACGAATCCAACCGCTTCAGCGGCCGCTTCGAGGGCCGCTACGTGGATCGTCAGTACATTTTCGGGGATAGCCGCAACGATCCGGCCTATGCCCTGGGTTCGTACGTGACGGCCGACTTCCGCGTCACCTACCGGCACCCGATCGGCGAAAAGCAAACCATGGACGTGTCGGCCGGCGTGCGCAATCTGCTGGACCGCCGTTACGAAACCCGGTTCATCGATGTGTTTGCCGAGCCGCGGGTGGGATTCGTCCAGCTGGGGATGGAGTTCTGACCGGCAGGAGAACCCCGCCGGCGATGGGTTTGCCGCGGCAGGACGCCGCGGCGGCCCGCGGCTGCGCCACAGCCGCGGGCAAGGTGAAAAGCAACGTCACTGCTTTTCGGGCCGAAACGTCATGGGACCCGGCATTTCGGCATATCAACGATCCTTTATAGAGCCCGATACGGGCAGGAGTCAATTATGGTACGTGAAATCGTGATCGAAGAACTGGACGCGACGTTCGGCGGCTATGCCGAGACCGCCATGTGCAGCAACCCGGGCCCGATGTGCCCTCCGGGCCAGGTCCATTAAGGCCTTGGTCAGACCGGGGGAGTCCTTCGGGACTCTCCCTCCGTACTTCCGAAACAAGGGATGTCGCGATGACTGTTACCAGCAAAGATTTTCACGTTTTGGACACTGCCCTGGGGCCGGTGGTTTTCCATGCCCCGTCGTACCGCCTGTTCCAGGTGGACGAGGAGACGGCGGAGCGCGTCGGCGCCGCGGAATCGATGACGGACGAGGAGCTGGAGCGCCTGCAAAAGACCCTGATCGGCAAGACCGACGGTCAGGCTTTCCGCCTGAAAACCAGCCTGTTGGGAGAGCATGCGCAACTGAACGGCTTTTATCTCTTCGTCAGCCAGGAATGCAATCTCGCCTGCACCTACTGCTACGGCGACGGCGGCGAATACCACAAGAGCAAGATGAACATGGACGAAACGACCGCGCGGAACTTCGTCGACAAATTTCTGACCGGCGAAAGCCCCACTTACGTCGTCAACTTTTTCGGCGGCGAACCGTTTCTCAATTTCTCGCTGATGCAGAAGGTCGTGGCGTACGCCAAGGAAAAGGGGAAGGAACGGGGCTTCAAGGTCTCGTTCAAGGTGACCACCAACGGAACGGTGTGGAGCGAGCGGATCAAGAAGTTCGTCGACGAGGAAATCGACAATCTTACCGTGAGCCTGGACGGTCCCAAGGACATCAACGACGCGCAAAGGCCGCCGCTGGGCCGTTTTTCGTCTTATGACAAAACCCTCAATACCATCAACGAATTGAAGGCGATCAAGGACAAGCGGTATACGATCCGTACGATTCTGACCAAGAAGAGCTGCGAGAAACTCGACGAGGTATACCGGCATAACAGCGCCCTCGTGGCGCCCGGCGGCGTGGGCATGACCATCGCCGACGTGGACGCCGACAATCCCCTGGCCTTGTCCGATGCGGATTACCGGACGGTTTACGACAGCGTGATCCGGAGGAATTCGGAGAGCCTGAAATCCCTGGCGCAAAGCGACGCCCCAAGCTTCAACGAATATACCTACCAGTTGTGCGAATTGCTGCTGTTCCGCAAGTACCGGCCGAATCCGTGCAACGCCGGCAGAACGGTCGTCGCCATCGCGGCGGACGGAGACATTTATCCGTGCCATCGCTTCGTAGGATACGACCAATTCCGGGTCGGCAACGTCAACGACGATCCGCCCCTGCACGCCGACTATTTCCAGGTGACGAAATCCTTCAAGGACACTTGGGTGGAAGCCAACGAGCATTGCTCCCGGTGCTGGGCCAGGTACCTGTGCGGCGGCAACTGCTACGTCATTTCCTGGCTGCGCGAGGGGGATGTGTTCAAGCCGCCGGCCCGCGAGTGCCATTCCCGGAGACGAGTCTACGACCGGCTTCTGGCCGAGTTCGCCGAGATCATGGCCGATCCGGACAAAAAGGATCGGTTCATGCGCAACGTGACGGCCTTCTATCAGCAGTCCCGCGCTTCCGCCTAGGAGAACAAGACATGCGCAAGACGATCGTTATCGGCCTCTTGGCCGCGTTCTGTTCGCCGCAGTCGTTCGCCGCCGCCTGCGGCCCGGTGTATGGAGCCGACGGCATCGCGGCGGACAAGGACGGCAAGGTGTGGGTCAGCCATTATGAGGACGTGCGTCTCGGCCGGCTCGACCCGGGCAGCGGCGAATTCCACGAATTCCTGCCCAGCACCAAGGGCAATCCGTTCGCCGCGCTCCGCAATACCTGGAGTAAAACGGCGGGCTTCGACTATTCCTTCGATTTCGGCTTGCAGGGCATCGCCCTCGACGAAGCCCGCGGCCTGGTGTGGAGCACCCGCTTCAACGACAACAAGGTGCTGAGATTTTCCAAGGCGGAACGGCAATTCACCGAGCTGACGGTGCCTGGCCAAATCTCCGTCCGCTTCGACATCCCCATCGACGCCCAGGGCAACGTCTGGTTCGTTACGGGCAGCGCTCCGCCGCAGGGCGCCGGCGGCGCCGTGATCAAAGTGTCCCCGGACGGCAAGATCGAGACCTTGCCGTTCCCCCTGGAGAAATTCGGCAGCGGCGCCGTCGCCGTGGACCCGGCGGGACATCCGTGGGTGAGCGCGACGCCGGACAACGGCCGCGCCGAGCTGTACGCCTGGACGGAGGGTGGGTTCAAGCGCCAGGATCTGCCCGACGTGGGCCGCTACATCGGCAGCTTGCACATCGACGCGCGGGGAGACCTGTGGTTCACCGCTCCGGAAAAGAACGCCATCGGCCGTTTGCGCCGGGGAAGGGTCGAGCTGTTCGCCATCCCTACCGCCAATGCCAGCCCCGGAACGATGGCCAGCGATGCCCAAGGCTACCTGTGGTTCACCGAATGGTACGGCCGCAAGCTCGGACGCATCGCCCCCGATGGCACGATCGCCGAATACCCTCTGCCGCCGGAAGAAGAGATTCCCCTCGCCGTGAAGCCCGACCGCGAGGGTCGGGTGTGGTTTTCCGTGGCCTTCAACTACGGCCTGTTCCGGCTCGATCCGGCCACCGGAAAGATCGATGAATTTCCGCTGCCGGTGCCGACCAACTGGTCCAAGAATGCTTCCCAGGGGCTATCGGTCTGCACGGTGCGGAGCAAGAAGACGGCGCTCGTCGCGGACGCCGGCACGGTCAAGACGGAGCAGTCGGCCGCCACCGAGCAGATGGTGCAGAACGCCGTCCTGCGGCATCCCAAAGGCTATCCCCGCAACCGGGACGCGGTGTTGTTCGAGCAAAAATGCCAGACCGCCTGCCACACTTGGTACCGGGTGGACAAGGCCGCCGCGCGGCGCTCGGATTGGGGCCCGACCGTGGACCGGATGATCGAATTCAACGGTGCGGCGATCAGCAAGAAGGAGCGGGAGCGCATCGTGCGCTACATGAACAAGAACTATGCGCAGCTGAAATGATACCGGCAATCGAGGTTTGCGGGCTGATCAAGACCTATCCCGGCGGTGCGCGTGTCCTGAACGGACTGTCCTTCAACGTCGGGACTGGCGAAGTGTTCGGACTCGTCGGCGAGAACGGCGCCGGCAAGAGCACCCTGATCAAGATTCTGGCGACGCTCCTGACGCCGTCCGCGGGACAGGTGCGGATACTGGGCCTGGATACGCGGGAATATCCGGCGCGCATCAAACGCCGGCTAGGCGTGGCGACCCAGGACAGCCATTTGGACGTGCGGCTCTCGGTCCGACAGAACCTCCGCTTCCACGGCCGCTATTTCGGTCTGGACAGCCGGAAGATCGACCACGCGGCGGATTGTTGGCTGGAACGGTTGGGGCTGACGGACAAGGCGGTGGAACGGGTGTATCGGCTGTCCGGGGGCACCCGGCGCCGGCTTATGTTGGCCAAGGCATTCCTCACCGATCCGGATCTGGTGATTCTGGACGAACCTACCGCCGGGCTGGATCCCAAGGCGCGTCTCCAGGTTTGGGAGGCGATCCGGGTTTTTCGCCGCCAAAACAAGACCATTCTGCTTTCCACTCATCATCACGAAGAGGTTCGCGCACTGTGCGATCGTTTACTGTTATTACGGGAGGGCAGGGGAGAATGCCTGAAGACTCTGCAGGAGCCGGCGGCGCCATTTTCCGAGGGAGCCGTTTCGCTGTCCTGAGTTGTCTTTGGGCACTGGTCCTCAGGGATATCGTGGCGGAATTCCAGGACTGGCGGACTACGCTGGCGCGCCTGATTCTGCAGCCCTCGGTGTATCTGTTCGTATTCGCCTACGTGCTCGGCGGCATTGCCGTTTTCCCCGGCGGGGGCGACTATGTCCGGATCGTGGTGCCCGGCGTCGCCGTCATGGCGGTGATGCAGGACGCCATTCAGGGCGCCGGCGGCGCGCTGCTCAACGGCTACTATTTCCGCACCATGGAAGCCTGGCTGCTGGCGCCCGTGAGTCTGCGCATCCTGTTGCTCGCTCGGGTGCTGAGCGGAACCCTGTTCGGCGTCCTCGGGGGAATCGTCGCCAGCGGTATCGGCATGGCCATGCTGGGATTCCGGCCGCATCATCCCGGCCTTTACCTTTTGTTCCTGCTGCTCGGCGCGCTATTTTTCGCCCTGCTGGCGCTATTGGCGTTCGTGCTGCCGAAGTATCCCGACCGCGGCCAGGAGTGGCTCGCATTTCTCATGACGCCGATGGGTTTCTTCGGCTGCACTTTCTACACCTACGCCATGCTGCCGCCCTCCCTCGCGCCGTTTGCGCTGTTTGTCCCCACCACTTATTTCAGCGAGGGTCTGCGCGACGCCGCAAACGGCGTATCGGCGTCCTTCGAACCGCAGGTGCTCTGGTCCGGCCTGGCGGCGGCGCTGACGGTGTGCCTGGCCACGACCGACTGGGCATTCCGCCGGCGCTTCAAGGATTTCCTTTGGTAGATGTCATAGTGCGTTTGTTACGCCGCACTCTGCGGCCATGGGTACTCGTGCTTGCCGTGTCGGCAGCGAGTTTCGTCCCTTTCGTTCGGGCCGATGGCGACCGGGAAGTGATCACCGCCGAGGAGATCGAGCGGCAGAAGCCTGCAACCTTGATGGAACTCCTGAATCGGCTGGTCGGTCTCGGCAGCAGCGGCAATCAGCTCAGCCTGCGCGGCGTGCCTTCCGTGGCCCTGTACGTGGACGGATTCCCGCGCGGCGGCAATGTCGTGGAGGTGGACAAGATCAAACCCCAGGATGTGGCGCGCATCGAGATTCTGCGCGGCGCCGCGTCCAGCCGCTACGGAGCGGAGGCTCTGGGCGGCGCGATAATCGTTACCACCAAGCAGGGATCTAGCCGATGGGGATTGGACGTGGTGCAAGGCTACAATAGCCTCGACAGCCGCTACAGTCGGGCCATCGGCAGCGGCGCCTTCGGGGATGCCGCCCTCCGCTTGAGCTTCGAGGACGGCCTGACCAATAAGGTTTTCATCACGGACCGGCATAACAATCCGTTTCCGTCCCTCGCTCAGACCCAGGATGCCTTTCAAACCAAGCGCGAGGGAAACGCCAAGGGCAGTTACCGCCACGATTGGCTGAATACCGGTGTCGAGGTGAATTATCTGGAACAAACCTACAATTACGGCCGCCCCAACGCCTTCAACGAGTACACGACGATACGCTCCAAGCTGATGGCCGAAGCGGCGTTCGGCGATCTCAAGCTGAGTTCCAACTTGCTCTACCAGGACTATGGCGTCGACGTGTTCCGGGACGCGGGCGGGGTGGACGCCGCCGGGCTCGCGCCGTATTTGCGCGGACTGGAGACGACCCGGACCGTCAATTTGGAGATCCAGGCCGGCTACCGGGACGTCAATCTGGGACTGGTTTACGGCAACGAACGGGAAGCCATCGACCGGCGGCCGGACGGGAGCAAGCGGCGTATTTTCAGGTTGGAGGACACGGTCGATCGGATCGGGGTGTTCGCCGGCTACGGCTTTAATTTCTGGACCGATTGGCGCTTCGATCTGGGTGGGCGCTACGACCTATACAACTATTCCGATATTTCGGTGTTTTCCTCGGAGCGGCTGACCCATGAGCCCGAGACCACGAAAAAGGCGTTCAATCCCAAGGCCAGCCTGTCGTGGAAGGCTTTGCCCTGGCTCAGCCTGCGCACCTCCGCCGCCACCGGCTTCATCCCGCCGGCGCCTTCCACGCTGTATTTCCGCCAGGAGCAGCCGAGTTACCGTATTGTGGCCAATCCCGGGCTCAAGCCGGAGGAATCGCTCACCGTCGACTTCGGACTGGAAGGGAGTTACCGGGACAGCACCAAGTACAGTCTGACTTTCTTCTATACCCGTTGGACCGACAAGGTGGAGATGCTGACCATTGCCGGTACCCCGGCCATCCAAACTTACAAGAACCTGGGCGAGTCGGAATCGAAAGGCGTGGAGTTCAGCCTGAACCAGCGCATTACGGACGATTTGAATGCCTCGCTCAATTACACGCTGAACTTCACCGAGATTACCGATGCTCTGGACCCGGCCGTCATCGGCAACCAACTGCCGTTCCAACCTCGCCACCGGCTAAATGCGGTACTCGATTACCGAGGACCGTGGAGCACTTCAGCCCGCGCCAATCTTCACTACGAATCGGAGCAGTTCATGGACTTCCGCAACATCGTCCGGGACGAACAGGGTATCACCTGGCTGAACGGCGAATACGCCATTCTGGACCTGCTGTTGACCAAGAAGTTTCAGTGGAGCGGTGCCGGCCTGGATCTCACGTTTGCCGTCAATAACCTGTTCGACTCCCGGTATCAGAAAAATTTTTTCCATCAGGACCCAGGACGCGTCTTTCGCGGCGAACTGGCGGTGAAGTTTTGATGCCGAACCCGCCGTTCGGAGGGCCGCGTTACGGCAAACGGGTGGATGCGATGGCCCCATCACGGCGAAGCCCGTCAGGTATCGAATGCCGGAACGAGCGCCCTTGTCGACAAGCCGAAAACTTCGCGGGCGAGCCGACCGCGCCGAGACCGCCACGGATAATCCCGGAAACTTCGGGTGGACGCCCGCTCGGCCCAAAAAGGCAAGCGCAACCACTCGCAGGTCGGCAATCCTTTGCCGACGAAGGCGCCGAGAAGGGATTCGATTCCCGACCTCCTTCGGGCCACGGGGTTCCTTGACCAAACTGTAGGCCGGATTAAGCGAAGCGTATCCGGCACTCGCCTGCCGCCCTTTCGACTTCGCTCTGGACAGGCTTATCCCGACTTGCATTTTGGATGAAGGGGACCGCTTTCCGATCTACGCCGCTATACTGTAGTGAAACTCGCTCTATCCCTCGTCCACGGTTCCGGGGCTCACTTCGAAGCGGCCGATATTCCTGAAAACGGGCGCGGGGTTCACGCCGAAGGTGTCGCGAAAGCTGTGGCTGAAATGCGTCGCGTCGGCGAAACCCGCGTCCAGCGCGGCGCGGGTCATGTTGTCGCTGCCATGGAGCAGCTCCAGGGCGGACAACATTCGCTTCCAGGCTCGGAAGCGGCGGTAGGGGAGTCCGGTGCATCGCCGGAAGAGATGAAGGAACCTTGAGGGCGAAAGTCCGATCAGGCTCGCCAGCTCCTGCTGCGAGAAATTCCGGTCCGGTTCCAGGCAGATCCGTTCGATGACCTGCCGGATACGTCCATCGATCTCGACCGGCGGCTGATCGCGGGTATTCAGCAGACGGTCCAGGCGCTGTTCGACGGCGATACGGTTCGGATCTTCCTCATGGATCCAGCGGAAGCATTCGATCGTCTCGGCGTCCTCGAAAAACCTCACGAACGTGT
Source organism: Methylocaldum szegediense (assembly GCF_949769195.1). NCBI lineage: Bacteria > Pseudomonadati > Pseudomonadota > Gammaproteobacteria > Methylococcales > Methylococcaceae > Methylocaldum > Methylocaldum szegediense. Next base: position 4,007,844 of record NZ_OX458333.1, read on the forward strand.
CTGAATAAGGAAAACGCTTCCGGAATCCTGTCGCGTCGGGGCCGTTTCGCTCCACGAACAGCTTTCCGTGCACGCCGCCGGCCATGTCCAGGGCATGCCGAATCCCCGCGGGCACCACCGCGCAACGGCAACTCCGCCATTCGCCGTCTGCCAGCCTGATCCGAAACGGGCGATAGATGCCCACGTGCAGAACGTCGGCGCCATAGACGTGGTTTTCCAGATGCTGGATCGGGCCGCAATAGAGTACCCGTCCGCGTCCCATGTAAAGCTGCGAAGTCGCTGGATAAAGCGCGCGCATAGCCAGTTTATGCAAGTCCTGTCGGCGAGACGTGAGTACAATCCCGAGCGCCGGCCATAGGCGGAGACGGTCTGGCGGCTCGGCAATCCATAGTGATACGCCGTCCATCATAATGAACCGGAACCGGCGTTTTCCAGAACTTTTCCCGGGAGGATTTCCATGAACGACACAGTGACACGCACGGACTTTAAAGCGCGCTTCGAGGCTTTGCTGAGCCGACTCGCGGCGGATGATCTCATGGGTTACGCCGTCATCGACGTTCCCTCGGATCGAAAACCCTGGCTGGATACCGGCATCGACTTGTCAGCGGGCGAGCGGGTGACCACCTTTGCTGTGGGCAAGACTTACCTCAAGGGCACCGACCTCTGGTTCGGCGCGGATTTCCAGCTATGGTGCCGAATCGGTCAGGATGGCGAAATCTTCCGCGGCACCCGGGCGAGCAACACGTTCACGGCGCAGAAGCCGGGGCGGCTTTATCTCGCCAGCTATTTTCCCGGCGAATGGGCCACCCGAACCGGCGAGTTGGCGACGCCGGACGAAGTCTACGAGCAGGCGAGCGGAAACCTAGCCGCGTTGATCGTACGCTGGCGGGTCGAACCGATCGCAGGACTGAAAAGGCTGGTGGCGCTCGGCGACGTGGACGGCCTGATCGCGTCCGAAATTGACCGTTTGAGCCATCCCGTTCTGCCACCGCCGGGTTGGAACTATCTATGGTTCGTGGGCCCGGCGGAAATCTACCGGCCGTGCCGGACGCCGGAAAAGGAAGCCGCCATTTGCTGCCATACCCATCGCGACGTGGGTTTGCTGCAGAAGGACGTTTCCCTGCCGCTCGAGCCGGACACGCGTTTGCGCTGGGCGTGGCGCATGGATCGCCTGCCCTCGGAGGTGCGCGAGGACACGCTCGCAACCCACGATTACATGAGCATTGCCGTGGAATTCGACAACGGCCAGGACATCACCTATTACTGGAGCGCCGAGTTGCCGGTAGGCACCGCCTACCGCTGCCCGATTCCCACCTGGACCGCGCGCGAAACCCATGTGGCGATCCGTTCCGGCTCCGAGGGGCTGGGCGAATGGTTCGACGAGGAGCGGGACGTTCATCGCGACTACCTGGAGTTCATCGGCGGCCCGCCGCCGGCGCACATCGTGCGGGTGTGGCTGATCGCATTGAGCCTGTTCCAGGGAAAAGAGGGAGAATGCCGGTATGCCGATATCGCGTTCGTGACGAAAGACGGGGTGACGCCGGTAGAATAGGGCGTCAACTCAAGCTCGGCCGCACCCCGGGCGGTGTGGCGCCCACGCCATCAGGCCGTCCGCTCCGAGTCCCCGTCGAAGGGCCTGTCCTGAGCCTCCGTCGAAGGAGCGTTGCGAGGCCGCGGAGCCGTTTTCCGCAATGAGGACCAACGCCGCCCGGCATGCACTCAAGGGCGTGCCGGCGTCATCCAAAAGTTGAGCCATTCCGGGCGGGACGTTGCATCGAGCTTTTCTGGCGCATCGAAGCGGACAGCTGCCGTTTCCAGGGCCGTAGCAGTTACCGCCGGTGATCTCCTTTCTCTGTGGTCTCAGCTGGGCAGCGCTCGCCCGCGGTCAAGTTTTCCGGGCAATGAACGCCCGTCGCCGCGGGGCGAGAGGATAGCCGCCGTAATGTGATGAGACGGTTACCTCGAATCCCGCGTGGCGGAGAAGCCACTCGACTTGAGTACCGTCTAAAACCAGGACCCGATGCCGTTCTTCGGAATGGCGGTAGCCGTGGCCGACCTCCCGGAACACGGTAATGTCCCGAATCAGAAGGCTTTCCTTCCGCCGTTCGGAGACTTCGAGCAATACCGCCCAATCGGTCCCCTTGCGCCAAGTACGGTAGTGCATAGGTTCGTCTTCCGAGCGGACAAGGATATCGAAGGCAAAGACTCCTCCTTTGGGTAGATGGGACGCGATGTTTCGGAACAATCGGTCGAGGCGCGTTTCCGATGGCTCTTCGTCCGTCCAATAGTTCAGGGCTTCTCCCAAGGCGGTGACTGCCACACAGGGGCGGAGGGCTGTCCGGTACAAGGAATCGACGTGAAATTCGGCTTCAGGCGCGGTACGCCGGGCCAGCTCGATCATCGCTGCGGAAACATCGATACCCAAAACCGAATATCTATGCTCCAGGAGTTTTTTTGCCCAAGTTCCGCTTCCGCAGCCGAGATCGATGACCAGGCCGGAATCAAGGCCCTGGCCACGGAACAGCGCCAGCAACTCATCGCCTGCGCCTTCCACCAGATCGGGAAAGCCGAGGTGATGAACATAGGCAAGATCTTCCTGGTAGATCGACGTCATCCCATTGCCTCTGCGTTTCGATTGGGTTTCCGACAGTCGTTGGTTATGGACGCAGGCCGGTCAATGCGGGCTGAAAGAACACCCCGTCGTGGCGCCGGACTGAATGGAAACCTGCTTGGGTCATCAGTTCCGCCAGCCGATCGATGGTGATGGCGTAATAGGTGGAGCGTATAACCCAGGTTTTGCATTCTTCTCCGAGATCGCGGACGACGTAGAAATGAAAGTCGTAGAGATCTCCCCGCCATTCCCACACCTGAAACAGCAGGTGGCGCACCCCGTTTTCGGTGCGAACGCCGTACGGCCTGAACTGGACGCCGCCGCGTTCGAGTGCGGCGTAATCGCGGACGGTGATCAGGCACAGACCGCCCGGCCGCGTGCACTTATAGAATTCGCGTAGCGCCTCCAGGATCTCGTCGTCCGTCAGTAGATGGGGCAGGGCGTTGTCGGCGCAGAGAACCACGTCGAAACCGCCCCCGTGATGGTCGTGGGCGCGGCGCATATCGGCGACGGACCATGCGAGGTCAAGTCCTCGTGCCGGAGCTTCGCGGCGTGCCCGTTCGACCGCCGCCTGAGAGAGGTCGGATGCCGTCACTCGGTACTCCTTCGTAGCCAGCCCCAGCGACTGGGTTCCGATACCGCAGGCCACGTCGAGCACGGTGAGGGCGCCGTCGGGCACGAGCGACCGAATCAGCGCGTCCAGCGCGGTACTCTGTCGTTCGATACTGTCGTTCCAGTTTTCATAGACCAAGTGGTAGAACGGTGCGAGCGCGTCGTAGAACGCGGCGGTGGTCATGAACATCACCTCGGCCGGCCCGTCAAAGCCGCTCCATGCGGACGGCATCGCTGCGATCGGCGCGCGTTTTCGCCAATCGCTGTTCCGCATCCGCCGCGGCGCTGTCTTTGCCCTGCTTTCGATAGACCTCGATCAGTGCCCAGAGGGCCCAGGCGTCGTTCGGCGCCTCCTGAAGCGACGCATCGAATTCCCGCTCCGCCCCGGCGAGATCGCCTTGAAGAAACCGCAGCGCGCCTACCGAGCGACGCACGGGATAGTACCAGTACGGCGGCTCCATGTAGGCAAGCTTTTCTTGAAGCACCGAGGCTTTCTCGAAAGCCGAAACGGCGTTTGCGAGATCGCCCTCGGCTTGAGCAATTCGGGCCGTGAGAACCTCCTGAGCGATTTGCACGATGTCCAGCGCCGGAATGCCGCCTTCCGTCAAGTCGGAAAAGTCCGCCTTCTTGCCGATTTCGATCAGGGCGTCGAGTTCCGCCCGCGCCTCCTTGGGCGCTCCCTGGTCCACCGCCGCAACCCCTCGGGCATAGCGCCACATGGCCTGTACATAGGGGAACTTCGAGCCCGGATCGGCCATTTTCAGGACTGTATCGGGCGGGCCGAACTGAGCGCGGGCGAAGTAAGGCGCGGCCTTGATCGGCTGCACCCAGGGTACGGCGCTGACCATGTCATCGGAAATCACTTCGTCGAGTTTCTGGGCGGCCGCGAGCGCGGTATGGCCGTCGCCTGCCATCTGTGCCGAAACCATCAGAAAATGCACGTTATGCGGGTAATAAGCTTCCGCGTAGATACCCTTAGCGCCGGTTTCCTTCAGATAAGCCTCGTCTACTTCGATAGCGGCGCGGTTGGCTTCGAGAGCGTCCCGATAGCGGCCCAGCCGGTAATACAGGTGCCCGGGCATGTGGACCAGGTGCCCCGCGCCCGGCATTAGCCCGGCCAGGCGGTCCGCGTAAGGTTCCGCCCGCTCGGGACGGTCGGAGGCTTCCGCCATGTGGATGTAGTAATGAATCGCGCCCGGGTGGTCGGGATGGTCCGCCAACACTCGCTCCAGGATGTTCAGGATTTCAGCGGTCCGTCCTTTCGGTTTGCGTCCGTGGTCTTCCCAATAATCCCAGGGCGTAAGATCCATCAGGCTTTCCGCGTACAACGTGGCAATCTCGGCATCCTTAGGGAAGCGCTCGGCCACCTTGCCCATCGCCGCGGCATAGGCTTCGTCCAGGCGTTTACGGTCGGCCTTTGGATTTTTGTCGTAACGTTTCGAAAGCGCTTCGATCAAGCCCTTTTCCGAGGGGCTCGTATGCTTGGCGAGCGCCTTCGCCCGCTCGATCGCCGTCCAGGCCGGGCCGACAGCGGAAGGCTCCATAGGCGCATTGATGTTCGGTCCCAGCACCAAAGCTTCGCCCCAGAAACACATCGCGCATTTGGGATCGAGCTTCTGTGCCATGCGGAACGCCCTTTGAGCCTCCAGGTGGTTGAAAGCATAAGCGAGCCGCAAGCCCTGATCGAAATAGTGCTGGGCGCGGGCGTTGCTCGTGGTGATCTTATAGCTCAGCGTGCCGAGGTTATCCCACAAGGGCGGTTCGCTGTCGACATAAGCGGCCTGGGCGGAAGCGGGTTGCTTTAGATAATGGCCCGCCTCGGTGTGAGCGTGGTTGGCGGCCGGGTTTGCGAAAACGACACGGGTTACGAACAGCAACGCGGCTGCCAGCGTGACATAGTTCGTGCTGTGGTTGCGATGTTTCATATCCGATTCCCATCCTAGTCGCATGGCGTACGGCTGGAGCATTATCGACAGCCGGCCCCGGATCGAACGGCTGGCCGACCTGGAGCGTCGAAGATTCTAAAGAGGACTTGCGCATTTTGCTCGTGAATTTTCCCGGAGAAGACCAAATCAATCCGTATCGGGAAGCATCTCTTCCACTTTGCATATGGATAGCCATAAACGTTTCCGGGTTGTCTTTTGATCCCGTTTCCGCGGCCGGCACGGCATCGTTTGGCGGGATTAGGCCGATCGTGACGCGACAGTCGCAGCGTTGTCTGGGGTTCGCCCTTTCGGCCCGGTTCCGCTCGACAAGATTTGCTGCTGTCCAATTCGTGGGGACGAGAGGCTTTGCGCGAAGTGTAGTGTTTGTGGGAAGGACGAGGGGACGAACCGCGGCGCGCTGGCCGAATCGCCGCCGGTTGCCTAACGTGCCATTGGTTCTGCTTCGAACGCGCCGTGGTTTCGAAGCAAATAACCGCTCACGAAAGATAGTCGGATCTTTCGCGAACCGGTCGGTTCCACATTAAGCTGGGCCCTACCCCCGGTCAGTTTCGCGAGGGTTTATCGCAACTGCGGTTTATCATAGCCGGCGCGGAACAGATAAACCGTGGTGGTGGTCAAGCCATTGCCGTCGCCGGTGTAGTCGAACGTCAGACTAGGGAATTGATCGGCTACCTTGAGCTGCAATGATGCCTGGAATTGTTCTAGCGCCGTCTGGTCGCTATGTTGTGCCACGATCCGGCAGATCGTGGCGCGGCAATGCAGGTCGATGGGAGCGGTTTGGCCGAGTTCTGCGCCGGCTAGGGCCAGCCGCAGACTCTCCTCGGCTTTCGCAACCCAGGCCCGGTCTACGGGCTGAGACTCAAAAGCGGTTTCGATGGCATCGAACTTTTGGCGAAGCTCGGTCTCCGCCTGCGCCTCGTCAAATGGCGGTGCGTACGGATCGATCTCCGAATTTCGTTGGGCTGCCGAGCGGCCAGCATCGGACCGAGACCGTGACACCTCGGCGGCAAGCGTATCCAAGCGCTGCCGCAGATGTTTGACCTCGGTCCGAAGCGCGACGATATCATCCTTGACGGCTTGGGCGGTGAAATCCGGTCTGTCAGCATGCGCATCGGCGCGCGGGTCGGAATCCGGTGCAGCCGCCGCCATGCGCGAATTCACCGTCCCTCCCTGCGATTCGGCCGTTCGACCGTCCCAGATCAGGTAGCCGCCGGCGCAAATTGTCATTACGCTGCCGATGAGCAGCGAAGTACAGCCAGATTTCATCGCTTTTTCCTCGCTCTTCGGTGTCGTCGAAAGCCCTAGTTCTCGATAACACTATAGCTATAGATGCCGGCACCCGGCGGAAGTTGGCACCGAATCACGTAGTAACCGTCGCCCGTGCTGATATTGACGTCTGGTAGTGAAATTTCGCCATTGGCAGGGACAGTGGCGGGTGCAGTGAACGAGCCGGTGTCTGTACTTTTTGGGGCGCCGAATTTGTCGAAGGAATATGCCGTACAGTTGACCGTATCACCAGCCGTCGGCACCCGGACCCGCACTCGAAGATCGGCGCCGTTGACGGATCCCTCCTCATCTTTGATGACAGGACAATGCACTATGTAGGTTGTGGTAGTGCTGGTGTTTTCCAGCCTATTGTTCACCCACCGGAACTGCGTGACCTGGTTCCCTCTTTCGGGATGGCATTCGATCCCGGCGTAATATTTCGTATCGGCGGCGAAGCTCTCGGTCGGCGTGGTTGCGAGTATGCCGATAACGGCAGCGGCAAAGGTAAGAGAGGCAGTGCACTTCATGTTCGACCTCCTATCGCTTCAAGGTTTGGGGTGGAAAGAGATTGCATTCCTGCAATGATTAACCCTTTAAGCAATAGTGATGCCAAATGCGAATTCGACGCGTGCTTCGTCTCGTAGGTTGCTGATGCGAAAAGAAAAATCGAAAATCCAAACACACTCAAGGTGGGAGGGGACACGCTTAACGGAGGGGATCGCTACCGATATTTCGGGATCATGCCGAAATGTCGGCATGATCGATCGTATTTCTTATGTTCTGCGTGTGATCCTGAGTTTTTTCATCCGTGACTCGAGAGTCGATCGCTTGACCCCCAGAAGCTCCGCCGCACCGCCCTTGCCGCTGACACGCCAACCGGTCGCTTCCAGGACCTTGATGATATGGGCGCGCTCGGCTTCCTCCAGAGTCTCGAAGCGCAATGTATGCTCCGGATTTTCGGCCTTGAAGAATTCTTGTTCCAAGCTAAGTTCCGTCCCGCGGCTTAGAATGACCGCCCGTTCGATCACATTTTCGAGCTCACGAATATTCCCCGGCCAGTCATAGGTCTGTAACGAGGTCATGACTCGCGCGGGAATCGTTTCGATCTGCTTCCCATATTTCTCGCCATACTTGCGCAGGAAATGCCGGATGAGCAGCGGCAGATCGTCTCGGCGCTCGCGCAGTGGGGGCAGCAGAATCGGGAATACGTTCAGGCGGTAATAGAGATCCGGTCTGAAGCTTCCTTCTTTGGCGCGCTTGGCGATGTCGCGGTTGGTAGCGGCGAGAACGCGCACATCCACTTTGCGCGTTTCGGTGCTTCCCACCCGCTCAAATTCGCCTTCCTGAAGCACTCGAAGAAGCTTGGCTTGGAGGTCCAGGGGGAGTTCACCGATCTCGTCGAGAAAGAGCGTTCCCTGATCGGCCAATTCGAAGCGGCCGAGTTTCCGTTCTATGGCGCCAGTGAACGCCCCTTTTTCGTGTCCGAACAGTTCGCTTTCCACCAAGTCCTTGGGGATGGCGGCGCAATTGAGTTTGACCAGGACTTTGTCCCTACGACGACTAAGGGCGTGCACCGCCCGCGCCACGACTTCCTTGCCGGTGCCGGTCTCGCCTAGGATCAGAACAGTGGCGTCGGTAGGCGCTACCTGCTGAATTCGATCCACCACCCGGCGCATGACCGGCGATTGCGCGACGAAATCCTCGGCAGCCTGAGAGGCTCGCAATTCCTCTGCGAGGTAGAGATTGATGCCGCATAATCTTTGATGCTCGGCCTCTGCCCGTTGACGCTCTTCAACGTCGCGGAGGATCACGGTGTACAGACCCTGACCGTTGACATCGGCGTAGGAGAAGGTGGCTTCTACCGGAAAGGACGTGCCGTCGGCACGTACGGCACAATGGCCTGGGGGAACCCATACCGGCGCTTTATCCTCGACGCACATGTACTGGCGGAGCAGCTGACACAGTCCGTCGGAGAGAAACCGGCAGCAGGATCCACCGATGGCATCGCTGCTCTGACAGCGGAAGACCCGCTCTGCAGCGCGGTTGAAGAGGACTATGGCTCCTGCCTCATCAAAGGTGACGATGGCATCCATCGCGTTATCGATGATGCTGAAAAGACGCATTTCGTTTTCCTGTAATCGGGCCTCGAGGCGCTTCAAGGTAAGCTGAGTGGTGATACGGCCCAGCACTTCTTCCTGTTGAAAAGGCTTGGTGACGAAGTCGACCGCACCCAGCACGAAGCCTTTGACCTTGTCCACCGTTTCCGTCAGCGCGCTCATGAAGATGACCGGTATATCGCGGGTATCCGGCCGCTCCTTGAAGCGCCGGCAGGTCTCGAGCCCCTCCAGCCTTGGCATCAGAACATTGAGCAGGATCAGGTCCGGGCGAACAGTTTCGAGCTGCTTCAGGGCACTCTCGCCGTTTTCGGCGACCGAGAGGTCGAAGCCTTGTGTGCTCAGTAGTTCGAATAGCGGTTGCAGCTTGGTCGGAGTATCGTCCACGACCAGAATCAGAGGCCTTTTCGCCGCCTTCTCCACCGCCGAGTTCATAGCTCCTCGATGAATCTTGGATAGCAAAAAATCAGGACGCCGTGGAGGTCGATCGGATCGGTTCGCGCTCTGGCATCGAACGATGTCAACGGTTCGTCGATGAGGCGCAATCGAGCCGAAGGCACCCTGTCCGCCGTTTTGCCAAATGGTGTGAGGGTCGATGCGGCACCGAGCCGGAAGACGGAATCGAATATCTCGAAAGCGTTGCGGGTTTCCTCGAGACGTCGCGTCGCCCCGGATGCTTCGAGAGGGATGGCCAAAAGGATCGGAATCGCTGTGCGCATGGCGATGCCACGGCGCTCATTCCTTATGACGCGCCAGACGACAATCGGCGTCTGAAGCACCCGGATCGCCAGTGGGTGTATGGTCTCTACCTTCTGACGATGGAAGCTGTAGCCATTCACCACATTGCCCGCTATCGACCACAGCAAGTGCAACAGGCGATTATGAAAATTCATGTCGCATCTCCATGCGTTGCGGTTCCGTTCGCCAAATCGCCTCAGCGTCCGGTTACACTCTGTCCTTTTGTATCACCGGGTTTCCGAAGACATCCGGCCACTATATCAAAAACGATTCAACCCAAGCATTTAGTACAATTCTGTACGAAATCCCGTGCCGAAGAGCCGGCGATAGCTTCGCTGAACCAGCTTGCCCGGCATGCGACATTCTCGAATCAGCAAGTGGCCGCTGCTTGGTCGAACGTGCACTCAAGGCCGGAAAGGCAAGCAAGTCCGCCGCATCGGCAGCCACTGTCCTCGGCTGGTGTGCCGGATTAACGGACATCCCGAACTGATCGGGCTTGCACGAAAAGGCCCTGCTGAGCCAGAATAACCCTTTGACACGCTCTGAATATTCACTCGTATCCGATCCGATCCATGAATCTCCGTCACTTTGCCATTCGTCGCATCGTCGCCCTGGTGGTCGTCGTGCAAGTGGTGGTGACGCGCGCACCCTCGTGGGTTGGTGGTGAGTAAATAAGATCTGATTCAACAACCCCCGACGGCGCAGGCCGACGGGGGTTTCTTTTTTGGGGCTCCGGGGCTACCGATTTCCGTTAGAGCGTTTGGCCGCGGCGACCGTTACAGTTCGGCAACTACAAACCTCGCAATAAGTCTCATTAGTTAGGCAAGTGCGGCTAAAAGCCGTGACCACGGTTTGATCATACCTACAGCGAGGACGTAGTATGAAATGCAATGACGGACAAAGGACAGGTCGGGTTTTTTCCCAAAAAGACGCTCTCGGGGCGGAGCCCCGGCGCAACTTGTCGAAGGGCTGGTTCGGTCTCGTGACCGGGTTCTGGGTGGCCTCGGTCTACGCCCAGCCGGCTTATACGCCCCATATCATCAACAATCCGACGCCTCGGGCCGAAGCGGGCTTTGGGACATCTGTGGCCAAGGTGGGCGACGTGAACGGAGACGGCAAGGCCGACTTCCTGGTCGGGGCTCCGGGTCATACCGCTGACGGCAATCCTCGTCAAGGCCGGGCATTTGTCTTGAGCGGAGCTGATAGGAGTCTTCTCTACCGGGTGAACCATCCGGAACCTCAAGCCAACGCGCACTTCGGTCAAGCCGTGGCCGGAACGGGCGATGTCAATGGCGATGATATTCCCGACCTCCTCGTAGGGGCTCCCGAGCAGACCGTAAAGGGTAACGATCGGCAGGGTCGGGCTTTCGTTTTCAGCGGTGCCGACGGGCGACTCCTTTACAGCCTAGATACTCCGACGCCCCAGAGCGACGCCGTATTCGGGTTTTCGGTGGCCGATGCGGGCGATGTCAACGGCGACAACATTCCCGACCTGCTGATAGGCGCACCGGGTCAAGACACGCCCGACATGTCCAAGCGTGGCCAGGCTTATGTTTTCAGCGGTGCCGATGGGCGTCCCATTCTGACGCTTAGATACCCGAAATTCGAGGGTAGTGGTTTCGGCCTATCCGTGGCCGGCGCGGGTGACGTCACCGGCGACGGCATTCCCGACTTTCTGGTGGGAATGCCCGGCCTAGGTCGGGTGGGTAGAGCCCTGGTTCTCAGCGGGGCCGATGGCAGCCTCGTTCATATTCTCAATGCAGAACAAGCGCCGGAGGAGAGGGCCTTTTTAGGCTCGGCGGTGGCAGGCGTCGGCGACGTGAACGGCGACGGCGTTCCCGATCTGTTGGTGGGAGCACCGTTTCTGCCAACAGGCGAGTACGGGAGCTTTATCTTCGGAGGCGGGGCATTCGTATTCAATGGAGCCACCGGTCAGCTTTTGTACCAGGTCGAAAACTCGGCCCCGGAGAACAATGCCGACTTCGGTTCTGCCGTAGCCGGATTGGATGACGTGAACGGAGACGGTATTCCCGATCTCCTGGTGGGTGCGCCGGGACGAGAAACCGATGATGCGCCCGAGGGTAAGGTCGTGATTGCGAGCGGGGCGGACGGCCGCGAGCTTCTGGTTCTTCGCAACCCAGGACGTCAAGCTCTTGCCCATTTTGGCCGATCCGTGGCAGGAATCGGGGATGTGAACGATGACGGTGTCCCCGACCTCGTAGTAGGAGTGCCTTTCCAAGATGCGCGGGGTAATCGTGACCAGGGCCGAGCGGTTCTTTTCCTCAGCCGCGCTTCGGCTTCCATTACTTGCCTCGGCGTACCCGCCACGATCGTCGGCACGCCGGGCAACGATATCTTGCGGGGAACACCGGGCGACGACGTGATCGTCGGCCTTGCCGGGAACGACGTGATCGATGGTCGGGGAGGGGACGATCGTATCTGCGGCGGCGACGGCAATGATGTCATCCAGGGCGGTGCCGGCAGCGACAGGGTCGACGGCGGCGCCGGAAACGATGTGATCAACATGGTGGACGGCGTTCGTGGTAACGACACGGTCAACGGCGGCAGCCACGTCAGCGGCGATGTTTGTGTGGCCGACCGAGGAGACACGGTACGCAACTGTAATCCGTGATCGAGTTTGCCGCTTGGCAGTCCCTGATGTTCGAGTTTGCCAGGTCGCAGTTGTTGACGGCGAGCGATTGCAACGGCTGGTTGAGGTTTCCTATAGAAGGTGCCTGTAGCTTGACTACGGGCACTTTCATTCGGGTATTCCGCGGGCACTCGGATAACGTTTTACGAAATGCTTGGATCGGATTTTGTAGCCCTTGGCTAGGTAAAAGCGGTGCGCTTCAAGGCGTCGGTCGCTGCTGGTCAATTCGACCCGGTCACATCCCTTGCCGACGAAGAAATCGTCCGCCACCTTCAGTAGTTCGGTTCCGATGCCTCGCCGCCTGATGTTCTCGTCGACCACCAGAGCGGAAATACGTCCCCATTTTCCACGTTCATGGAGCGGAGCGATGACATGCAGCACGATGGCTCCGACCACCTCCCCGCCGATTTCGGCCACCAAAGCCAAATCTGAATCCGATTCCTCATAGGCCAGGAGCCTTTCCCGAAGTTCGTCGGCTCCGATGGCATAGCCCAGTTGTCGGAACAGCTGGACCAGCCGTTCACAATCCGAGGGTGCGGCTAGACGCACCCTCACGGGCTGTTCTCCAGAATAAGCTGGACCTCAACTTTTCTCGGCCGCGCCAGAGGACGATCAAGCTTGTCGGCTGAGATGTGCCAACCTGTGCGCATGGGCTTCCCAGTTTCGACCGTCGAAGGGTTCGACGACCAATTCCTTGGGCTGCGGTGTCAGACAGCGGACGTTCACGTCGTAGCCGTCCGGGTTGGACCTCGGGATGTAAAAAGGCTTGATCCCGCAAGTCTTGCAGAATAGATGCTTAGCGACGCCGGTGTTGAAGGTGTATACGGCGAGGTTCTCCTCTCCCGTCAACAGCCTAAACCTGGACTTGGGAACGATGAGATGCAAAAAGCCGGACTTGGAACAAATCGAGCAATTGCAGTCCTGACAAACGACTCGCTCGGGAGCTTCGACTTCGAAGACGACCGCTTCGCAGTGGCAACTGCCGCGATAGATCATGGTTTTCCTACTCATGAAAAAATGCTGACATCGCAGACCTCGTGTACGACCTTACGGGCATACGTAAACGATCCAGGGTCATGATAGCAGACAGGTCGTCCATCGATGGCGTGGGCGGTGGGTACGGTTTTATGGGTCGTTGTTCGCCCAGCTAACGGATACGCATAGCCTTACAAAGCATTCATCCTTCGCTCGAGAATCCACCGCGATCATCGCCTGCACGGTGTACTGGCCGAAGCGGCGCGACGATTGCGGTACGTTCCGCTAGCGCCAAACCTCCCGCGATCGGATTTCGGTTTCACAAGTCGCAGTTCTGTTCGTCCAACAGGATCGGCTCGCCGCCCGGCGAGATGCGTGCGAGGCGACCCCGATTTAGCAGCCGCAGTAGTGCCAGCAAGCCCTCTGCATCGCGCTCCGGAAGCGGTTCGACCAGCAAGCGCTCAGCGGGGTCACTTCCTCCGAGAATTTTGGCGATCAAGGCTTACACCGAGCGGGAATCCCGGACGATCAACGTGTCGACAATCTCTCTCCGGCACAGGGCTTCCGACTAGAGATAGCCGAGTGAGGCGCGCGGTGGACGAGTGCGGGTGTTTCACCAGACGTGATACCGGACGTGGTCCCCGCCTGGAAACTGGAAGAAGCCCTGCAAGCAATGGTGGCGCACCAAGGCGAATTTCAAAGTGAATGTGTCACATCGCTGAGTGAATACGTCACATTTAAATTACACATCCCCGTCTAGACTTTTGCCCCTGAGAACTCCTCACCAAAAAAACACGGACAGAGAGACAACTCTCCAGCCGCTCCCCAGCGCGTTGACCCGATGTGAAGTCGTGAGGAACGAGAACGAAATTCAAGACGAAGAGGAGCATGCGAAATGAGCATAGCGAGGCGTCCATCCGCCGTGCGCCTTCAGAATGACTGGAATGAGGTCACCCAGTGGGATGACTATGGCCAGTCCGCTTCTGCCCCGAAGAACACGGCAGAAGCGTACTGCTTTCATCCCGGCGTGTTGCCTGAGGAACTTCGCATCCTCATGGTAGGTATCGGCGGGCTAGGTGTGGCCAATCTGACCCGGCGACTGCGCGACCTCATCGCCGACCGGTACTGCCATGTGTGTACGGCGGAGCAGCGCGGTGTCGCGCAACGCCGGGCAAGCACCGCTGCTACGCTGGTCGCCGGTCGTTCGGTGTGCGCGCCTTCCCTCGACGTTTCGGACGTAGACATCCTGATCGGACTGGAACCCCTTGAGGCGCTCCGGTATCGCGATCGGCTGCGGCCCGGCTCCCTGTGTCTTCTTTCCGATGTACGTATCGAAACCATCTGCGGCGGACTCCGGCAGTACGCCGACACGCGGGAAATCGTATGCGAACTGGAATGGCAGGGTGCTCAGTGCGTGTTGATTCCCCTGGCGCAATGGCATCGGTCAGAGCGCATGGAGCCGGTTTATGCATCCAGTGTCATGCTCGGATTGTTTTGCGCCGTCTTCGATATCGATATCGAACGGGCCAAGACACTCGCCTTCTGCGGTTTGGCGCCACGTATCGCGCACAAGAACATACGGGCGATGGAATGGGGGTTCCGTCAGTTCCGCAGAGAAGCATCCGACATGGCTCTCTTCAATAGTCGCCAAGACTCATCCGATTACATCCTCCACGGCTATGGCGAAACGGAACTCGCCGAAGCCAAGGTTTAACAAGAATCGAGAATCGACAGATGTCTTGCTGTTACATGTTTCCGGGTTTGGGGGCGGATTACCCCGGCATGATCGAGAAATTCCGTATTTACCATCCGTGGTCGCAAAAGCTCTTGGCCGATTGGAGCGAGCTGGTGGGCTGCGATCTCAGCGCCGAGCACGCCGCTAGTGACTGGGAGCGTGAAAACCTACACCAGCTGCGGATACATACCCTCAACCTCCTGTGGTGGCGCGTCGTACGCCAATCCAGCCTCGACGCGAACTACAGCTGTTGCGGCCATAGCTTGGGTTTTTACGCCGCAGCGGTGGCTGCAGGCTCATTGACCGAGGAAATGTCGTTCCGTTGGCTTCAGGCGATGTTCAGCGCCGCTTGGGACGAATTCCAGGAGAATACCGGGAAAATCGCGGTTATCACCACCAACACCCCGATTGGGGCCCATAGTCTCGCGCGCCGCTTCTCCGTGGAAGTGCTCGCGATCAACAGCGCCTACCAGATCGTAGTGTACGGGAGCGAACAAGATATCGAGCGGCTGTGCTGCACGCTCGAGGGAGCGCTGATTCGTCGGGACGATTTTGATGCCCGTATTCCCTTCCACTCTATCCGTATGTGGCGCGTCACCGAAACGGTCGCCGCGCGTGCCGCAGAGCTGGGTTTGACCGTCGGCCCGCCGGTACAGGCTTTGTGGTCGCACATCACGGGCGAGCGGCTGTTTTCGGCCGACCAGGTGTTCGCCACGCTTACGCGCCAGCCCTGCCAAACCGTGTTGTGGCAGCAACTGGTTCGAAATCTCCGTTCGCAGCACTACAGCGAATTCGTGGAAGTCGGTCCCAGTCGGGTGTTGACCCAGATTGCTCGATGGAACGCCCCGCATACTCCCGTGCGGTACGTCGACAATCTGCGAAAAGCCAAACGATCCGAAGCGAGGGGTTGAACATGGCGTTCCTTAATGGTTGCGAGGCGGTAGCGCGCGGCGCATGGGAAGCGGGTGCCGCGTTCGTGGGTTCGTATCCTGGCTCGCCGGTCACCGGCGTCGTGGAAGGACTCCTGCGCTTTCCCGAGATCAAGACCCAATGGATGGCCAACGAGAAGGTCGCCCTGGAGGCCGCCATCGGCGCCGCACATGCCGGGCAGCGCGCCTTGGCTGTGATGAAGCACGTAGGTTTGAACGTAGCGGCCGATCCGTTCTTCAACGTCGCCTACACCGGCACCCGCGGCGGGCTGGTCATCGTTGTCGGCGACGACCCGGGCGCCAAGGCTTCGCAAAACGAACAGGACACGAGGATGCTCGCCCAGGCGGCGCACGCACCCGTGCTCGAACCTTCCGATATCGACGAGGCGTTGATCTTTCCGCGACTCGCTTTCGAAATCAGCGAGCAGTTCGACGTCCCCGTCGTGGTAAGGGTAACGACCCCAATCTGCTACGGCACCTCCAGAACCGTAATGGGCGCAAGACGCCGCGTTTTCCGGAATCTGGGCTTCGCCGCTCCGATAGAGAAATACCTGTTGCTGCCGGCATTCGTCCCAGCGCGGCACAAGGATTTGGTGCGGCGAATCGACCGCCTGGCGAGCGGACACTGGAGCCGCTGGTTCATGCAAACCCTGATGCCGACCGAACGCCTGGAAAAATATCCTTACGGCATTGTGGTGACGGGCTTCCCCTATCATACTGTCCGCGAACTGTTCGAGGGGCGGGCGCCGATCTTGAAGGTCGGCATGAGCTACCCCTTGAATAAAGAAGCGATCCTGGAGTTCTCTGCCCGCTGCGAGCGCATTCTGGTGGTCGAGGAATCGAGCCGATTCCTGGAGCAGAGTATCCGCGCCTTGGGCGTCAATGTTGCCGCGCGTCCTCATTTCGACGGGGTCGGCGAATTCTCCCTCAAACAACTCGAGAGTCCGGACATCCCTGAGATTGCGGAGCGTCTGCAGGAACGGATCGGCCAGAAACGAAAAGTGATCCCGATCCGGCAGCAGGTTACGACGCCGGAGAAACGCTCCAGGCTTCCGTTGCCGCCCCGTCCCCCCGGGTTTTGTGCCGGCTGCTCCCATCGCGGGATCTTTTACACGCTGGGCAAGCGCGATCTCTATGTGGTCGGCGACATCGGCTGCTACACCTTGGGCGCACTGGAGCCCCATGGCGCGCTGCACGCGAATCTGTGCATGGGGGCAAGCCTCGGGATTCTACAGGGCTACCTTGCCGCCATGGGGCCGGAGGCGGCCAGGTCCTGCATCGCCGTGATCGGCGATTCGACCTTCTTTCATTCCGGTATTCCTTCGTTGCTGACCGCCGTGGCGGCGAAGATACCGGGAACCATCCTGATCCTCGACAATGCTGGAACAGCCATGACCGGCTTCCAGCTCACTAATCGGCCGTTCCAGCGCGACGATTGGGAACGCCTGCTGCAGGCGCTGGGCGTGCCTGAATTCGCCGTGGTCGACGCATTGGACTTGGACCAGCTGGACTCTACCCTGGATGCCTTCCTGGCGTCCGACCGCCTGTCGGTCATGGTGGTCAAGGGTAGTTGCGTGCAGGGATTGCCGCGGAAGGGGCCGACCAATTACCGGTACACGATTAACGCCGACCTTTGCACCCAGTGCGGGGAATGCCTGAAGGTCGATTGCCCGGCGATCGTGCCGTCTTGGGACCGGCAGAATGCTCGACTGGGTTCGGTGGCCATTTCGAGCGAGTGCATCGGCTGCGGTTTGTGTTCGCAGTCGTGCCCTCAGCACGCCGTCATCCCAAGAACTCTGTCCTTCAAGTCTCGCGTTCTGACGCGGATGATCGCGCCGGTGCCGTGGCATCGGGTGATCAGAAGGCTACGTGCGATTCCGCCGATTCGAAAGCTGTTAAACGCATTCGAAAAAGAGACTCATTAACTTTCTTCTTAACTCTTTTAGCCACAAGCGAGGAGAAAAGCCATGCAAATCGAGCAAATCAAGACCGAACTGAAAAACATTTTCGCCGACCGCCTGAACATGGATATTGCCGCGATCAATGCGAGCGACGATGACGGATTGTTCGATCCGGAAGGATGGAACATCGACTCCATCGACGTGATCGACATCGTGCTCGGCGTGGAACAGACCTTCGGGGTGAAACTGAAACAGGACGAGGAGGTGCAAACCCACTTCCGGACCCTCAACACTCTGGCCGAACACATCGGTCAGCTGTTAGCGGCGAAAGCCTGAGCTCGTCACAAGCGGCCGGTCAAGTCCGTAGGGGAGTATCCATGAAACGTATCGCTATCACGGGCCTAGGGATAGTCAGCCCAATTGGCAATAACGTGAGCCAGTTCGAAGCCTCGCTCCGGCTCGGCCGGTCGGGGGTGAAGGAGAACCGCTGGCACGACACCGAGGGCTTCGCCTCAAAACAGTTCGGCAAGATCGAGGGATTCGAGGTTCCGGCGGAAATCGGGAACCGCGCCAAGAGGCACTACTCGTCGGTCGACCTGTATGCTCTGGCGGCCGCCATAGAAGCTGTGGAGTCGGCACGCCTCCCGATCAATTCGGTCGTTCGCGCCGGTACCGGCGTGGTGCTCGGGAGCGGCGGCGCGGTCGCTGACACGGAAGCCTACGTGACCCGCGCCGTCCGCAAGGAACCCCGGCGCCCGTCCCGCTTGCTCACGACCAATCCGGACAACGCCGGTAATGTAGTGGCCGCCCATTTCGGGTTCCAGGGGCCGCGCAGCAGCATCATGACTGCTTGCTCGTCCGGCGCCACTGCCTTGGGCTACGCGGCCGATTTCATCCGCGAGGGCTATGCCGACGTGGTGCTCGCCGGCGGAGTCGAGGCGGCCTCCTACGTGACCCTGTCCGGTTTCAACGCGCTCGGCGCCTTGAGTCCGACAGTGACCCGGCCGTTCGATCTCAACCGGGACGGTATCGTGCTCGGAGAGGCGGCGGCAGTGTTGGTACTCGAGGACATGGATTACGCCTTGCGCCGCAAGGCGCCGATCCTGGCTGAGTTCGTTTCCTACGGCCTGACCTCGGACGCCAATCACATCACTGCCCCCCATCCCGAAGGGGACGGCATGGCACGCGCCATGAACATGGCGCTCCGCAAAGGAGGCGTAAAGCCAGAACAGATACGCTACATCAATGCCCACGGCACCGGCACGCAGCTCAACGACAAGTCGGAAACCGCCGCGGTCAAGCGTGTCTTCGGCGAAAAACCCGAAGGCCTTTGCATGAGCACGATCAAGCCGATGATCGGCCACACGCTATCGGCGGCGGGTGCCATAGAAGCCGCCGCGACAGTGCTGAGCCTGCAGGGCCAATTCGTCCCGCCGACGCTCAATTACCAGACGCCGGACCCCGAATGCGATCTCGATTACGTGCCGAATCGGGCCCGCAATCACGCCATGAAATACGCCATGTCGAATTCCCTGGCCTTCGGCGGCAACAACACCTCTTTAATTTTTAGACGCTATGAAGGGTGAAACCATGGGATTCGAAGACAAGGTCGCGTTAGTGACCGGGGCTTCGCGTGGCATCGGCCGCGCCATTGCTAAAGCGCTCGCGGAGGCGGGCTTCAAGGTAGCCGTGAATTACGCCAGCAACCGTGACAAGGCGGAAGAACTCTGCCGGGAAATCCAGGAGGCCGGCGGAACCGCCCGGGCCTATCCGGCGAACGTGGCGGCGGCCGCCGAGGTCGAGTCCATGGTCGAGGCGGTGACCAGCGATCTCGGACCAGTCGAGATCCTGGTCAACAATGCCGGCATCATCCGCGACAGCTTTCTCGCCATGATGTCGGAGGCCGCCTTCGACGACGTGGTCGACACCAATCTGAAAGGCACCTTCCTGGTGTCCCGTGCCGTCGTCAAAGACATGATGCGGCGGCGCTTTGGGCGGATCGTCAACGTGGTGTCGATCAGCGGCCTGATTGGAACGCCGGGGCAGGCCAACTATGCCGCGTCCAAAGGCGGTGTCATCGCCATGACCCGCGCGCTCTCCAAAGAACTGGCCCGCTACGGCATCAGCGTCAATGCGCTGGCGCCCGGGTTCGTGGACACCGACATGCTGGCCGGCATGAATCCGAAACAGCTCGAGCCGCTGATCAAGTCGGTTCCCATGGGCCGTGCCGGAACCCCGGAGGAAATCGCTCGAGTCGCCTGCTTCCTGGCTTCGCCCGAAAACAGCTATATGACCGGGCAGGTGATCGTCGTGGACGGAGGTCTCAGTGTCTGAGAAAGCGCGGGTCTACCGCTTGAACCGGCCCACTCGGATGACGCTTCGTGCCAGTGCGACCCTGGTCGTCGACGGACCGCGGCGATTCCTAGTGGACGGCGGCGACTTCGCCTCGACGGCGGAACTCGACGCAGCCTTGCGCAGCGTGGTCGGTTTCGGTCTGGACGGCATCACCGATGCCTATTTCACGCACCTGCATTTCGACCACTACCGGGCGTTGGCGCCCGAGTGCAGGGGATGGCAGGTGCATGCCCCCCGACAGGAATATCGATTCGTGTGCGAGTTGATGCGCTATCGGGAGGACCGCGCAGCGTATAAGGCCTTTCTTAAGGAGACCCATGAACTCATCGCGCCGGTGTTTCTACGCGAATTCCTGCGCCTCGCCACGGACCCGCGTTACGACTTCGAGTCATCCGACCGTGTGCCGGAGTTTCATCTGTGCGATCCCGGCGAGCAGCTCTCGCCCCATGTCGCCACCGTGGATCTAGCCGGCCATTGCCCCGGCCAGATGGGCCTCTGGGTGGATACCGAACAAGGTGCCTGCATGATCGCAGGCGACGCGGTGCTGTCCTTGGACGATTTTCTCGCGACGGGCATCGATCATCATCTCATTGTCCACGATCGGGAACTGCTGCTGGCCTCCCGCCGCCGTGTGGCCGAGGCCGATTTCGTCGTGCCCGGCCACGGCGAATGGTTCGATCCCCGGCGCGGCAACCTTACACCTTTTTAACGGAGTGATTCGTCATGACTGATCAGATCGTCATTACCGGCATTGGCATCGTGAGCTCCTTGGGCTCCGACGTCGATACGGCCGTCCAGGCAACGGCCGAAGGGAAGAGCGGCCTTACGGAGACCGATCGCTTCGGGCCCGAACGCCGCCTTGGCGTCGTCCAGGGATTCGATGTCGCCGATTACCTGAACCCAAAGAAGGCGCGCCGGATGGACCCGATCAATTGCTACACCATCGCAGCCGGCAGCCAAGCGTTGGCTCACGCGGGGCTGCCGTCAGACCTGCGTCGGGATTGCGGTCTCCTGGTCGGAACCGGTTTCTCCGGTCTCAGCAGCGTGGTGGAGCATCAGAAGAAATTCCTGCGCGACGGTATCAAGACTCTGAGTCCCGCTCATTTCCCGACTACGGTATACAACGCCAGCGCAGGGCTTGCAGCGATCGAGCTCGGCGTGGCCGGCCCTAATTCCACTGTCACCGGCGTCGACGTGAGCGGCGAGTATGCGCTTCTGTATGCGTCCATGATACTCCGCCAGGGACTTACCGAACGCATCCTGGTGGTGGGTGCCGACGAGCTCAGCCCCGCGCTGGTGGAAGCTTTCCACGATCTGGGCCTGTCGGGCGACGAGGATTCCTACCCGTTCGCCCGCCGCCGTTCCGGTTTTATCCTGGGCGAAGGCGCGGCAGCTCTGCTGCTGGAGACGAAAAACGCCGCGTTGGAGCGTGGGGCGAAGATTCTCGGAACTATCGAAGGCATCGGCCTGCGATCGTCGGCCAGGGACGCGTTCGGCCACGATTCCGAAGGCGCCAGCGCCGCGATCGATCAGGCGCTGACTCGATCCGGGTGTGAACTCGCCGATATGGACTGGATATCCAGTCCCGCCAACGGCGGCAAAAGCCTAGATCGCTTTGACGCCGAGGTCTGGCGGCAGATGCTCGGCGACGCCTCGGCGAGAGTTTCGGCAATCAAGGCTTACACCGGCGAGTTCGCCGCCTCCGGCGTCCTGCGCCTGGCTCTGGGCCTCGCTTGCGCTCAGCGCGGCGTCGTTCCGGCGATGAGCGAGGGCGTGGATTACGACGAAGGTATTGCCTCCCTCCTCAATTACAGCACGTCTAGGGAACGGGTGTCCCGCTTCCTTCACCACGGCTCAGGCGTCGGCGGCACCCACGTCTCCGTGGTCGTCGGCTGCGGTTACGCGGCTTAGGAAGAAGAACTATGCGACTCGAACGCTCAGACATCGAATCCCTACTGCCTCACCGCCACCCTATCCTGATGCCGAACTACATCGACATCGAGGTGCCGGGCGCGGCCGGGACCGGCCACGTCACCTTGGCAGAGGATCGGACCATCTGGAACGACTGGACCGGGCGCGATCTCGCCGACGAACTGGTGCTGGAAAGTGCCGCCCAGATCATGGGCGTGGTGCTCGCCACTGGCGCGGATCGCCCTGAATCGCGCGAGGACGCCCGCCATTTGCTCCTCGGATTCGAGCAAGTGGAATTCGACGCACCCGCCGATCCGGAACGGGACATCCATATCGAAGTCCGCATCGACGCTTGCTTCGGTGGCCTCTGCCGGGGCGGCTTCCGGGCACTTCAGGGCGAGGCTGTCATTGCCGCCGGCCGGGTCACGGTCACGGGAGCTTGAGCCATGACGACGAAATCCTATGCCGTTTCCGCTGAGCAACCTGTGTTCGTAGGGCACTTTCCTGGCAATCCCATACTGCCGGGCGTGTTACTGCTCGCCTTCGCCCGCAAGACTCTGACCGAGACGTACGGCCGTCCTTGCCGCATCCGCCGCATCGTGCGGCAAAAGTTTCTCGCACCAGTGGTTCCGTCCCAGACCGTTCAGGTGGAATGCGTGCCTACCGAAAGCGAGCGCCTGCCCACTGAAGTCGCGTGCCGCTTCGTCAATCAGGACGGCGTCCTGGTCGCCAAAGCAGACCTTGTGATCGAGTTTTCGTTATGAACCGTCGTTCCGCACTGAAAGCACTGGCCGTCCTTGGGGGACTCGGATTGGGCGTTGGAGCGAGCTTTCGTGTCGACGCCAAAGGCCGGCCCAAACTCGTCAACCTTCCGGACACTTTTGACGAAATCGACCACTTCGGGATCACACACCAGGTTAGGGATGGCGTTGCCTTCAAGATCCCCGAGCCTTCGCTGCGTAAGGATATCGTCATCGTGGGTGGCGGCATCTCGGGGCTGACCGCTCTGTATCGACTCGCCGAGTACGATTGCCTGCTGGTCGAAAAGGAGGATGCGCTCGGCGGCAACTCGCGGCGTCGACAAAGCCGAGGCATCTTTTATCCCCTGGGGGCGCTGGTCAGCCAGGGTCCGGTGTACCCCTTCATCGATTTCTTCCGGGAACTGGACGTGCCGTTCGAGCCCGTTCAGGGCTCCAGACTGGCCTATCATGTCCGCGGCCGGCTGGTCGAAGACCCCCTGGCGGAAGACGGCTGGCGCCGCTTGCCGTTTTCAAGGCAGGAACGCGAAGGGTTCCGTCGCGTGCGCGACGATCTGGCGGCGCTGCGCCACCCCATCGACGGCATCTTCTTTCCGCGCGCCGACAATCGGGCGGAGATCCGCCAGCTCGACCGTATTACGCTGAGCCGCTATCTCGCGGATAAAGGTTACCCGGAATCCGTGAACCAGTTCTTGAAGCTGATGCTGAGCTCCCGTCTCGGCGAAACCGGTGAGGAGGTCTCCGCCTGGATCGCCCTCTACCTGCTGTCGAATCTACCGGCTCCCGCCTATACGCTGCCCGGTGGACATGGTGCCATCTCCGACATCCTCCGCGAGCGCTGCCAAGCGATCCGCCCGAATGCCTTGATGACCGGATTCACCGTAATCCGGGTCGAGAACCGTCCGGACGGCAAGGTTTGGGTGACGGGATGCGCGGACGACGGTTCGCTGCAAACCATCGAGGCGCGCTGCGCCGTGATGGCCGTCCCCAAAGTGTTCGCGAAGCACGCCGTGGTGGGTTTGCGCGAGGAGCGGCCGGATATCTATGACCGGTTTCGCTACAACGCCTACCTGGTTGCCCAGGTGGAACTGTCGAGACGGGTCGCGCCCGCCTTCGAGACTGCGAGCGCCTCGAGGTTCAGCCGCTTCGTCGTCGCTGCCGACTGGCTTCGCAGCAATCGCGATCCGAAAGGATCGAGCCATTTGACCGTGTACGTGCCGTATCCCGGCAGTGCGAGCCGTATCGAACTGTTCGGCAGCTCGGCCAGGCAGCTCGCGGCGCGCATCGTGGCCGACCTGAACGCCATTTTGCCCCGAAGCCGCGGCGCTATCGAGACGGTTCGGCTACACCGTTGGGGACACCCGATGGTCGGGTGTGGGCCCGGCATGGACGACATCCTGAATGCTGCTAAGCAGCCATTCGGCAATATCGTCTTCGCGCACAGCGACTCCTTCGGCATCGCGGGACTTTATTCCGCCGTATGGACGGGCATGGAAGCCAGCAGCGATGCGCGAATCGTTTTGGAAGAGATCTAGCCGGATTCTGTTCAACCACCTAGAGGAAAATGAACCATGATGTCAGTGAAACGACTGCTTTCCGTACTTGTGCTTGCATCCATCAGTGCCCACGGCCTCGCGGCCAACGTGATCTATCTTAAGGGCGCCGAGGCCAAAGACGCGCTGGCGAAATACGAAGCCGCCTTGCGCCAAAATCCGGACGATTTCGAGGCATTGAAATCCGCGGGCATCATCCTGCATCAACTCAGCCGCGCCGAACCCGACAAACAGCGGGTTGAGACGGCGGAGCAGTATCTGAAGAAGGCTCAGAAGCTGCACCCTGAGGATCAGGAGGTGGTCGGCTGGTTGGGCAGCGTAATCACCATGAAAGCCCTGTTCGAAACCGACCCGGGCAAGCAGACCTTTTTCGTCAAATCCGGTACGCGCCTGCTCGACAAGGCCGTGCAGAAGGATCCCGACAATCTGGTGGTGCGCCTAACCCGTGCTTACAACAGCATGGAGCTGCCGGTCTTTCTGAAGCGGACCTCGTTCGCGGTGGTCGACTTCAAACATTATCTCGCGCTGTGCGAATCCCGGGAGTGCCCGGCGGAACAGCTGGCGGATGCCCGCGGCAAGCTCGCCGAGGCGGAAAAAATCCTCGCCGAAAACCGTTAAAAGCTAACGTATCAGAAGGACATCGACTCATCATGCCGTACGCAGCCATCAACGACACGGCAGCCGGATCGGGTCCGGCATCGCTCGCCGAGCGTCGCGTGCTGATCACCGGTGCCAGCGGCGCCATCGGTGCCGCGATCGCCGCGGCCATCGCCGACGCGGGTGCGCGGGTTTGCCTCCATTACCATCGGAGCGGCGGCCCCGTCGAGCGCCTGGCCCAGCGCATCAACACGGAGCGGGGGCCGTCCCGGGCGTTTTCCGCGCAGGCCGACCTGACCGACCGCGAAGCGGCGGAAAACCTGTTCGATTGCGCGTTCGAACGGCTGGGCGGCGTGGACATCCTGATCAATTGCATCGGTACCGCACGCGACGATTCGATCCTGATGCTGACCGAACGCGATGCGGACCTCATGATGCGGGGCAACCTGGCGCCGGTGGTCTACCTGTGCGAGGCCATGCGGCGCCGATGCGCCGCCCGGGATTACGGCCGCATCATCAACATCACCTCGATCACCGGCCTGGTGGGGCAACCCATGCGTTCGCTGTACGGGGCGGCGAAAGGCGCGGTCATCGCCTACACCAAGGGTCTGGCGCGGGAAATCGCCGGCCGCGGCTGGACCGCCAACTGCATCGCGCCGCAGGTCCTCGACGGCGGCATCGCCGATGTCATGAAACCCCAGGTGCGCGCCGCGATCATGGGCAGCACGCCGATCAAGCGCAGCTGCACCCCGAACGATCTGGTCGGCGCCGCCCTGTTCCTCGCCTCGGCCGAAGCCGGCTTCATCACCGGAACGGTCTTGAACATCACGGGAGGGCTGGTCACATGGTAAGCCATCCCCGGATCTGGCTCCTGGGGCGCGAAACCTACGCCGGCGCACTCGCCGACAGGCTGGCGGCGCTAGGCGCCACGGTCCACCACTCCGAGGATTCGGATGCGACCAATGCCGAATCAGCGACGGAACGTCTGGAACGATCGATGGAAGCGGCGCACGCGGCGTTGGGCGGTATCGATGCGCTGGTCTTCCTCGACCGTGTGCGTCGGGCCTCGCCCGAGTGCGATCCGGACGAAGTACTCACGGAAACGATCGCCGCGAGCAAGAGGCTGTTCCTCGCGGTACGCGCGCTGGCGCCGAGGATGGCCAAAGATGGCGTCGAAGGCAATGTGATCGTGATCTGCGATGACGCCGGCAGCAGCGGGCGCGAAGGCTTCCTGGCCGGGGCCGCCGTGGGAGGCGCGCTGATCGGCATGAGCAAATGCCTGGCCAAGGAACTCGGCCGCTACCGGATCGCCGTCAATGTCATTTGCCACGGTTTCATCGAGGGAATCGATACCGGCGTCCGGCTCACCGCCCACGAACAGATGTTGTTCAAGGTGATGGGGCTTGGCAGGCAGGGCAATCCCGGCCACCTCGCCGCCAATGTCCTGCATCTCGCTCGCGGCGGCCATTGGATGACCGGGCAAGTGCTGCGGGTAGACGACGGTTTGATCATGTAGACACGGACATGCCGCGAGTTTCAAAGACCAAGATGGAATCATACGAGAACGAAAAACCTATGGGCTTCATTCAAATAAGCGATTTGCACAAGACCTACCAACTCGGCGAGAGCCAGGTGCATGCGCTTCGCGGCGTCTCTCTCACCGTGAAGGAAGGCGAGCGCCTGTTCCTAGGCGGCCCCTCGGGAAGCGGAAAATCGACTCTGCTCCACATCATCGGCTGTCTCGACCGCTTCGATCAGGGGCGTATCGTCGTCGCAGGACGGGATGTCGCCTCCGCCGACGATCGGGCATTGGCTGATTTCCGCGCGCGCCATATCGGCTTCGTTTTTCAGAATTTCAATCTCTTGCCGGTGCTCACGGTATTCGAGAATGTGGAATATCCCTTGCTCCTGAACGGCGAGAAAAGCGTCAAGAAACGCCGCGGCCGGGTCGAAGCGATGTTGGAGGCTGTGGGGCTGCTCACGTATGCCAAACACTATCCGAACGAGCTCTCGGGCGGGCAACGACAGCGGGTCGCCATTGCCCGCGCCCTGGTTCATCATCCGCGCCTGCTTATAGCGGATGAGCCGACGGCCAATCTGGATTCCACTACCGGCGATGCGATCATCCGCCTCATGCTGGACCTCTCTCGCAAGCAGGGTTCCACAGTGATCATTTGCACCCATAACCGGGAACTTCTGGACAACGCCGAACGCTGCGTCCTGCTCCGGGACGGCCAGATCGAGAACGACGCGACGGCGGAAACTCAGGGGAGGACGGCGGCATGTTTCTGATCAAGGTTGCTTGGCGCAACATTCTCCGCCACAAGCGGCGTTCGCTGTTCGCTCTGCTGACGATTCTCTCGGGCGTCACCGGCATCGTGCTGTTCGGCGGCTTCGTCGAAGCCAACTATGTCGGTCTCCGGGAATCCGTGATTCGCAGTCAGTACGGGCATCTCCAAATTCACCGCGCGGGCTATGAAGCGAACCACCGGCAGGACCCCGACCGCTACCGTATGCCGCCGGAACAGGCCGAACAGGTCAAGGCGCTTCTGGAGAGCAACCCGCATGTCCAAATGACGTCGCGCAGGCTCGAGTTTACCGCGCTTCTGGGTAACGAAAAGAATAGCCAAGCGGCCATCGTGCGCGGTGTCGACCCGGAAACGGAGACGCTGATCAACTCGGCTTTGACGATCATCGACGGCACCGATCTGGATGAGGAGGAACCCGAGGGCGTACTGCTCGGGGAAGGCCTGGCTCAAGCGCTCAATGCCAAGGTCGGCGACCAGCTTTCGCTGCTCGCGTCCACCGTCAACGGCGTGATGAACGCGGTCGACGTGAAAGTCCAGGGCATCTTCCAGAGTTTCGCCAAGGAATACGACGATGCCGCCATGATGATGACGCTCCCGCACGCGCAGCAGCTCCTCAATACTCAGTCGGTCGACACCGTCGTGGCGCTCTTGGACGAAACCATGGCCTTGGATGAGGTGGTGGCGGACGTGGCCGCGCGCAGCCAGGCGCAAGACCTCGGCATCGAATGGGTCGAATGGCATAAGCTAGCCACCTTCTACCAGAAGGTGGTGGATCTCTACGACGGCTTCTTCCTATTCATCAACCTGGTGATTTATGTGGTCGTGGTGTTCGGCGTGGCCAACACCATGATCGTCACGGTCATGGAGCGCACCGCCGAGATCGGCACGCTGCGCGCCATGGGCACCCATCGCGGCGGCATCGTCCGGCAGTTCCTGATCGAGGGACTGATGCTGGGTGTCCTCGGCGCCGTTCTGGGCGTGCTCGTGGGTATTGCCTTGACCTACTCGCTGAACGCCCTAGAGATCATGATGCCGCCGCCTCCCGGATCGTCCAAGGGCTATCCGCTCCGTATCGCATACGTTCCGGAGATCTGGGCTGGTTCGGTCGGCGCGGTCGCCCTCATCGCCCTGTTCGCTACCCTGGTGCCGGCCATGCAGGCGGCGCGGAAATCCATCGTCGACGCCCTGAGATACGTTTGATCACTATCCATTCGTGAGGAAACATCCATGAGATACGTTCTATCCTTCGTGACCAGCGCTTTGCTGCTGGCTGTGTCCACTTCCGTGCCTGCGGAAGACATACCTAAGAGCGACACCCCGTCGGCGGTCGAGTTGCTTCAAAAAGCTGACGAATACCGCAATTTCAAAGGCAAGTCGTTTGCTTTCGATCTCAAGCTAACCAGCATCGAGCCCGGTGAAGCCGAAAAGACGTTCCTGCTCAAGGCCGAGATCCTGAATGCCCACACGTCGTTGATCATCTATGCCGACCCGGTCAGCGAGCGGGGCAAGGCGCTCCTGATGGACAAGAGCAATCTCTGGTTTCACTCGCCCTTGAGCAGTAAGCCGATTCGCATTACGCCACAGCAGCGGCTGCTGGGCGAAGCCTCCAACGGAGACGTCGCCAGCACCGACTTTTCCGGCGATTACGATCCGACCTACCTAAGGCACGAAACCGTGGACGGCATTCCCTGCCATGTTCTCGAGCTGAAAGCCAAGCCTGGCAGTCTCGCGACCTACGACAAATTGCACCTGTGGATACAAGAGAAGAACTTCATGCCCTATCGGGCGGAGTTTTTCGCGACTACAGGAAAGCTGCTCAAGACGGCGCGCTACACCCGCTACGAGAAGCTTCCTGACCTGGGCGGCAAAGAGCAATTGGTCACCATTGAGATCCAGAATCCTTTGAGCGAGGGCAAGAAGACCATCATGGAATACTCGCAGTTCAAGGTCGCTGATCTCCCGGTTTCTCGGTTCACCGTGTCGGCGCTCAGCAGGCTGAGATGAAATCGACCCGCTACGGCGCCATCGTTCTCATACTGGCGGCCGCCTTCTTCAGTCCTCAGGCTACGGCCTTCGATCTAGGCGGTGTGGACGTTCGTGGACAGGCCGAAGCCGCATGGCAGTATGCGCCGCTCCGTGACGACACACCGTTCAACCCTGACGGACGGATAGTGGACTTCCCGGCGCACACGGGCATCCTGGGGCTGCGCTTGTCGCCCATTTACGGTGCGGGGCCCTTTACGCTCCGGGGCGATTTCTGGGGGCAGCAACGGATAAGCAGCACGGATGGGGATGCGGATTTCTACACGCAGATGGCGGCGCTCGATTGGAACCTTTCCGACAACGTGGTGCTCAGCGGGGGCGTTGACATTTTCAAATGGGGGCCCGGCTACATCTGGAATCCCAGCAATCCTTTTCAGGACCAAGAGCTGAATTTCGAGGACCGGGTCATCTCGTACAAGCGGAACGGCGAGGTTTACGCCAGCCTCGACTGGACCGGGGAGGATGGCTGGGGTGCCACCGCCTACGTACTCAACCACAAGTCGCGGGAAAAAGTCTACGGACCAGATATCCGCTATGACTGGGCCTACGCTCTGAGGCTGCGCAAGCAGTTCACCAGCAGCGATGTGGCTCTGACGTATGCCCGTATCGGAGACATGAATTTCGTGGGCGGATCCTATTCGGCTGCGATCGGCGACAAACTCGAACTGCACGGCGAATTCAGCGTGCGCGACCGCCGCCGAACGGCACTGCCGAGACGCATCGACCTGCCCGGTGGAACCGAGAGTTTTTATGTATTCGACCGCGATGACCAACGCGAATGGCGGCCGCAATTCCTAGTGGGTGGACAATACACGACCGAAAGCCTAGTCAACGTAATTGTGGAGTATCTGTACAACGGCGAGGGCTATAGCAAAAGGGAGTTCGACCGGCTCGAAGACGCTGCTGAATCGAGCACGCCGCTGCTCGATTCCCCTCTAGGACCTGCGGCCGGCGGCTTTCTGGGCACGGCGAATACGCTGCTTGGGCGCATGCAGCGCCACTATCTGTTCGCCCGCATCTCCGACAATCACCTGATCGGGGATTTGGACGCCCGCGCCTTCCTCCGTTACGGCATCGAGGATCAGGGCGTGTTGGTCGGCGGATTATTGCGTTACCCGGTTTTCGACCGGGCGGCGATCCTTATGGGGGGCCAATACTACGGCGGTGGGTCTGGGTCGGAAACCCGAGACATCCCCTTTGGCTTCGTCGTCTATTCCGGCGTCGCCATCTACCTTTGATTTCGACAACGACCTGAAGGTGTTCACAATATGAAAAAGAAGACTGTGCTTGCTCTGGCAGCGGCCGCCTTCATTGGTGGCTGCGGCAAAGAATTTCCGGAGACGCCGTGGTCTGCGGCGGAGCTCGAGTTGCGCCAAGCCGTCGAAAATCAGACCGACTATGACAGTCGACTGGAGCTGGCGCGCCTCTACTTCATGCACAATCGGATTGACGAGGCCGACGCGCTGCTGCGGGAACTCATCAAGGAAGATCCGGAAGACATGACGGCGAAAGCCTGGTTCGCCGCGAACGAATGCAAGATCGCCGGCCGAACCGGACCTTGGCTGCTTGGGCTGGAAAAGCTCTATTTGGTATGGGATTGTCTCAAGGATCTCGACGAAGCCGTTAAAAAAGCGCCGGACGACTTCACGGTACTGCTCGTGCAGATGAATACGGATGCCGAGGTCGACATGTACGGTTCCATGCAACGCGCTCTCGACATCCGGGCGCGCCTGGAAAAACAGATCGAGGCAAAGCCGGATGCCTACCCACCGTCGGCCCGGTCCGCCTTTTTCGAGACAGCAGCCCACATCGAAACCCTGCGGAAAAACCCGAAAGCCGCAGCCGACTACTGGCAACGGATCATCGCGCTGAACGCGGATCCCGATGGTGTCGAGCGGGCGAAACGGGAAATCGCGGCATTAGCCCAGGCGCCTCAGAACCCTTAGGCTTCCATGCGATAGAACCGTCTTCTTGCCAAAGCGTTAAGGAAGCTCTGAAGGAAATCCGCTCGTTCAGAGCTTCCTTAAACGCGAACCGACTATTCAAGACTAACTACCGGGCCGCTTATGGCGCCTGGTCTTCGCAAGTTACCCAGCGTTCCCGTGGGCGGGCAAGCAGCGGGGTGAGCCGGCGGATCGTGTCGGAGTCCTTGTATTTTTCGCGAACGGCGTCCGCATCCGCCCGGCTCCGCCAATGGGCGAACGCTATGATATGCCCCGGAGCATCCTGATCGATGAAAATCTGATGCGAGACGTAGCCCTCGAAGCTTCGCATGTCCGACCACACTTGGCGCGTCAGTTGAAGCCCTTCTTGTTCCGCACCGGGTTTTAGCCAAGTATCCCAAATAACTGTAATCATTGACTCCCTCTTAATTTTCATGCTCGTTACGGGCTTTTCCGCGACGGCTTCCGAGCGAGGCCAAGCCTGGACCGGTGGAGGCACGGCTGCTGGGCAGGTTTTACCCCGCACTCTCGACGACGACAATCATCCAAGCCACGCCGAATCGGTCAGTGACCATGCCGAAGCACGGTGAAAAGAAGGTTTTGCCCAACGGCATCTGCACCTGTCCGCCCTCGGCTAGCGTGTTGAATAGCCGAGCAGCCTCGGTTTCGTTCGGCGCCGAAAGCGATAGCGAAAACCCCTGGAAGTTTGGCTGTCCTTGGCAGAGGCCGTCGGAAGCGTACACCGTGCTGTTGCCGATGCGGAAGCTCGAATGCAGGATTTTCTCCTCGGCTCCGGGCGGGAGCGGGCACGCAGGAGGCTCAGGGCTTTCCTTGTTGCGCAGCAGCATCGTCACTTCGGCACCGAGTGCACGCTGATAGAAATCGAGCGCTTCCTTGCAGCGGCCTTCAAAAAACAAATAGGGTTGGATGTGCATGGTTTCTGCTCCTATGGGGTTGGGGGGAACGCCTAGGGGCCACTCGAGAGTTGCGCCTCGATGCGGTCGAAATTCTGTTCGTTTGCAACCCTGTACATCGCCAGGAGTTTTGTCGTACTCGGTGCCGCTTGTCGAGGCGGAAGGGTTCGTTGGTTTCTCCTCATTTATTTATTATCGAATTGCGAGAACACTCGTCTTCAAGCGGCGGAGGATCTGTTAGGTGCCACGCGGGCAATGAGCTATGGATCGTCGCCTGGAATATCGGTTTTCTTTCCGGAATGCGGATTCAAAAGATTTCGGCATTGACGACATTCCAGAGGTATAGGGACGCGACTGTGCGATAAGGCTGCCAAGCGTCGCCCAAAGCTAATGCCTTTTTGGGGGAGGGCACCTCCGGCATTCCGAAGACTTTCGCGATACCTTTTCGAAGCGCGTAATCATCGACCGGAAAGACATCCGTCCGCCCCAGGTTGAAGATGAGCAGCATCTCGACCGTCCACCGTCCCACCCCTCGAATCGAACTCAGCCGCCGCACGATCTCGTCATCGTTAAGCGCGACGATGATTTCGGCCGTCGGCACAGTGCCGTCCAGCGTCTTCGACGCCAGATCCTTGAGCGCATTGATTTTCGGCTGCGACAAGCCCGCGCTCTTCAAAACGTGGTCGGGGGTGCCGAGGAGTTCGCCGGGCTCCGGGAAAGTCGCACCTGGAAATAGGGCTTTCACCCGGCTCAGGATGGCGGCCGCGGCTTTGGGCGTGAGCTGCTGGTGAACGATGGCACTAAATAATCCCGTGTAAGGCGAATGTTCGGTATTCGGCTTGAACGATAGGGGCTGGGACAGCCAATCGGCCAAACGCGGGTCCTGGGACTTGAGCTTGGCCGCCGCTCGCCGGAGGTCTTGCGCAGATTTGAGCGTAGGCGGTAGCCCCCAAGCGACGCCTTCGACGGCCAGCATCCGGGATTTGGTCGTCAATCCGCCCGGCGCGGAAAAGCCGCCGGGTTTGCCGCCGGCCGCTACAACGCGGTGGCAGGGGATAATGAGCGGGATCGGGTTTTTCCCCAAGGCGTAGCCGACCGCCCTGGCCGCGCCGGGCCTAGCCAGGGTTTCGGCGATCTCGCCGTAAGTCGCTGTCTTTCCCGCTGGGATGGCGCGCGCGGCGGCGTATACTTGTCGAGCGAACGGCCCGACGCCGTCGAGATCAACTTCGACGTCCCGAAAATCTTCGGGATACCCTTCGAAGTGCCTGCGAACTCGCTCGACAATCGCGGCGATCGCAGGCGGCGGGTTCGATGGGCGTCCGCCTGTTTCCCGCGCGATTCTCTCTTCCGTCGCCCGCGCATCGATATCGGGCAATTGAAACGAGGTCACGGCCGGCCGTTCGCCCTCGCACCAGGCAATGCCGCAGGGGCCGAGCGCAGTCTCGAAGATGTAGTAGGCGGTAGGTTTCATGGACAAGCTTCTCATGCGGGATCGGAGTGTCTTTTAATAAAGCACGACCGAGTGCCATGCCAAGGACTGCCCATGCACCGGACGGGCGTCTGTCGGCTATCGTCGTCATGGCTCATCATGGCGCGCCCATCAGCCGGTAATCGAACTCGGCGAGACAGCCTAATCGTCGACTTCAGGATTTTCAATGGAATGGATTACCCGGTTGCCCTTCGCTGCTACTGCCAATGGTGACATGGAGGCTTGCAGGAAGCTCTATGGTCGTTCCCATCCCGGCGACCCGGATGGATTGCACCGATGCGCCGGCTAGTACGGTAATCCTGTGATTGGCACCGCTGATCCACAATGTTCTCACCGCACTGCCGGCAGGCACCCGAACGGTATTGCTCTCCCCGGAGACATAGAGGTCGAAAAGTGTCGGATGCGAGGCGGCAACGTCTTGTTTTGTTCCTGAAACCGTGATTTCCGCAACGCTCTCGCTTTCGATTGTATAGAGCAGCGATTGATCGGCACAGCCAAACACGGCGGCTGTCAGGGCAGCAATAACCCATCCTGCAAGACTACGGAGGCGCATAAACATCTTCGTATTGAACACGATACTCCAAGAGCGGTTACGGTAATGGTTTCGCCGAGCAATGTCTTTGTATTGTTGCCTGCAATTGCAGCCGTTGTTAACGAGTGTAGCAAGACGCCCTCGGAATACCGTGAAGAATGTCGGATGACTTCGCTCATTTTCCGGTTGTCGGGACTCGTCACACGCCGAGGATTTCGAGGGACAGGGACGTGTAAGATCGGACCTGGGCAGAGGATCACCGGATCTATCGACGACGGCAGGAATCGGTTCACCCGAACCGAAGAAGATATCCAACGACCTCTGCGAAATCTGTTTCACCGCACGAGCGCGCGGCAAGCGCTTAAAAGTGGTAGTTGACCGCTTGGATGAAGTAGCCGGGGCGATGTTTCTGGGCAGCTTCGCCTACCCAAGTCAGCCTTCCATTAACGTGGCGGTAGGTCGCGCTGTCTATGCCGTGGAAAAAGTACGGCCAAACCGGTAACCATCAACCATAACGCGGTAGGGAGCGGAACCGGAGCGACCGTCGCGGACGACACATTGGCCGTCAAGGGATTTCCGTCCGCATCGCCGAGTGCGTTGACAACTAGGTTCAACAGGCTGCTGCCGGCTTGCAGGAGGTTGAACGTAACTACCGCCAGGATAAAACTGTCGGCCTGCAGGGCATTTAAATCGTCCGGCGAGTCGAAGGACAGTTCGAAAAGGTTCAACCCCCCGCTACCGCTTGACTCGGCCGAAGTAACGTTTGCCCCGAAATCGAGAACGTCCAGTTCGTGTCCTAACACCGGGTCGCCGAAATGGGTATCGACATATTCCAAATGGCTGCTGTCGAAATGGAGATCCAGATCGTAGCTGCCTAGGGAGGGCGCTTCGCCGGTGCCAAGTCCCGCAACCGTGATGCCGATGTTGATCGACGACGCCGATTGGGACAGCGGGGTGATCGCCAGTGTAATCGCGGATTCGGCAAATCCCGATATGGACAATAGCAGCGCTCCGATTAGAGGTTTGCAATAACGGTCTAGCATCTTGATAGTCTCCGGTTAACGAGTTCCTCGCGGGAACGATCCAGGGAAACTCCACCCCGGGTTTGGTCCGAGATCACGCGCACGGATTTCCGCAAACCACATGAATCCAGAGCGGAACCCGGTTGTCGGGAGTTTCCCTAGATGGATAAGGGATGGCATGCACACTTTACTCACTCAGTCGCGCAACGTGGACGGGTGCACGACAAGGTCAGTTTGCGGGCATCGAGCGCGTCGATCGTACCGTTGTTGTCGATATCGCGGGGATCGTCCGGGCCGGATGTCGGTTGATTCCTGGCGGCGAGGATCAGGTCGATATCCAGGCGATCGATATCACCGTCGCCGTCCAGATCGCCGGCCAGCGGGGTTGTTTCGCACGAATCGGGAATATGATTGGCATCGGCGTCAGCGGCCCGGCCTTGTTCGATATCCAGGACGTCCGACAAGCCGTTTTCGTTGCAGTCTGGAAACACGTTCAGATAGTAGACGTCCTGCTCGCCGTTGAAGGTTGCGGTATAAGCCACGCTCGCGCCGTCCCTCCTGGAAACCAGGGTCGAATAGTCCCCTATCTTCAGGGATGCGTGCGGATTACCAATTGTGGTATCGAAAGGCTGGCTGACCGGAACGTTCTTGCTCCAGGTTACGCCACCATCCCACGAATACGCGTAATACAAGCGCGAGACGTTATAGCGGCCGCTCTCGCGCGTGTCGTACCAGACGGCATCGATGCGCGAGTTCGGAGCCACCCCCATCATGCCGAACCATTGCCACGAGTTTCGATTGGGCGGGTCGTCCGTTGACTCTGATCGGTGCAGACCAAGTCTCGCCGCCGTCGCTGCTTCGGATGAATTTGATGTCCAGATTGTCCTCGCCGGGTGGATCGATCGTCGCCAGCACATAGACATTGCCTCGCAACGGCCCGTCGGACAGGTCGACTCGAACTTGAACGTCGCCGATAGGACCGTACTGATTCGGATTGTTTCGAAAATGGAATAAAGGCGCGGGACCGCCGATATCCACGATTCGCGTTGTAAAGCTGGGTATCGAAGCGGGATCTCGCGCGTCTAACGATTTCGAGAAAATGTGCTGGTAGTGGTTTCGATTCTGGGTCTCTTCGTCCCACTCACCGGGCTCGAGCCGTCCGGCGATATACAACTCGCCGTGCGGCCCTACCGCCATGGTGCCGAAGCTTGGATTACCCGGAATCCCCACCGGCGGCTCGAAACTTGCGCCGCCGTCGATAGAACGGGTGAAACACTCGTCATCGCCCGTTTCGCGCCAGTTGACGTAAATATGACCATCGCCGATTCCGCCGCTACGGTCTACTACGATCTGGCCTTTATCGCCGCCTCGTCCGTGGGCGAATACCGGGTTCTGCCAACTGCGTCCGCCGTCGGTCGACTTGATGACCTGAATGTCTTCGATAAAGACGCCTTGCTCGTCGAAATGTAGACTCTGAAAGTAAAAGTTCCCCTGAGCATCTACATCGATAACCGGATTGCTCCGGCCCTGTCCAGGCGTCAGCGATCCTGGAAAGGTCCAAGTAGCACCTCCGTCGTGGCTATACGCCCAGCCGCCTTGGCGAAAGGAGGACTGCACGGAGTCGAACTGGCGCCAGGCGATGACGATGTTGCCTGGGTCCGTCGGATTGATGGCGATGGTCGGCTCGTTGGCCGCATCGCCTACGATTGCTGCAAAGAGCGATTGTCGGATCCATATTCTTTTCGATTCGGCTTCTTGCATAATTTTTTTCCTAACGGTTTGTTAAAACTGTTTATTTCACGGTTTTCCGCTTTGAAGCGGACGCGGCTAAAACGTCCATTTCATGACCAATACCATCCTGATCCAAGTGGTTACGCACTAAACCGCTGGCGGTCGCTGATGAATCTCTTCCACGGAGAAGTAAGGAAAACGAGTCGGTGAGCGGCGCTCTCACCGGTATAGCGCGAGTAACTAAAGCAAATACGATGCCAGACGGCTATGGCAATTTGGGTTTGAAAATCAGGATTCGTCTACCGACAGATACCCCGAGAATACTCAAGGGAACTGAGGGCGAAATTGCCGCCGACCGGAGTAAGAATGCCGATCTACAGGTAGGTGGAGGGATGTCAGAAGCGAGTATCGATTTCCTATCTAAAATTTATTTGACGAACGGATATTCCAGGATCCAAACCGAAAACGATCAGGAGGCCCCTTAAAGACTTAAGCAGCTATGAAAAATGACACAAACCATGGCGCCAGGTGCCATTCTAATTAATTATTTTTATTACTGTATCTCGAATGATATGTGAAAGTCCGCAAATCACTATGGTATATCGCCTGATTTTTAAATTGAGGACTGAGGCAATTCCGAAAATCTTAGAGCGAGATCTTATTTCTTATTCAAAATGGGAGAGAATCCCGATTATGTGTAATCCAGGGACTGCGAATTTTGCTGCGGAATCGGAAGACTAAACATCTATAAATTGCTCCAACTGGTGGCGGTGCGGGCCGTAGCCGCTTGAGGCAGAGCGCGCCCGGCATCCGGCCGACGGCGAATGGCGGGGCGGAAAAGCCGCGGAAAGGGGTGAAAAAACCGGCCAAAGTAATCGAAAACCTTCTGTTCCGCCCAAAAAAAATCGTTCGGCGATCGGCAAGGGAGAATATGGGGGAGTTTGTTACCGTCCTGCTGTTAGGGTCAATCCTCACATTCCAATATGTTGGAACGTGAGAACTGACGCCGTTGACTTCCGAAGAGACGATAACTCTGAGGGTCATTAGCTGACTGTACAGGTATCCGATGCGCTGTGGATTCCCCGACCATCGCCTCATACGGCGCCACACGCGGGACCGCTATTGCACCCGACGAGGGTTTCACGTAAAGAAATTAAAAGCAAATACACAAAGCCTGACCCCTTTACGATACCGGCATCTGTCGCGGGAGCTGGCGACCAAAACCGGAATATCTACGCGTCACCAGCCTACATGGGGAGCGCGGTCCCGCGTATTGTGTCCGGCGCGCGCCCGGTATTGCCTACATGTCAAGTCCCGCAAGATCGTAAATCTTCTTTCGAAAAAGATGAGGATGGGACAGTTGCCAGTTTTTGAGAGCCTGGATCGGGGTGAGATGGCCTAAGGCCTTTTGGGGAATGTGATGATTGTACAGCTCGACATAGCGGTGCAGGGTGGTGTCCAGATCGGCGGTTGAATCGAAGTGATGGGTTTGCAACACCTCCTCGATGCGGCCATTGAAGCGTTCCACCAGGCCATTCGTTTGGGGCCGGCCCGGCGGAATCAGGCGATGTTCGATGCCTTGTTCAGTACAGAGGCGGTCAAACTCATGCGTCCCCGAGGGCTGCCGAGTTCGGGTCAGGAAACGGTCGGTAAACTCCGAGCCGTTGTCGGTCAGGCATTTCTGGATGCGGAAAGGCGCGGCCTGAATCACCGCTTTGAGGAAGTCCTTTGCGCTTAAGGCGGTGCGGTTGGGCTTGAGGGCGACATAGACCCAGCGGGTGGCGCGGTCGATGGCGACGAACAGGTATCGGCGGGGTTCGCCGTCGATGGCGGGCAAGTACTTAACATCCAGGTGAAGGAAGCCGGGCTCATAGGCCTTGAAGGGTTTGACCTTCGCCTTCTCTGTAGGCGGAAGCAGGGTCTTGAGGGACGCCACCCCGTGGCGGCGCAGGCAGCGGTCTAGCCCGGAACGGGACACGGCGGGATTGAGAAATTCCCGGGTCACGGCCAGGAGATCATCCAAGGGGAGGAGCAGAGCTTGGCGGAGGTAGACCACGATGGCTTCCTGGGCGGGCGTGAGCGTGGTTCTGAGGGTGTGGGGCCGGTGTGAGGCATCTTCGACCGAGGAGCGGTGTTTCCACTTGCGGACGGTCGTTCGGCTAATGCCATGCTTTTGGGCCAAGGCGCGCTCGCTCAACGTGGACGCTTGAATGGCCTGCCGAACGGCCGGGGTGGTACGGGCGTTCTTATGAAGACGAATCTGCATGGAGAGGAACCTCACTTGGACGAACCGAATATCTCCTGGAGAAGGCTCCGGGCTTCAAACAGAGCATAACTCCTTCTCGGTAAATAATCACACGAGACGCGACACCTACACAATATCGACAGAACCTAGACCTCGATCGACCAATTTTTCTGCGGCGTCGGCAGCCATGTCGCTGATCACTTTCCAGTTGGCTTTTCCTCGGTGAATTTGTGCTAAGACCTCCTGCGAAGAGATGAATCGTTCAGAGTCGTAGAAAAAGTCGCTACCTAGTTCCCGGCGCTCCGATAATTGCATTTGTTGGCTGCGAGATTTCCACTTGGTGACGATCTCGCCCGTTTTATCAAGCTCATCGACAATATATTCAACTGACTTTATATATTCCGTAATGAACGGGAGCGCTTTCGGAAAGTTAAAAGTTCCCCAGTTTCTATGCACCTTGAAAAGGTTTTCCCAAATAAAGTTAATGTCATTAAACTTATCGAAGTACTGGGCTGTACGGGATAATATTTTCCGAGGCTCGAAGGCCGCTAAGAAAGTCCTTCCTCTATTGAGTTTTATCTTTTTTGTTCCCTGAGCTTCGTAGATGGCTTTCACAATATTATGAAAGCGATTCTTGGTATCGCTGGAAAGCGCTAAGATTTCATTTTCGGAGAGTCCGAGTCTTTTTAGCCATCGATGAGTCAGAGTTCTCTCCATCGTATTGCGGAATTTTTCCCAGTAAAATTTTTCTGATGCAATTTCGTTTGTATATTTAAATCGACTTTTGCAAGTCAGTTTTATTAGGTCGCTAAATAAGGTAAACAATTGTTCAGGTTGTCCCCACCTGCCGCCCAGGAAGTATTTGTTTCCAGGCATATAACTATATTTTTGGTGATGAGCATCGAGGTAAACAAAGGTCGATAGATCGATGGTGCCGCCGTCAGACGTTCTGTTTCCATAAGTTGGAGAGCCGTGCACAGCGTGAAGGTCATAGTAGACTGCAGCCTCTTTTGCGAGATTGGTTACGATACGATCCAGATAATTACGAACGTTTTGGGGAGTTACTGGATAATT
This sequence comes from Methylocaldum szegediense, assembly GCF_949769195.1. Taxonomy (NCBI): domain Bacteria; kingdom Pseudomonadati; phylum Pseudomonadota; class Gammaproteobacteria; order Methylococcales; family Methylococcaceae; genus Methylocaldum; species Methylocaldum szegediense. The sequence goes on from NZ_OX458333.1 coordinate 4,047,797, forward strand.
TAGAGGTAAACCTAGATCTCGTTTTAATCCGTACTCAAAAATCTTTTCAAGCTTCCACGGTTGGTTAGAAAAATAGCGGTAATGGGCAAATCTCAGATGGTTCCCGATGCGGACAATAAGAGCTGCCTTTTCACCTGTTGCTTCACGGAAGAAGGGTAACTCTATTACCGCGAGAGGGCGTACGGTGTCGATACCGTTTTTAGTGGCAGCCAAACCATAAATGTATTCATGGACAGCTTCTGTTATTCCTAGTTTTCCGTCGCGATGGCTTTGCTTGGAGTGATTCAGCCAAGCAAGAGGAGTAATGCCGATTCCTTTCACCGTAGCATCCATGTAACGAATTCGCTGGTTTACATCTACATTAGAAAGTTCACCAACCCAGACGGTGCGGCCATCACCTAAGGCGCTGCCAACACATTTATCGTCGGAATCTTGATAGCGGGTTGCAAAGAATGTTCGGGTATGGTCGGTATCTAGGTCTTCGCGAGCTGTCTTTTCGTCAGCCTTAAACCACGCGAATAAATCAAGAACAAAATTTTCGATTTCGGTGCTTTTTCTTGGTAATTTTATATCTAATGTTTTAGCGAGCTCTTGATTAAACAAAACTAATCGAGCTCCTCTAATACGACTTACCGGGACATCTACGTAAAAATGGGAGCCAAGGGATTTGAAGGAGTGGATTCCATTGGCAAGTCTTAAATTTTCGTGCTTAGAAAATGGTGGGAGAAATCGATTGAAAGCAATATCTGGCAAAGAATATCGCAAAAAGGCCAACATGAAGTATTTCCGATTTCTAGAAATAAATGGTTGTACGTGCCACGTGCTTGATGCTGGCACTTAATAATAGATTTTTGTTTTTTATTTAATCGGTTTATGTTTTTGCCAATGACATACTGCTGACCTCGCTACGGGTCGCGTAGGCAGGCCAGTCATCCGTGTAAGAGCTTAGCGGGTACCACGCCCTATTAACCGGATTAGAAGTAAGGTATTTTAGTATGAGGCGAGCGCAACGTAACCCGGCTCGTAGGATGGGGTGAGCCAGGAACTGCATCATTTGCGTCATTAGCTCCAAAGGACCTTTCGCGTCTCACCCACCATGGTCGTCAAGTGGTTCAAAAAAAGTCCAAAGCCTGCCGCCTCTGAGCGTCACGGTAGTCGATCCACCGCAGTCCAGCGGGGCTCCACCTGTGCTGGAATGCGATGAAGTCAGGAGCTACGTTGGTCGGAAAACCACACCGATGTGGCTGTGGATCGCCTTCGCCCCGCACACCCGACAAATCGTAGCCTACGCGTTGGGTGACCGTACAGAAGCCACGGCCCGCCAACTGTGGGATCGTCTTCCGTGTCGCGTCTCGTGTGATTATTTACCGAGAAGGAGTTATGCTTGGTTCGAAGCCCGGAGCCTTCTCCAGGAGATATTCGGTTCGTCCAAGTGAGGTTTCTCTCCATGCAGATTCGTCTTCATAAGAACGCCCGTACCACCCCGGCGGTTCGGCAGGCCATTCAAGCGTCCACGTTGAGCGAGCGCGCCTTGGCCCAAAAGCATGGCATTAGCCGAACGACCGTCCGCAAGTGGAAACACCGCTCCTCGGTCGAAGATGCCTCACACCGGCCCCACACCCTCAGAACCACGCTCACGCCCGCCCAGGAAGCCATCGTGGTCTACCTCCGCCAAGCTCTGCTCCTCCCCTTGGATGATCTCCTGGCCGTGACCCGGGAATTTCTCAATCCCGCCGTGTCCCGTTCCGGGCTAGACCGCTGCCTGCGCCGCCACGGGGTGGCGTCCCTCAAGACCCTGCTTCCGCCTACAGAGAAGGCGAAGGTCAAACCCTTCAAGGCCTATGAGCCCGGCTTCCTTCACCTGGATGTTAAGTACTTGCCCGCCATCGACGGCGAACCCCGCCGATACCTGTTCGTCGCCATCGACCGCGCCACCCGCTGGGTCTATGTCGCCCTCAAGCCCAACCGCTCCGCCTTAAGCGCAAAGGACTTCCTCAAAGCGGTGATTCAGGCCGCGCCTTTCCGCATCCAGAAATGCCTGACCGACAACGGCTCGGAGTTTACCGACCGTTTCCTGACCCGAACTCGGCAGCCCTCGGGGACGCATGAGTTTGACCGCCTCTGTACTGAACAAGGCATCGAACATCGCCTGATTCCGCCGGGACGGCCCCAAACGAATGGCCTGGTGGAACGCTTCAATGGCCGCATCGAGGAGGTGTTGCAAACCCATCACTTCGATTCAACCGCCGATCTGGACACCACCCTGCACCGCTATGTCGAGCTGTACAATCATCACATTCCCCAAAAGGCCCTACGCCATCTCACCCCGATCCAGGCTCTCAAAAACTGGCAACTGTCCCATCCTCATCTTTTTCGAAAGAAGGTTTACGATCTTGCGGGACTTGACATCTAGTTAATCACTACCCCCGTGGGGAGAGACCCGCTTCAAACTCACTCGCTGCCGAAGGCAGCTTCTATTCGAGCGTACATCAGAGATGAAAACGCTCTAGTGATCAGTAATTCAGCCCCCTATTCGTTAGTCCCAGCTATATCCGCGAAGCCAAATGTCGTGGTGTTTTTATGGCTGTCGAGTGATTAACCCATTCTGCCCCCATTATACCCTTATACTTTTCGGAGACCGGATCTTGCCGTAATGACGAGTGAGCCTTGGCTGCGGTTTCAAATTCGCTCACGGCAGGAAAAAACAATATTGCGAAGTAATAGGGGGCTTGATGGATAGGATTACGAACGAGCGGCCTTACGGCGAAATCGGTTGGCGTGTGCCGTCCCAACGCATCGAGGCAACGCTCGTCTCTAAGCTGAATCTCGCCTACTTTCAGAATTCCGTCCCGATGCTTCGGGAGCTCAGCATCGTGAATGATGCGACGGAGACGATAAAGGATCTCGAGCTCCGCCTCGAATCCGTTCCGGCGTTCCTCAAATCGAAAAGATGGCGAATCGATGAAATCGAGGGCAGCAGTCGCTACCACATTACCGATCTGGACGTTCAGCTCGATGGAGCACTGCTCACTCGTTTGACCGAAGCCGAGAAGGCATCGGTCTCTCTCGTTTTGTACCGGGTTTCGGTGCTGCCCGAGGAACTGGTGCGATTCGAGTGTACCGTTGAACTTCTGCCTCGGAATCAATGGGGTGGCTTGTCGGATTTGCCGGATTTGGTTGCCGCCTTCGTTCAGCCGAACGAACCGGCCGTGGAGCGTCTGCTCAGGCAAGCCGCCGAGATTCTTCGCAAGAACAAAAAAAGCCCGGCGCTGGATGGCTACAGCGGCGGCCCGAAGCGGGTATGGGAACTCGCTTCCGGTATCTGGAGCGCGATTGCATCGATGGGATTGAACTATGCCCTACCGCCCGCGAGCTTCGAACATAAGGGGCAGAAGATTCGCGGCCCGGCGCAGATCGCCGAATCCGGTTTGGCCACTTGTCTCGACCTCGCGCTTCTGTTCTGTTCGGCCATTGAACAGGCCGGTTTAAACCCGCTGCTGGTCTTTACCAAGGGGCATGCGTTTGCGGGCGTCTGGCTCAACCCGGAGGAATTCTCGACCACTGTGGTCGATGACGTCACGGCCTTGCGCAAGCGGGTCAAGCTGAAAGAACTGCTGCTGTTCGAAACCACTCTCGTCACGCAACATCCGCCGCCGCTGTTCTCCTTTGCCGTCCAACTCGGAGAGCAACAGATTTCCGAAGAAAAGGAAGAAGACTTCGAGCTGGCGGTAGACATCCGCCGCGCGCGCCTGCAGCGGATCAGGCCTTTGGCGAGTGCTGAAACGCTCGTGCTAACGACATCCATCGAGCCATTCCAAGTTGCCGAACCGCGAATCGAGGACGCTCCGGATTTACCGGACGAGGAAATTGTCGAACCCGATCCCGCCACCCTCAATCCCAAGGATCGGTTGATTCGCTGGCAACGTAAGCTGCTCGATCTGTCGCTACGCAATAACCTGCTGAATTTCAAAGGCGGAAAGAAATCCCTCAAACTCGAAGCACCGGCTCCTAGTGCGCTCGAGGATCTTCTGGCCGAAGGCCAGGCTCTGAAGCTTTTGCCGAGGCCCGACCTCATGGACGGTGCCGACCCGCGCAATCAGGCCATTCATGAGGCACGAGTACGCGAAGACCTACGGCGCGAACATGCGCGCGATGCCTTGAAGCGTCGTGAGGTATTCGTCGACCTTCCCCCGGAAGAGCTCGAAGTGCGGCTCGTGGAACTGTACCGTGCGGCTCGCAACATGCTGCAGGAAGGGGGAGCCAATACTCTCTATCTGGCGTTCGGCTTTCTGTCCTGGATACGGGACGACAAGGCCGGCCAGCGTTATCGCGCGCCATTGATACTCGTGCCGGTCACGCTGAATCGCAAGAGCGCACGCTCGGGCTTCACCTTGACCTTGCACGATGACGAACCACGTTTCAATCCGACGCTGGTCGAAATGCTGCGTCAGGATTTCAAGCTCAACCTCGGCTTCGCCGATCGCGAGCTGCCCAAGGATGATTCCGGACTGGACGTGGCCGCCATCTGGAAGGCGGTGTCCCATGCGGTAAAAGACATCAAGGGTTGGGAGGTCACGGAAGATGTCGTGCTGGCGACGTTTTCCTTTGCCAAGTATCTGATGTGGAAAGACCTGACCGACCGTATCGACCAGCTGCGCGAAAACGCGGTGGTGCGACACCTCATCGATACGCCGCGCGAGCCCTTTCCTTCCGGCGTACCTTTCCCGATCCCGAATCAGCTCGACCGTGAATTCAGGCCGGACCAGATTTTCTGTCCGCTTCCGGCGGATTCCTCTCAGCTTTCGGCCGTCATGGCGGCCGCACGAGGCAAGGATTTCGTACTGATAGGGCCGCCCGGCACCGGCAAGAGCCAAACCATCGCCAATCTCATCGCGCAATGCTTGGCGGAAGGCAAGCGGGTGCTCTTCGTTTCCGAAAAGATTGCGGCGCTCGATGTGGTGTACCGCCGGTTGCGCGAAGTGGGGCTAGGTGAATTCTGTCTCGAGCTGCATTCCAGCAAGGCACGCAAGCTGGACGTGCTGGCACAACTGCAAAAATCCTGGGAGGCGCGCGGCGATATCGACCCCGAAGCATGGCGCCTCGAAGCTGAGCGGTTGAAACGTGTGCGTGACGAGCTCAATGCCTATGTCGAGCGCCTCCATCTCCGGCATGCGAACGGCATGAGCATTTACGATGCGATCGGACGCGTGGTCGACGGTAGGGACGTGCCGGTGATCGGCCTGTCATGGGGTAGAGCGGATGTCCACGACAGGGCGTCCCTGGACGCCATGCGGGAGCTAATTGACCGCTTGGATGTGAACGTTCAGGCCGTCGGACAGGGAGCTTTGCAGGACCATCCTCTTGCGCCTATCGGCCATAGCGATTGGTCGCCGAGCTGGCAGCAAAGCCTGATCGATGCCGTAAGCAGCGTCATTCCAGCCGTGAATGCCTTGCAACAGGCCGGCGAGCGGTTCATTCAAGCCGTAGGGCTACCGAGCGTGCCTTTCGACCAGCGGGCGCGGAGCGCCTTCGCCGTGCTGGCCCGCGCACTACCGAACGCCGCCGGGCGCGATTGGCGCTTCGCCCTGCGTGTTGACGCGCGTTCGATCGCTGATCGCCTCAAAACCGGTACCGCGCTCTTGAGCCAACATCGGGCGCTGCGCACAGCGTTCTCGCCGAACGGCACAGAGATCGTCGTCGATGCCGATCCCGATCTACAAGGGATGCTCGACGAGATTTTCCAGGCGAGAAGCAAGCTGTCGGTTCAGTACGCCGACGAGGTCGAACGTTTGGATCTTCCTGAGCTCGCAGCTGCTTGGAAAAAGGCGGAAAAATCGATTTGGCCGTTGTCGTGGTTTCGGAAACGCAAGGTTCGCAAACGTCTTTCTACCGCGATCGTTGCTAAAGGCAAGCCGCGCATCGCACAGGACATCCGTTTGCTGGCCAGAATGGCGCGCTTGCGCGAGCAAGGGTTGGCACAGGTCGAACGACAGCTCGCCGATTATGAGGATCTTCGGGACATTACCGCAGGCCTTTGGAACGGCCTGAAAACGCGTGTGGAAGAAATAGAGCAGGTCCTGAAATTTCAGTCCGCTCTTTCCAGCGCTATAGCGAACCTAGCCAGAACACCCGAACAGATCGGCGCCGTTAAATCGCCGCTGGAACGCTTGCTCGGTGATGGCAACGTTTTCCTAGAACCTGGTGGCCCGATCACAGCGGCGGGCGAAGAATATCTTAAAGCCTACGAGGCGTTGCAGCCGGCCATGGACCGCCTGGTTTCGGTCGCGAGCTTTTCGGAAACCGCCAAGTGCGATTTCACCGAACTTACCCTCGGCGAAATCGCCGAGCGGTGTGCAAGCTTCGTTCGCCTTCAGCATCGACTGAATGCTTGGTGTGCTTGGTGCAAGGTGCGGGATGAGGCCCTAGCGGTCGGACTTGGGCCGCTCGTAGAGGCCATCGAACGCGGCACTGTGGCGCAGGGCAGCATACGCCGGGCGTTCGAGACCAATTACAGCCGCTGGTGGTTGAACGCGGCGGTGGACGAGGAACCAGTCATCCGCAGCTTCGTATCAGCCGTGCACGAAAAGCGCATCGACGATTTCCGACGGCTCGACGACCGTTTCACCGAGTTGACCCGAGCCTATATCCGAGCCCGATTGTGCGCGGATTTGCCGACTCAGGACAGCGTCGCACGAAACTCGGAGTGGGGCATCCTCAAGTATGAAATGACCAAGAAGCGGAATCACACGCCGCTTCGTCAGCTCATGAGCAAGATCCCGACGGCGCTGACCAAGCTAACGCCGTGCTTGCTCATGAGCCCGCTTTCGATCGCCCAGTATCTGGTGGCCGATGCGACCGCGTTCGACGTCGTCGTCTTCGACGAAGCCTCGCAGATTCCGGTGTGGGATGCAGTGGGAGCGATCGCGCGCGGCAAGCAGGTCATCATGGTCGGCGATCCCAAGCAGCTGCCGCCAACCAGCTTCTTCGATCGCGCCGAATCGGATCTGGACGATGAGGATGTCGAGGGCGACTTGGAAAGCATCCTCGACGAGTGCCTAGGGGCGAGACTACCGACCATGAACCTGACCTGGCACTACCGCAGTCGTAACGAGAGCCTGATTGCCTTCTCGAACCATCGTTACTACGAAGGCTCGCTCGTGACCTTCCCGTCGCCGGTGACTGAAGATCGGGCTGTGAGCTTCCACTATGTGAAGGGGGTGTATGAAAAAGGCGGAGCTCGCGTCAACAAGCCGGAGGCAAAGGCGCTGGTGGCCGATCTCGTGGGGCGGCTGAATTCGCCGGGCTTCCGCGAATCCGGGCTGACTATCGGCGTGGTGACCTTCAATGCCGAGCAGCAGGCGCTGATCGAAGACTTGTTGGACGAAGAGCGCCGCAAAGATCCAGCCATCGAGCCTTATTTTAGCGAGACGGAACTGGAACCCGTGTTCGTGAAAAATCTGGAGAGCGTCCAGGGGGACGAGCGCGACATCATGTACTTCTCCATTACTTATGGCCCGGATCTCCACGGTGCGGTGTCGATGAACTTTGGTCCCATGAACCGTTCAGGCGGCGAGCGCCGCCTGAATGTCGCCATCACCCGTGCCCGCCACGAGTTGCGCGTGTTCTCCAGCCTCAAGGCCGAACAGATGGATTTGACGCGAACCCAAGCCGCGGGCGTGCGCGACCTTAAGCACTTCCTCGAATTCGCCGAGCGCGGCCCGCGCGCCCTGGCAGAAGCCACTCACGGCAGCCGAGGCGGCTTCGAAAGTCCTTTCGAACAAGCGGTAGCCGCCGCTCTCGCCAGCAAAGGTTGGGAATTGCACACTCAGGTTGGTGCTTCGGCGTTTCGTGTCGATCTGGCGGTCGTGCATCCGGACGCCCCCGGCGCTTATCTGACAGGTATCGAATGTGATGGGGCGACCTACCACCGCACCGCCACTGCCCGCGATCGCGACAAGTTGCGCGAGCAAGTATTGCGCGGGCTCGGTTGGGAAATCATTCGTGTCTGGTCGACCGATTGGTGGATTGATCCCGAGGGTACGCTGGAGAAACTGGACGAGAAGCTCCGGTCGCTTCTGGAGGCGAGCCGTATTAAACGCGCCGAAGCAGCCGAGCAGGAGGAAAGCCCGTTCCTTATGCCGGTAGAGACGATGACGGAAGCGTAAAGGAAGTTCGGCTTCCGGCACGATCCTCGACGCATCCGGAAATGACATTGACGCAAGTCTTGTAACGGGTGGTTCAATCTGGCGGGCGGCGCATAGGAACTAGGAAAATTGACCTTTTCGCCGATCATGCGCCAACTGAGGTATATACCAAGAACGCCAGTGAAAGACTAATCATGCAGTATGCCGTGTATTGGGGAAGCGGGCCCGACTTGAGTGGTGGATTGCATCGATCCGGAAGCTTTCTTCGATACGTCTTACGACGCCACGTTGACCCGGATGATTATTCACATCGATGCGGGACCCGGGTGTGCTGCCAACCGTGCGCTTTAGCTATGCGCGGCGGGCGAGTACCGCGCTCAACACCTCCCGATAAACCTCGACGATATGAGCAATCGGTTGTGCGGCCACTGGTTTAATAGGAACATGGCAGCCGCGAGGCGGCCGAAGATGTGAACGAGGAGTCCCCGCGAGGAGCGGACTTTGCAGGCCGTCTCCATACCGGTTTTCGCCTAAATCCAGTTAAACAACGCTTCAATGGGCTGGTGAACCTCGACACGGCCGAGGAAGACAAGCGGTCGGCGGCATCGAGAGGCGGCTGTCCCGGCATCTTTCGCACGGGCGTGAAGACCGTGAACGGGAGCGAGGTCCAGCGCGACAGGTAGTCGTAAGCCTTATCGGCAAACAGATATCGATAGCCCAGGTTCGGGGCAATCTGTTCGGTACCGGGCAATCGTTCAAGTTTGCCGCCGTCAGAGCGATAGAGCGGGGTCGGGGTAAAGTGCCCGGCCGCTCATCGCCGATCACGCGGATTTTCACTCCAGGTAGGAGAGCTTCTTGGTCGAACAATAGCCGCTCGCCGCCAGGTCCGGGGCAGCCTTGGCAGTATACTGCCGGGTTTGCTAGGCCTGCACTACCTAGGAACGATTCGGCCTTCCTGATCCAGGAGGCGGGCGCGCCCGCTGGACCCCAGCGTTCCAACAGCGCGGGAAACCCATCGGCGAGCCGATTCAGGCGCCGGACGAAGCCGCCGTTGTGGACAGCTGGGGAAACTCGTCGCGCTAAGAGCGCCGCGCATGCTCGTACAGCGCTTTGACCTGGCACGTTCCATCGAAGATGTCGCATCAATAAAGGGCGATGACCTCTTCATCCCTAAAGCGCAGGTCGACACAGGGGGCGCGCGCTCTGTTAGCTTGTGATTCAGATTTAAGTGGGCGCGAAGTCTGAGTGCAGAGCCCGTAGGCTAGGTTGGAGTTTTGCGGAAACCTAGCATTTCCATGCCTCAATTGCCGGGTTTCGTCTTCAGCCCTGCCCACGATTCTCGTCAACAATCATCGAGATACCGCTTTCGTCATTGAGGTCAACATCGGGTTGATGAGCTCAACGGCCAGTGCCTCGAAGCTTTCGTCCAGCGGATCGCTGCGCCGGTAAACCGTCTGGTAGTAGACATTTATGCTTTCGCCGGACTGGAATTCCGAACCTTCCCAGATACTCCGCGCCTGTCTTAGGGCATTGAGCCTGATAGCTTCCGGATCGCCGCCGAGTCTGGCCGGAGGGTCTTGTAGGCAGCGGGCATAGGCGTAGCTGGTTTTGGGGAAGAAGGGGAGCGGGGCGGAGAGACCTTGCCAATAAGCGTTCAGGAGTTTGGTGAGCTCGTGCTCGGGATCGGTAATCGCTTGGAACGTGAAGGTCTGTTTGGGCGTGTGCAGTAAGGATTGAAGCGTCGCGCCTTCGGGGGCGATCAGGCATAGCATCAGGTGACGAAGCCACAGGTTGAAGAGTTGGCGGGGAGAGGGTTCTTCGAAGCTGTAATCGATCAGACCGCTGGCGCTGACGTCGGCGAGCGAGCCGAGGAGGCGCAGGCCGTTTGCTTCGAAGTCGATCGGCAGGGGTTCGAAACGCGGTTTGACGAGGTCTGGGAGCAGTTTCACGGCGAAGCTCTGGACCAGCCGTTGCTCCTTGCTGTGCAGCGCTTCGCCGAAGCGGCCGTGGGGCAAGAGTCCCTGGGCGTCGGCGAGCAGCAAAGCGCTTTGTGGTTTTCGATCCAATGCCAAGGCGTTCAGAAGGTTCTGCCGGACCAGATTTCTCGTTGGGTAATCAAGACCGAAGGGTTCGCGAACTTCGAATTCCGTTGCGGCGTCTTCCAGGATCAGGTTCAGCCGCCGCCGCAGTAGATACCGGACAGGGTTGCCGAAAAAGTAGGCGAGACTTTCCGGGTCGACCGTTCGCCATTCCTCTTCGGGGTCCGGAAGAGGGCCGGCGAACAAGGGATCGGGCTCCTTATTGCCCCGTCCGATCAGTTGTGCCGCGGCTAGCCAGGTCGACGAAAATCCGGGCAATCTCGGGTCATGCCGGAAATAACCGGGATCGAACGGCTGGAGCGGATGTTCGGTTAGGAGATGGGATTCGAGGTCGCCCTCGGCCAGTTCGCAACTTTGTTTCGCGACGTCGATCAGTTCGGACACCAGCGGGGAGGGCGGCAGCTGGGTATTATCGCGAACGCTGCGGCCGACATAGCTGAGATAAAGCACTTCCCGCGCCGACAGCAGCGTTCCCAGGAAGAGATAACGGTCGTCGAGCCGGCGCGATCGGTCTCCTTTGCGGGGGTGTTTCGCCATCAGGTCGAAATCGGGAGGATGGCGCTCGCGGGGGAAACTGTCGTGATTCAGACCGAGCACGGCGATGATTTTGAACGGCAGGCTGCGCATGGGTACCATGGCGCAAAAGGTGACCGCCCCCGTCAAGAAGCCGGCCGTGCCGGAGGGCTGCGAAAGGCGGTCGGCCAGCCAGCGTTTGATTACCCGGATTCCGACCGGTGCGCCGAAGCCAGCTTGTTCCGCGAACTCCCGCAGCTGATCGAAAGTGCTACGCAGCTGGAGCAGCAGCGTTTCGTCCTCGTCGCGCGGATCGAACAGTCGGTCGATGAACGCGTTCAAGCAGTCGACCCACTCTGGTATGGACTGTCTGGCCTTGAACCGGTCCGCCCATTCGAACAAGGTTTCCAGAAATTCCGCGAATCGTTCCAAGATCAAGACCCGGCTGCCTTCGATATCGTCGTACGGCAGGGTGTCGGCGAACAGTGGAAAGCCGTCGCCGGCCAGTTCCTGCGGTAGGGCGTAGCCCAGCATCAGGCGCTTGAGGCCGTCGCGCCAGGTGTGGCGTGGGATGTCCGGCAGCCGAAATTCGGCTTTGTGAGCGCCGTCTCGTCCCCAGCGGGTGCCGACCGCCAGCGCCCACTGATGGATCATGGGAAGGTCGTCTTCGCACAGCCGGAAACGGCGTTGTATAGATGGTTGTTCCAGGTAGCCAAGCGTGGTGTCCGCCGCGAATCGGCTTTCCGGTAGGTCGAGCAGGGCGAGAAACGTGTCCAGGAGCGGCTGCTCGTGAGCCAATCCGCGGTCGGCGATGCTGAAAGGAATCGGCGGAGTGTCGCGGCTTTCGGCGAAGACGGCTTCGATATAAGGCGTGTATTGTTCGATGTCTGGCGTCAGCACGGCCACGTCGCTCGGCTTCAGTTCTGGATCGGCGTCGAACAAAGCCAGAAGCTGATCGCGCAGGACTTCCACTTCGCGCATCGGACTGTGGCAGGCATGGATTTGCAGCGAACGGTCGTCCGTTCGTATGACCAAACGTTCCGCCTTCCGGCGGTCTATCGGTTCCAGAATATCGGCCTGAAGTATGTGTAGCAGCGAATCTCGGGGTGGCTCTGGCTGAAACAGGTCGTGGATCTCTGGTTGTTCCGTCAGGAGATCGAAGAATTCGCGGCCCTGTTTTCCCAGGGACGCCAACAGAGGATTTCCCACTTCCAGGTACAGATCCTCCGGAGAGCGGTCGCCGGCCATGTGGCCGATTTCCCGTTCGTCCCGGATTTCGCCCCAATACGTACGGCACGGGTTGAGCGCGTACAGGTCGACCTCTGTGTGCTTAGCAAGCGCGTTCAATACGTCCAGAAACGCCGGCGGTAGCGAGGAGACGCCGAATACGGTGATGCGCCGCGGCGGCAGCCGGTCGGCCGCCGACTCGGATTCGAGCGTTGTCTTAAGTTCGTTCAGATAGTGGGCCCGATGGGGTGTGGTTTCCGCCGCGGTCAGATCGCGCCACAGCAGGGCTTGCCAATGCTCGTCGTTACCCAAACCCAGAGTCTCGCCGCGTTCCCAGGCGGCAATCCAGTCCGGTCGGTACATCAGGTATTGATCGAACAAGTCGGCGATTCGCCGGGCGAGCTGGAACCGGCGCAACTCGTCGCCGTTCTGTAGATAGCCGGAAAGGCGCGGGGCTCGCTCCAGGTTTGCAGGCAGCTCTAGCCAGTCGAGTATCCGGAACGTGAGGACCTCGCAGGAGAAGGGCGAGCGTCCTGGGAGTTCGCCCAGGAGTTGCTCAAGCAGGCTCCAGATGAACGAGGCCGGCAATTGAAAACGCACGTTCGCGCAGATGCCGAGCCTATCGGCAAGGCGCAGGGAAAGCCAGCGTCCCATGCCGAGGCTTGGAACGATGATGGTTTCCGGTTCGAAAGGGGAGGTCGGCGGTGACGGGTTGGCCGTCAAGAATTCGGCGAGAAATTCCAGTTTGTTGGATTGGTAGAGGCGGAGCACGGGAGGTTGGTTTGGTTTCGTTCTCGAATACCCTTGCTTAAATCCGCTTCCAGGGAACGGGAAAGAGTAGCACTACCGCGCAATGAGCGGACCGCGCCGGGGCCAGGGCTACAAGCTCGCGAGGTGCGGCATCGTACGCCGGGTCGAACGACGAGCCCCAGGCTTTGCAGGGCCGCGGAAGTCAGGCCAGGCCGGGATTCCGCAAAGCGACACACCCGGCCTGGGAGGTCTCTCCTTATTTACAGAACGGCGCGCCCGTTCATTTCATGCCTTGCCCAGGTGAGGCCATTTATAGCCCCTGATCAGGCCTTTCCAGTAAATCACCGGGATGATATAGCGCTTCAGAAGATACATGCTGTAGCGCTCCTTGCCCTGGTCGAACGGGAAGGTTTCCTTGGGCTTCAGGTCGTAGTCGAATTCGGCCAGAATCAGTTTCCCGTAGCCGGTGATCAGCGGGCACGAGGTGTAGCCGTCGTATTTGGCGACCGGCTGTCCACCGTTCATGACCGATAGCAGATTCGCGGCCAAGACCGGGCTTTGCGCGCGAATGGCCGCCGCCGTTTTGGATGTGGGTAGACTGCTGGCGTCGCCTAGGCTGAATACGTTGGGATAGCGGACGTGCTGAAGCGTTTCCTTGTTCACGTCCACCCATCCGCCCTCGTTACCGAGCGGGCTCTTTTTGAGGAAATCGGGGGCGCTCATGGGCGGAACCACGTGGATCATGTCGTAGGGTTGGACGACGTTTTCTCCGGTGTCCAGATTCTTAAACACCGCCTCTTTCGAATCGGGGCGCAGTTCCACCAGATTGTGCTTGAAATGGACCTCAATGTTGCGCGGCTTCACCACCTGCTCCATGAGGCTGGTGGCGTATTTCGGCGCGCTGAAGATAGTGGGTGTTGCGCAATAATAGACGACGCGCGATTTGTCGCGAATGCCCTGCTTACGGAAATAATCTTCCGCCAAGTACATGATTTTCTGCGGCGCTCCGGCGCATTTGATGGGCGGCGGCGGAAAAGTGAACACGGCGTTGCCGCCCTTGAAATTCCGAATGTTTTCCCAGGTGCTGTTGACGGTGTCGTAGCTGTAATTGCTGCACACTCCGTTCTTGCCTAGGGCTTCTTTGACTCCCGGAATCTTATCCCAATCGATCTGCAGCCCAGGACAGACGACTAGGTAATCGTAGCCGACCTGCTTGCCGCCACGGGTTTTGACTAAATTGTTGTCGGGATCAAACTCCTCGGCAGCGTCTTGGATCCATGCGGCGCCTTTGGGAATCAAATCGGCCATGGGTTTTACCGACTGCTCGCGGTTGACGACGCCGCCTCCGACGAACGTCCAGAAGGGTTGGTAATAATGTTTATCGGACGGTTCGATGATGGCGACATCCTTGACTCCGGCATGCAGCATACGGGCGGCGATGCCGAGCCCGGCAGCGCCGCCACCGATAACGACGACACGGTGGTGAATCTTGGTATCCATGTGATCTTCCTCTTGAGTGGATTAGGTGTGGTTTTGTTGACTGGGGATTCTTCTGCTTGCTTTGTTCCTGTAACTCGTTTTTTTCCTTCCCATTCTGCATTGCATGAGGGCCATTTGACAATCCGATGGATTCGGTCATGAGCCGGCGTTTTCGAAGTCGCTCTTGATCGCGTTGTCAAGAATGACGCAGCGACGATCCGATGGGTGCAGCGGAAGTCCGTATGGAGCGCCGCTTTTGAGATTCCACGAATGGAGTGGAGCGAGAGGCGCTTACGGCAAATCGGCGGGCCGGACGAGTAGTTTGCCGAGGGTCTCGAAATCGGCATGGATGGTGTCGGCGACCCAATCGAAGCGCAAAGCGGCAGCCGGGTGGTAGGTGACGAAATAATTCTGCCCTTTGTGATTTGCTAGTTTTCCATGCAAGTCGGAAACGGTTGCGGTATCGCCCAGCATCTGGCGAGTGGCGACTTGCCCGAGCAGAACGATGAGGTTGGGTGAGATCAGCTCTAGCTGTTTTTCCAGCCAAAGGCTCGTGCAGGTTTTCAGCTCATCGCGGCGCGGCGTTCGATTTTCCGGAGGGCGGCACTTGACGCAGTTAGTTATGAATAGCCGTTCGCGGGTCAAGCCCTGATTTTCGAGCAGCTTGTCGAGATAGTGGCCTGCTGGACCGACGAACGGGCGGCCGGTCGCATCCTCTTTGCCCCCCGGACCTTCGCCCAACAATACGATCTCCGCGCTCGCCGGGCCTTCGCCGGGAACCGCGTGTCTGCGGCGTTTGTGAAGCCGGCAGGAAACACATCGGCGAATGCCGCTCGCCAAGTCTTCGAGCTGTTCGGACGGCGTCCTTGATTCGTCTTTCATCATATCGGTGTCCGTGCCGGCTACAACCGGGGCTTATTTCGGTGACATGCTCGATACGTCTGAAGTTCAACAATAACCGGATTGAGCGCCCGGAACAGCCGAAACCCGTCGAAACCTGCCGAAATGACAGAAAAAACGAGTTGTGTATCTGCGTTCTAGCGGATGAGTTTGCCGCGCAAATTTGTTAATCTCAGATTCGCTAACCCGGCGCGGATGGCTGGTTTGAGTCCGCGCGCAGACCAGGAATGGTCGGCTACCTCGCGAGCCGGGATCTCGTCAACGGACGAGTTTCCATGGACATGGTTTGCGAGGTGTGATTTCAATCAGGACGAAGAGGTGGCACATGTCTAATTTGAGAAAAGGAAACATTTCTATCGCACGGCATTCCGCCGCCCAGGTGCTCACGGAAGACACCGGCGGTGCATTCCCGGGCCTCGAATTGGCCGGACTGGAAACCGTTTTCCGAGGGGGCAAGCGCAAGACTTTCGCTGCCAAGCAAGTCATTTTCCGCGAGGGGGATCCGGCCGATACCGTGTTGGCGATTTTGCAGGGTTTGGTAAAACTCATCAGCTATTCGCCCGACGGGAGAGCCCGTATCGTTCGGCTGCACGGCAAGTGTGCGTTTCTCGGTCTCGGTGGGTTGATCGAACCGACCTACCAGCACACGGCGGTCGCGGTCGATCAGGTGGAAGTGATTTGTACGCCCGTGCGAGCGATCGCCCAGCTCAAGAAAGACAACCCTTATTTGTATTGCCGGCTCATCGAGTGCTGGTATCAGCATCTGAAGAGCGCCGACATCTGGATTACCGATTTTTCGACCGGATCGATAAAAGCTCGGGTCGCACGGCTAGTCAATTTTCTCGCGGCCATTCAGAACGATACCCCGGCCTCGACGGCAGTAACCTTGCTGACTTGCGAGGAAATGGCAGCGATTCTGGGCGTCACCGTTGAAAGCGTTAGCCGGGTTTTGGCGGAATTCAAGCGCTCACAGATGCTCAGAGCGGTCAAATGCAAGCCGGCTAAGCGGTACGAGACTAATCCGTCCGCGCTCAAGCGCGTCGCGCAAATCTGAGGAAATAAGCAGCAATTTTGTCGACTTACGGACAATCCGCCTGCCGAAGACGGTACCGGCGGGCGGATTGTTTCAAGTTTTTGTGATGCTGCGAAACAGCCACTCCCTCAAACGCCCGCTGGCACCGAGAACCAGGCCAGCGACCAAAGCGGCAATCACGATGTCACTGGCTTTGATGTTAGACGCGCCGAGTACGTCGCTGACGGTCGCCCGCACTGCCTCGGGTACGGACCCGGAAGGTTGATGCGCCGCGGCAAGAGTGGACGTCGAAGCCGAGGGCAGCGTTTCCGGACGACCTTGCTTGGTGAACAAACGCATGATGATCCATAACGCGATGACGGCGATCAGGATCATGGTGCAGCCGACGATCACCCCGGCAAGCCACGGCTCCATCACGGTTTCCAACGATAAATAAATACCGAGCAGCGCGAAAACCAAGCCGCCGAAAGCGGCTAATGTGGCGAAAATCGCCAGGGCAAGCAGCACCGCTGATCGACCTAGCGAATGCCAGAGCTTCGCTTTTTCCGCAGCAACAAGGTCAGTGAACGAACGAATCACGGCCGAGACCCGTCGTCAGCGGCGAGAGGCCAGCAACGTACCTATTGCGAAGCCTGTGCCGAAGGCCACCAGCAGACTGGTCAAGGGACGCGCCTCGATATAGTGTTCCACGCTTTCCTGTGCGGCCAGCGCATGACCGCGGGCGCGTTCGCCGACGTCGCGCGCACGCTCATAAGCGGTTCGTCCGTGCTCTACGCCCAAATCCTTCATCGCGGCCATGAGGTTGCCTACATCGGCTTTGAGTGTGGCCAAGTCCTGTCTCAGATCCTTGGTAATGTCTTCCGTAGTTGCCATCGCTGACCTCCATCTTCCTTTTCCAGCGGAAACTGCCGATCTCGGGACGGCTTCGTTGCAAGTTAACCTTCGTCCGACCCGACCGGCAATTAGAAAAATCAACGACCGGCGGCATTCTGCGCCTGCCGTGCCGATTGCATTATGTTAGCGTCCCCCCGGATCGTGGAGAAACGGCAGAAGGACCAACCGACCGACCTGTGTACGCGGGATTCGCAAGTCGAAAGACCGATCGGCTGTCTGTAGTTGGACTCGAAGATGAAGGGGAAAGTTGCTTTAGAGGGCGCGTACTCGAGTTGTCGACGTATAGCTTTATTTATGATAAAGAGAGCGATCCCGAAACCGGTCCGGCTCGGTTTTACCGGCGAGAGCGAGACCGAAGTCGTTCAAAACGGTTGTGCTCAGTAGAATATGTAAACAACAAGAAGTTCTATTGTGATTGTTTTGAATATTGTGCATTAACGAAATTTGTGTTTGTAGGCTTCTTTGTCACTATTCCGATGTTTGTAAACATCTGAATCTCTTCGGCTCGCTAACACTCCCACTTGCTATGTCGCTGCGAAACGTTGTTGTACTAGGTGTCCCTCCTATGGCTTCGCGTCAAGTCGCAACCACAAATGTGCGATTTGCCTGGGTGGAGTTACCACCCCCTAAGGCGCAGCAAGGCGCCAAAAGCACAAGACTGCATAAGCATAAAGCCTATGCTTCAAACAGCAACTCCTACACATTCTGCATCGGATTAATATCTCGTCTTAAGTAAGAACTACTTCTCAACGCTAAACGTGATTACACTACCTACTCCAAATCTATCACACCCAAAGTACCGTCCGGACATAGATGGCTTGAGGGCCATAGCAGTTTTATCTGTTGTTACCTTTCATGCATTTCCAACTTGGATTAAAGGTGGATTCATCGGCGTTGATGTGTTCTTTGTAATTTCAGGCTTTCTGATTTCGACAATTATCTTCGAGAGCTTGGATAAGGGAACGTTCAGCTTTGCAGAATTCTACGTAAGGCGTATTCGAAGGATTTTTCCGGCGCTCATTTTAGTTTTGTCTGCCTGCTTAGCATTCGGCTGGATGGTATTAATCGCAGACGAGCTAAACCAACTCGGCAAGCACATCGTCGGTGGCGCTTTATTTGCTTCCAATTTTGTTTTATGGAGTGAGGCTGGTTATTTTGATAACTCTGCAGAGACTAAACCACTTTTACATCTTTGGAGCTTAGGAATCGAAGAGCAGTTTTATATTTTATGGCCTTTCGTCCTTTGGTTTTTTTGGAAAAGAAAATTCAATCTAATTACGTTAACGTTTTTGATTGCTGCTTGTTCTTTTTATCTAAATTTACGAGGAGTTAAAAAGGACCCTGTTGCCACTTTTTATTTGCCACAAAACAGGTTTTGGGAGTTATTATGTGGGAGTATATTGGCGTGGGTTGTGCTTTATAAAAAAATGCATGTAAAAGCATTAGACTAAAACTTGATGGCTGGCTTGCCAAAGTCATCTATAGAGATAACGTAGATACGGATGGCAAGACTATTTCGAATGTTACTTCCTTTGTCGGATGCTTGCTTCTTGCATATGGTATTTGGAAAATAAATAAGGATATTAGGTTTCCTGGTAAATGGGCAGTTTTTCCAGTAATGGGTACTGTCTTGGTAATTTTGGCTGGCCCTCAAGCTTGGATTAATAAGAAGATATTATCTAAAAAGATTGCTGTTTGGTTTGGTTTAATTAGCTTTCCTCTATATCTTTGGCATTGGCCGTTGCTTTCCTTTGCGAGAATAATTGAAAACGAGCCTCCGGGTCATGAGATTTGCACGGCGGTGATTATTATTTCAATTCTTCTTGCCTGGCTTACGGTAAGGTTTTTAGAAAAGCCATTCAGGTTTTCAAGTCAGAGGAGTGTTCTTAAGCTAAACATCCTTGTTGGGTTAATGATTGGGACCGGTTTCTTAGGATTTTTTGTAAGCAAAGGAGATTTTGAAAACTCTCATGGATATGAAAAATTATTAATTAAACGTAAAGGATTTGAGCATGCGTTGGGCTCATCCCTTTCTTGGTATAAGGGCAAGGAAGACTGGTTGTTTTTAGGTAATGCTCATGCTAATACTGTTGCGAAACTTAAACTCGCTATCACACCCAGCTATTCTGAATTAAGAAAAAGTAAAGAAATTTTTTCGAAAATTTCCAGGGCGGCATCTGATAGGGGAATAAAAGTTGCTTTGATTATAGGTCCAAATAAGTCGAGCATCTACCCAGAGTATTTGCCTAGTAAAATTATCCCTTCGTCCAAAAGATACATTGATTTTTTTATAGATGAACTCAAAGGAATTCCTAATTTAATTGTTTACGATCCAACTAATGATTTGCTTAATGCAAAAGAATCTGAGGGTATTCTTTATTATAAGACTGATACCCATTGGAATAAGAAGGGAGCATTCCTAGCATACTCCGGCCTCTCTAAGTTGCTTGGAACTCCAATTCCCGAAGTCCATTTTAAATTGGGGCAAGCGCGCCCTGGCGATCTTATAGGCATATCTAAGTTGAAGAATTTTCCTTTATGCAAAGAAGACAATTGGGATATTTGGTTTAAAGAGAATTCTGCCTGGCAGGAGGAAAAGATTCCCGACGAGCAAATCACTTCCTTTGGTGCGGCCAGCGTTTCCGTTAATAAAAACCCGCTATCAGAGAAATATGTTTGGGTTTTAGGAGATTCATTTACTGTAGCATTAAAGCCATACTTTAATTCCGCTTTCAAAGAAGTGCGATATATTGGTCACTGGGCGCAAAAGATTAACGATTTACCCACTGAACTGGCTAAAGCAAAGAGAAAGCCTGACCTGGTAGTGATTGTTAGAGTTGAGCGTTCTTTCTAAATGTAGGTATGCATTCTATTTAGGAAATTTTTTGGAAAGTTTAGTTTCTTCACATTAAAGTAAATAAAGATTAAGAGCGATACTCGCTACGTAGAACATGATTCTTACCAGCTTCGGGTCAGAAATAGGCGATTTTTTTAATAACGTTGTCTGCAATATTCTTCGGTCTGCCCTCTACATGTCGCGTCTCGTGTGATTATTTACCGAGAAGGAGTTATGCTTGGTTCGAAGCCCGGAGCCTTCTCCAGGAGATATTCGGTTCGTCCAAGTGAGGTTTCTCTCCATGCAGATTCGTCTTCATAAGAACGCCCGTACCACCCCGGCCGTTCGGCAGGCCATTCAAGCGTCCACGTTGAGCGAGCGCGCCTTGGCCCAAAAGCATGGCATTAGCCGAACGACCGTCCGCAAGTGGAAACACCGCTCCTCGGTCGAAGATGCCTCACACCGGCCCCACACCCTCAGAACCACGCTCACGCCCGCCCAGGAAGCCATCGTGGTCTACCTCCGCCAAGCTCTGCTCCTCCCCTTGGATGATCTCCTGGCCGTGACCCGGGAATTTCTCAATCCCGCCGTGTCCCGTTCCGGGCTAGACCGCTGCCTGCGCCGCCACGGGGTGGCGTCCCTCAAGACCCTGCTTCCGCCTACAGAGAAGGCGAAGGTCAAACCCTTCAAGGCCTATGAGCCCGGCTTCCTTCACCTGGATGTTAAGTACTTGCCCGCCATCGACGGCGAACCCCGCCGATACCTGTTCGTCGCCATCGACCGCGCCACCCGCTGGGTCTATGTCGCCCTCAAGCCCAACCGCTCCGCCTTAAGCGCAAAGGACTTCCTCAAAGCGGTGATTCAGGCCGCGCCTTTCCGCATCCAGAAATGCCTGACCGACAACGGCTCGGAGTTTACCGACCGTTTCCTGACCCGAACTCGGCAGCCCTCGGGGACGCATGAGTTTGACCGCCTCTGTACTGAACAAGGCATCGAACATCGCCTGATTCCGCCGGGACGGCCCCAAACGAATGGCCTGGTGGAACGATTCAACGGCCGCATCGAGGAGGTGTTGCAAACCCATCACTTCGATTCAACCGCCGATCTGGACACCACCTTGCACCGCTATGTCGAGCTGTACAATCATCACATTCCCCAAAAGGCCTTAGGCCATCTCACCCCGATCCAGGCTCTCAAAAACTGGCAACTGTCCCATCCTCATCTTTTTCGAAAGAAGGTTTACGATCTTGCGGGACTTGACAATTAAGCCCACCACCGGTTATTGCAGTATTTAGAGCATTGACGCGTCCATTACGTGATGGTAAGCGCGCTGCGTTTCGCGCGAAAGCTGCTTTTTTTAATGTGAATGCATCAGCGAATTGCTTATGCTTAAAAAGTGCTTGACGAGTGTATTCCGCAGAAATACTAGCCTTTATAGCTGCAATCGAGGTGTCCCAGGTGAGCTTACCTTGCCAACAGCAGTCCAAGACGTAAAGGCGGATTGCTCGCCTTCCTGTTGGGCTTCGGCTTGCTCCAAGTGAGACGCCCGTTGAATATCTGTCAATTTAACAACGGTCTCCCGCAGGGATTTCCGGTTGCTCAAGAAGGGCAAGCAGTTGCGTGCAGTGCTCCAATGTTTGCCGCTGATGAGCAACCCACCGTGATGCGCCACATGTATCTTCACGCTCGGCTTCCACGGCCTTTTAAAGCAATTGCTCTGTTTTAATTTTTTAATTTTGAAACAACGGAGATTCGGCGTCTTCCCGTTAGCGCCGTTGACACATACCAGTTCGTTGTAATTCAGGCAATCTCGATGAATCTGGCAAGACGACATTGCTTGGTCATGGGTGCACATGCCGTAGTTGGTGATATACGCGGAACTGGGGATGAGTCTGCCGTCCTCGCCTCGGCGTGCTATATCGCTTGAAGGATAAGCGCAAGCCGGGCCAACGCCGACGGGAACAACGGTCGTTAACTAACCCTTCAGCCTCAAGCCGGTCAATTTTTCGTCAGCAATAAATCCTCAAAAGGGGCACTTTTCAGTCGGCGTTGACACTTTCGTTTTGCCCAGAAACCAGCAAGAAGCTTTATTTGTCCTGCGGAAAGCGCGCCGACGGGCGCATGTTCTCGCCCTGTCAGACCTACGGTCTGAAGGGCTTCCACCAAGCTTGCAAGCAAAAAACAAGCCATTGGGTAAGCGAGAGACGCAGATTTTCCTTTACGGAAAGATCCCCTTTTAACCCCAATTTTTGGCCGAAATACGCGACTTCGGAAAGATTGAGGTAAGCAGGAAAAAGTGGACACCAAAGTTTCAAACTATGAGACGGATGAGTTGCCTGGAAACGTTACCGAAAGGAACCTATACCCAAGAATTCCGCGAGCGGGCGGTGAAACTGGTGTTGGAAAAGAAGGCTTGTCGTGGGGGACGCCGGCCAACGGCTCTCGCTATCGCCTAAGACCCTGCAGAACGGAGTGATGGCCGCGCGGAAAGTCCTGCGGAAGGCCATCGGGCCACAGGGCTGTTCAATGCTTGATGCCTTTATAACTCAAGACGCGCTCCAGCTCCGTCCCGTTATCGTAAAGGGCGGTGTGAATATTGGATTGGCCGTTCTGACTTAGGAGGTTCAGCGCGAGATGGCGAAGATGAGCGAATATACCGGGGTTCTTGCGGATGCGGCTCGCATCCTCGCCAAGTGCGGTGTCCAGCATGTAGTAGAGCCGGTTTTCGATTTCCCAGTGACCGCGAATAACCTCGGCCAACGTGGCCGTCGAGGCGTCGGGGTGACGAGATAGTAAGCGATGGGTGCCTGACGCGGCGCAAAACAGCGGTGACGAGGAGTGAATTCCGCCACGTGATGGGGGACCTCGACCACGGCTTTGAAGTGGTCGTGCCAGGGTTCTGGACCGGTCCCTTCGGGCAGAGGGCAGACCCATGCCGTGCGTTGTTCGATGCGATTACGCCGGCCCAGGTCTACCGTGTAGGTTTGCTCGGCGTGAGGCTGCGTCTGACAAACCGCCTGTACGGCTGCGTATAGCTTGGGATGATTGCCTTTGAGTTGGACCAACAGATCGCTTCCGGTGGCGATCGCGGCCTCAACTGTTTTTTGAAGATGGAGGACGTCGAGCGTGTACAGCCGCCCGGCTAGTCCCAGGGTTTCGATGAGCCGCTGGGCGGCCTGGATGTCATGGTCCTTGCCGGCATCCTCGATCAGCACCTGGCCCAGCACGATCCGCTCTCCAACGGCGAAAGCGCTCACCACCTGGGCGGCCCGGCGGTCCTCGAAGCGATTTAGGCTGCCGCGCAAGGTCTTGCCATCGCGCCTGATGGGTGTGGATGAGCTGATGAATCCGGCCGTACGAGGTCGCTCCGCTCATTACCGCCAGGATACTAAACAGCCGCAGGTGAGGGAGATCGTACCGCTTCCATTGCGCACAACGGTGATCCGCAATCGGCAGCAGGCTTTGTTTTACGGGGACAACGGTTCACTCCCTCGGCAAATCAAAACCGTTTACCCGAATTCATAAGAATTGAACAGCCCTGCATCGGGCCAAGCCAGCCGCCTCTAACCGAGCTGGAACTGGGGATGGTTCGATTGAAGCGAGAGCTCGCCGGGGCAAGCTGGAGCGCGATGTGTCAAAAAGCGGCGGCGTACCCTTCGACTTCGTTCAAGACAGGCTTTGCGAAGGAAGAGCGAAGCGAAGGATGCCGCTGCAACGTATGCGTTAATGGAAACGTTGCGACTTGAGGATCCGGTACGGCTGATGTGCCGGGTGTTCGATGTGTCCCAGAGTGGGTTCTATGCCTGGCTCAAACGGCCTCTGTCACGGCTGCCACCGACGAGACCCGGTTGGCGGTGGAGATCCAGGCTGCCCACCAGCGGACCCGGGAAACCTATAAGGAAAGCAACTCATTACGCCTGACACGTTCCAGCAGGTCAATGCCGCTAGCGAACAAGATTTCGTACAGCTGTTGTACTGACCGAAGGGTCTGCCCGAGAGTATTCACCACACGTCCGCGTGAGCGCAGGTGCAACGCATAACTTGTTGGCTTAAAGAGTCCTAAACCAGATTGGGATTCACAAATAAGAGGCATACGTTCACCGGCCTCTATCTCCACCATAACAACCAAAAAAGTAGAGATTGTTTACACTTCTTTTGACTGCGTTATAACTTACAACGCCTGCCAAAGAAAAAGTTTAAAAGATAACAATAACTTGGGAGGGTTTGTTTGGTAAATTCAGGTTGACTGGGTCTCAAAACGGAATATCGTCGTCGAAGTCGTCTATGCTGCCGAATCCCGGTTCGGGCTTCGATTCCGACGAGGGTGGCGCATAACGGTCGGCCTCCCCGCCCCGCGCGTTTGCTCCGGCAGGAGCGCTGCCGACACGGTCCAGCATTTGCATCTGATCGGCGATGATTTCGGTCGTGTAGCGATCTAGGCCATTTTTGTCCTGCCACTTACGCGTGCGCAGGCTGCCCTCGACATATATCTTGCTGCCTTTCTTCAAATATTCTCCGGCGATCTCGGCTAGTTTCCGATAGCACACGACCTGGTGCCATTCCGTGCGTTCCTGTTGTTGGCCGGTTTGCTGGTCCTTCCAGGTCTCGGTAGTGGCTAGGCGTAACGTGGTGACTGCGCCTCCGTTGGGCATGTAACGGACTTCCGGATCGGCGCCGAGGTTGCCGATGAGTATGACTTTGTTGACGCCGCGACTGGCCATATCAAGGTGTCTCCGATCGGTGGTACGGTTGAGAGTTTAAACGTATATTAGACCTGGTTCAGGTCTCGAGGTTCTAAAAAATGTATAAGCGAAAACGTTATGCCTCGCGGGCTTTGACACCAGCCGAAAAGCGCCTGGAGTTTCACGCCGCCAACTCCTGTAACAATCCATTGAGCGCCATGCGGTCGAGTTTCTCTTTGTCGATCTTCAGATAAGCGACTCCATCTTCCGCCAGGACTACGGCTTCGGCAACCCCCGGTATTTGAAGCAGTCGCCGGGACAGGCTGGAAGCTTGGTCTTGAGTCAATCCCCGTACGTTGACCATGAGACTACTCAATCCGCGCGGGGCCTTCATACCTAGCGCAACCATAAACCATAGCAAAGCGACGGCGGCGCAAAACAAGAAGACGTACGGTATCCCATAATGGCCGTAGACCCAGCCGCCACCGGCTCCGCCCACAAAAGCGCCCAGAAACTGTGCCGTGGAATAAACGCCCATGGCCGTGCCTTTGAGATCGAGCGGAGCGACCTTCGAGATCAGCGACGGGAGCATGGCCTCGAGGAGGTTGAATCCGGTGAAGAACAGGTAAAGCAGCCCGAACACGCTCCAGAAATCGTGCTGAAGCCAGGCAAAGCCGACATTCGAAACGGCGACCAGCCCGATGAAAGAGACAAATACCACTTTCATCTTGTGTCGTTTCTCCGCAAGGACCACGAAGGGGACCATGCTGGCGAGGGCAAGCGCGAATACAGGCAGATAGATGTGCCAATGCTTAGCTGTTTGGAGCTGCAGCGTATCGCGTAAAATCAAAGGGAGAACGACGAATGTCGCGGTCAGGACCAGATGTAGGCAGAAGATGCCTAGGTCCATGCGCAACAGCTCACGGTTTGCCAGAACCTCTTTCAAAGAGGCCGGTCGCACTTCCGTATCCCGGTGAAATCGGCTCACGGCGGGCGTCGGCACGACGGCGTACAGCACGACGATACTGAGCATGGCCAGGGCTGTGATGATCCAGAAAAGACCGTGGAGTCCCAGCCAGCCAGACAAAACCGGACCGATTACCATGGATAGCGCGAAGGATATTCCGATGCTGACACCGATCAAGGCCATGGCCTTCGTGCGGTGTTCTTCACGGGTAAGATCGGCGACCAGAGCCATAACGACTCCGGCAACCGCCCCGGCGCCTTGAAGAGCCCGGCCGGCGATGATGCCGTAGATTGAATCGGACAAGGCGGCCAGCGCACTGCCTGCCGCAAAGAGTAACAAGCCGAGCACGATCAGGCGTTTCCGCCCGTAGCGGTCCGACCAGAGGCCAAACGGAATTTGAAAGATCGCTTGGGTCAAACCGTAAGCGCTGATGGCGAATCCAACCAATTGTGGTGTAGCGTCCGGAAGCTCGCGGGCGAATACCGAGAGCACCGGCAGGACCAGAAACATGCCCAGCATTCTCAGCATGTAAATGGCGGCCAGCGACAAGCTGGCGCGCGTCTCGGCGCGGGTCATCGGTGTGTCTATCTGCAAAGCTGGATTCAAGCGATATGCTCCTTTGCGAGTCGCAGGAATCCACTTATAGTAACAGGTTCTATTTTGCGCTTGAATTTTGCATGGATACGATTCAAATCCGTGGAGCCCGCACCCACAATCTTAAAAATATCGATCTGGACCTGCCCCGTGACAAGCTGATTGTCATCACGGGCTTATCCGGGTCCGGTAAATCGTCGCTAGCGTTCGATACCATTTACGCCGAAGGGCAGCGGCGGTATGTGGAGTCGCTTTCCGCGTACGCCAGGCAGTTCCTGTCGGTGATGGAAAAACCCGATGCCGATCACATCGAGGGTTTGTCGCCGGCTATTTCGATCGAGCAGAAGTCGACATCGCACAATCCCCGTTCAACCGTCGGCACGATTACCGAGATTTACGATTATCTGAGGCTGCTCTATGCACGCTGCGGCGTGCCGAGGTGTCCGGAGCACGGCATTTCGTTGGAGGCACAAACCATCAGCCAGATGGTGGACCATGTTCTAGGCCAGCCAGAGGACAGCCGCTGGATGCTGCTCGCTCCGGTTGTCAGTGAGCGCAAGGGAGAACATGCTCAGGTGCTGGACGACTTACGCGCTCAGGGTTTCATCCGTGCCCGCATTGACGGCGAGATCTACGAACTGGACGAGCCGCCGAAGCTTGATCTCCGCCGCAAGCACAGCATCGAGGTGGTGGTCGACCGATTCAAAGTGAGGCCGGATTTAGCTGTGCGCCTCGCGGAATCGTTCGAAACGGCGCTGCGGCTCGCCGACGGCATCGCTTTGGTCGTTTCCATGGATGATCCCAAAACCGAACTGGTTTACTCAGACAAATACGCCTGCCCGCATTGCGGCTATTCGCTGAGCGAGTTGGAGCCTCGGATCTTTTCCTTTAACAATCCCAAGGGCGCGTGCCCCAGTTGCGACGGACTGGGCGTCAAACAATTCTTCGATCCAGAGCTCGTGGTCCAGAATCCGCAGTTGAGTCTGGCGGGTGGCGCGGTGCGGGGCTGGGACCGTCGAAACGCCTATTACTACCATCTGGTTCAGTCGCTGGCCGCGCACTACGGTTTCGATCCGGAGCAACCGTTCGCTCAATTGCCGAAATCGGTTCAGGATATCGTTCTATACGGAAGCGGCACCGAGACGATCCCGTTCAAAGTGCCGACGGCACGCGGCGATACGCTGGTCCACAGGCACCCTTTCGAGGGGATCATTCCGAACATGGAGCGACGCTATCGCGAAACCGATTCGATGATGGTGCGCGAAGAGCTGTCCAAATATCTTTCCAGCAAGCCTTGTCCGGAATGTGAGGGGACCCGCCTAAACCGTTCGGCACGGCACGTGTTCGTGGCCGATTGCTCCTTGCCGGAGCTGACCGCCTTGCCGATCAGACGCGTACTCGAATTTTTCGGCGGATTGACGCTTGCCGGGCGGCGCGGCGAAGTGGCGGCCAAGATCGTCAAGGAAATCACAGCCCGTCTCCAATTTCTGGTCAACGTCGGACTCGATTATCTGACTCTGGCCCGCAGTGCGGATACCTTATCGGGCGGCGAAGCTCAGCGGATTCGTTTGGCGAGTCAAGTCGGAGCCGGCTTGGTGGGCGTGATGTATGTTCTGGACGAGCCCTCGATCGGTCTGCATCAGCGCGACAACCAGCGCCTGCTCGACACTTTGCTGCGACTGCGCGACTTGGGTAATACCGTCATCGTTGTGGAGCATGACGAAGACGCGATTCGGACTGCCGATCATGTCGTGGATATCGGGCCGGGGGCGGGGGTTCACGGCGGGCGAGTCGTAGCCGAGGGGCCGCCGGAAGCGATCATGGCCAATGAAGACTCTCTCACCGGCCAATATCTCTCCAACCGTCTCGAGATCGCCGTACCGGAGCGGCGGACTCCACCGGATCCGGAGCGTCTGCTGCGGATTCGGAATGCCCGCGGCAACAATCTGAAAGGTATCGACGTTTCGTTTCCAGTGGGGCTTTTTACCTGCGTGACGGGCGTGTCGGGTTCCGGCAAGTCCACTTTAATTAACGATACATTGTTCCGCCTCGTGGCGCGCGAGCTGAACGGTGCCGCCACAATGCCCGCGCCATGCGACGGCGTCGAAGGATTGGAGCACTTCGACAAGGTGGTGGACATCGATCAGAGCCCAATCGGCCGTACACCGAGGTCCAATCCAGCGACTTATACAGGGCTGTTTACGCCGATTCGGGAACTCTTCGCGGCGACTCCGGAGGCGCGATCGCGCGGCTATTCGCCTGGGCGGTTCAGCTTCAACGTCAAAGGAGGGCGTTGCGAAGCTTGTGCCGGCGACGGTGTGATCAAGGTGGAGATGCATTTTCTGCCGGATATTTTCGTCCATTGCGATGTTTGCAAAGGCAAGCGCTATAACCGTGAGACTCTGGAAATCCGCTATAAGGGCAAGACTATACATGAAGTCCTGGAAATGACAGTGGAAGAAGCCCGTGAGTTCTTTTCCGCGATACCGGCCGTGGCCCGCAAGCTCGATACCCTGATGGAAGTGGGATTAGGTTATATCTGCCTGGGACAGAATGCGGTGACGCTTTCCGGCGGCGAAGCTCAGCGGGTGAAACTGGCCAGGGAGTTGTCGAAACGGGACACTGGCAGAACGCTCTATATTTTGGATGAGCCGACGACCGGGCTGCATTTTCATGACATTCGGCAACTTCTGGGCGTTTTGCACCAGCTGCGGGATCACGGCAACACGGTGATTGTCATTGAGCACAATTTGGATGTGATCAAGACCGCCGACTGGGTCATCGATTTGGGACCGGAAGGCGGTGATGGCGGCGGTCTTGTCGTGGCGGAGGGGACCCCCGAGCAGGTTGCCGAAAACGAGGTGTCCTACACCGGAGTATTTCTTAAAAAGATCTTGTCGCGGCGGCCAGCCTCAGACCGAGGATCCAGCGATGCGGCCAACCGAGTCAGTCGGAAGACTGCTCGGTCGTCACCGTGGTGATGATGTCCATCTCAGGATCGCTCGCGATAGAAGATAACGACGGCGATGAGGTCAGAGATGATGCTGTCGTAGGAGTCCTAGGATCGGAAGCGATCAGCCAAAATATGATCGCGCCTAAGGCTAAAGCTGTTACGACAACCATATGCTTTTCGGTAATGGCGTTCACTTATCTCTCCCTTTCTATGACTTAGAATCCGTGGCAAAGCTTACTGAGAATCCGTGGCAAAGCTTACTGAGCTTGTGGGACGGTGTGGTGAGACGGAATTTGTGTAAGCTTTGCGGAGCGAAATGATAACGCCGACGCGACAAGCTTACAAACGGTTTTACGCGGATAAAATAGCGGCTGTCTGCCTTTTCCAAATAATGACGTTTGCGCCATGAGTAAGACCTCGAGTACGAATCCGATCACCTTTGCGGCGGTATGTCGCCACCTCCTAAGTCCCTTGGCTCGGTATCTGATGTCCAAATTTCAAAAGATTTATTTCCGGGCCGTGGAATCGGCGGGACATCACAAGCGGGACATTTTGGTCAGCCGCGTGGAAAGCGCGCGGGATAGTTTGGAAGAAGCCAAGGAGCAATTTCAGAGTGCGCTGGACAAGTTCAGTGCGCTCACGGCGTTTCATGGCGGCGAACTCGAGGACATGTATCGGCAAATCAAGGTTGAGTTCGACTACAGCAAAGCGAAGGCCTTGGCGGTCAAGGATCGGATTGCCGCAGTGCAGGATGTGGCCGAGGCTCTTTTCACGGAATGGGAAGGCGAACTCGAGTTATACAGCAACAGAAGCTTGAGAAGTGCCAGTCGGCAAAAGCTGAAGCTCACGCAGCAGCATTATGGACAACTGATTTCGGCGATGCGTCGAGCCGAGAGCAAAATCGAGCCGGTGCTGAGCGTATTTCAGGATCAGGTTTTGTTCCTGAAGCATAACCTCAACGCAAAAGCAATCGCTTCGCTCGAGCACGAATTGGCGGCAATGAGCGTCGGGGTCGCTGGTCTAATCACGGCTATGGAGCGATCCATACATAGAGCCAACGATTTCGTGCATTCCCTGAACGGTCAAAAAGCGCTCCCGGCGGGGGGCTAGCCGGACCCTTTTGCTTATACCGCGCCGGGTATGAACGCCTAAAAGCCTGTCCAAATGTTAAAAACCCCGAATGCGCTCCTTGCATCCGGGGTTATCGCCTGCTTGGTTGGCTATCAAGTGGCGTCCTTGCGGTCGACCTTAGAGATTCGGCAATCCTTACCTCCTTGTCGGCGACTGGATGAGTGTCGCAGAAAATCCGCTTAGAACTAAGTCAGAAAAAGCTGAAAATCGTGTAAGCTTTTTCCTACACACGGAACAACCTGTTGTTCAGGGGAGATCGGGCTTAGCAAGGTAGACGGGTCGTTATATCATTTAGCGCGGATTCACTCAGAAGCGTTCTCGATTGTTCATGACTAGCCGTATTGCCGACGTAGATCGCAACACATTGGAAACCCAGGTCCGGGTTTGTCTTAATTTGGACGGAGTCGGCAGGGGAGTTTTCGAGACCGGCGTTCCATTCCTCGATCATATGCTGGATCAAGTGGCGCGACATGGCTTGATCGACCTTGAGGTACGCGCAAAAGGCGATCTGCATATCGATGCGCACCACACGGTGGAAGATATCGGGATCACGCTAGGGCAGGCCGTGGAAAAAGCCTTGGGCGACAAAAAGGGCATACGGCGTTACGGCCACGTCTATATCCCTTTGGATGAAGCATTGTCACGCGTCGTGATTGATTTTTCCGGGCGGCCAGGTTTATCTTACAACGTGAGTTTTCCGCGTGACCGGATAGGCGAATTCGATGTCGATTTATTTCTTGAATTTTTCCGAGGATTCGTCAATCACGCCAAAGTGACTTTACATATCGACAATCTTAAGGGACAGAATGCCCACCATATTGCCGAAACCGTTTTCAAGGCTTTCGGCCGTGCTATGAGAATGGCCATCGAACCGGATTCCAGGATGCAGGATCTTGTCCCGTCCACTAAAGGGATGATTTAAAAAGATTTATACGGAACGTTTACTCGGCCGCGTTTACTCATGTCGTCCGTTGCAGTCATCGATTATGGAATGGGAAATCTACATTCCATTGCCAAGGCCCTTCAGCACGCCCATTCTGAAACATCCGTCATCGTTACGGATAATCCCGAAACCATTCTGGGCGCCGACCGGGTAGTATTTCCAGGTGTCGGGGCAATTCGGGATTGCATGAATGCGCTGGCCGACCGGAACCTCATCAGGACTATCGAGAGTGTGGCTGCTTCGAAGCCGCTTCTGGGCATTTGTCTAGGAATGCAGGCTTTGCTAAACGAGAGCGAGGAAAACGGAGGGACGGCTTGCTTGGGGTTGATTCCTGGCCGGGTCCTACGTTTTGCCGACGACATAACCGACGCTGCGGGCCAGCCTCTGAAAATTCCGCACATGGGATGGAACCGTGTCAAGCCAGAAGTCAGCCATCTGTTATGGCGCGGCATCCCTCCCGGCAGTTGGTTTTATTTCGTCCACAGTTATTTCGCGAGGCCGGACGATTCCCGGAACGTTGCGGCGACCACCGATTATCCGGAACCCTTCGCCTCGTCACTGGTGCGAGAAAACATCTTTGCCGTTCAATTTCATCCTGAAAAGAGCCAAGAAGCCGGATTGCGCTTGCTGGCCAATTTTCTAAACTGGGACCCGGGGCGATAAGGCACCGTTCATTCACTCTTTCCGTAGTTGAGGACGTTCCTATGTTGTTGATACCTGCTATCGATCTGAAAGATGGCAAGTGTGTCCGTTTGCGGCAAGGCCGCATGGAAGACGATACGGTTTTTTCCGATGACCCGGTGACAATGGCGGGAAAATGGGTATCCGAGGGCGCGAAACGCCTGCATCTGGTCGATTTGGATGGTGCCTTTGCCGGTATCCCTCGCAACGCAGAAGTTATCCATGCCATCCGCGAGGCTTATCCGGATGTACAAATCCAGGTAGGAGGCGGCATTCGGGACGAAGAAACGATCCAGGGATACCTGAACGCCGGTGTCGACTACGTGATCATCGGTACCAAGGCGGTCAGCGCGCCGCATTTTGTGCGTGAAGTCGCAGCGGAGTTTCCCAACCACATTATCGTTGGTTTGGATGCAAAGGATGGCAAGGTGGCTATAGACGGCTGGTCGAAGCTGTCACATCACGACGTGATCGATATGGCACAAAAATTCGAAGACGACGGTGTGGAGGCGATTATTTATACCGATATCAGCCGGGATGGCATGATGGAAGGTCTCAACGTCGACGCGACAGCAAGGCTGGCGCGCTCCATACGTATTCCAGTGATCGCTTCGGGCGGAATCCGGAGCATCGAGGATATTCACGCGTTAGGCCGGGTGGTCGGCGAGGGTGTCATGGGTGCCATTACCGGCCGGGCGATCTATGAAGGCACGCTTGACTTCGCGGAAGCGCTAAAAGTCGCGGAAGAGTACTGATCGCCATGCTGGCCAAGCGTATTATCCCGTGCCTAGATGTCGATAACGGGCGCGTGGTTAAGGGTGTTCGCTTTGTCGACATCAAAGATGCCGGCGATCCTGTCGAGATCGCTCGGCGTTATGACCAGGAGGGCGCGGACGAATTGACGTTTCTCGACATCACGGCGAGCGCGGACGATCGCGAAACGATGGTACATGTCGTCGAGCAGGTCGCGGGTGAGGTGTTCATTCCGCTTACGGTGGGAGGTGGTATCCGAACTCTCGACGATATTCGCCGCATGCTGAATGCGGGTGCCGACAAGGTCAGCATCAACACTGCCGCGGTTGCCCGGCCGGAGTTCGTACGCGAGGCGGCGGAACGTTTCGGCTCCCAGTGTATCGTTGTCGCTTTGGATGCCAAACAGGTGTCGGAAAATCCTAAACGATGGGAGATTTTCACCCATGGCGGACGCAAGCCGACCGGTTTAGATGCCATCGAATGGGCGCGCCGTATGGTAACTTTTGGAGCGGGTGAAATTCTCTTGACCAGTATGGACCGGGACGGCACCAAACAAGGCTTCGATCTGGAATTGACTCGGGCCATCAGTGAAGCGGTGACGGTACCCGTGATTGCTTCCGGCGGCGTAGGCAATCTGCAGCATCTGGCCGACGGGATTTTGCTGGGCAAAGCCGATGCGGTATTGGCGGCCAGTATATTTCACTTCGCCGAATACACCATTCGCCAAGCCAAGGAGCACTTGGCCGCTCAAGGCATCGAGGTGCGGCTGTGATGACGCCGGCGTGGCTCGACGAAATCCGTTGGACCTCCGACGGGCTTGTTCCGGTCATTACCCAGGAAGCTTCCACCGGGCAGGTCCTCATGTTCGCCTGGATGAATCGCGAGGCGCTGCGGCTTACTGCCGAGGAAGGTTATGCGGTCTACTGGTCGCGTTCGCGGAACCGGCTTTGGCGAAAGGGCGAGGAATCCGGGAATCGGCAAAAGGTACTGGAAATTCGCCTGGATTGCGACGAGGATGTGATTTTACTCAGAGTGGAGCAGGCCGGCGGTATCGCCTGTCACACTGGTCGCCATCATTGTTTTTTCCGGCTATTACGGAACGAATCCTGGGAAACGGTGGAACCCGTCCTGAAATCTCCGGAGCTTATGTACAAACATTGATATGGACGTGTTGAAAGAGCTTTCCAGAGTGCTGGAAGAGCGAAAATCCCAGGATCCGCAAAAATCCTATGTCGCAAGCCTATACACGAAAGGGCTGGACGCCATCTTGAAGAAGATTGGCGAAGAGGCTACTGAGACCGTGATGGCCGCCAAGGACGGAAATCCGGACAAAATCGTTTATGAAATCGCCGACCTGTGGTTTCACTGCCTGGTGTTGCTCGCTCATCAGGGGTTGTGTGCAGATCAGGTTATGGCCGAATTGCAGAGGCGGTTCGGTCTTTCGGGATTGGAAGAAAAAGCGAGTCGCGGCAGCAAGACGGGACAAGGATAGAGAATTTTCCGGTTCAGCAGTACAAGGTTGGGGTCGGCAAGCCCGTACCGACACGCCGCAAACCGTTCAAAGGATCGAGCCGAACCGCAGCTGCAACGCCCAAGCCGCCAAACTGCCCGCGCTCAGGAAGCCCAGCGCCGCAAGCCAGGCGTTGCGCCGATAGCGTCCAGTCAGCACAGCCTGTGGAACGACCGATAAGATGTAAGGCCGGCCATAATCCGGTTTTTTCATCAGATGAAACTCGGTTTGACTCGCTCTTTCGCGCCAAGAGGCCAAGACTTCGCGTTCGGCTTGTTGTCGCACGGTTTCCCACTCTTCAGCATTGATCTCGCCGTCGCCATCCGCGTCGAAGCGCCGGATGAGCTCCGCACGATTTCGCTTCCATCGGTTCAACAGATCGCCCACCTCGGTGTGTAGGTTGACGCGTTCGGGGCCGCCGAGCGACACGAACTGGCCTATCGCGTAAAGCGGATCGTTCGGCTGAATCCGGTATTCCGTATAGCGATACGGCCCGGATGAAAAAAAACAATCCCAAAAACGGGTCTTGGGCGGAGCGTATCCCGGCCGCGCTAAGCGGCCGTGCCATCGGAGCCGAACGGACGGTATGACCTCAGCGCCCTCCGGATCGACGATGCACCGTCCGGTGTCGTCCTCCAAGTGGAAGATCGCTTCGCTTACCCCGCTCTCAATCGTTTGCCACCGGGTTGTCCTACGGCCGTATTCGTGATTCGTTTCTCGTTTTTCGACTTTATAGCTGTACCAAACGCAACTCGCGCCGCTCAGGGGTGCGTGGATCGGCTCACCATCCATCAGCTTGGCGCGTCCTTCCAGTTCGACATAGCCCTGGGCAGCCGAGCGAATCTTGGCCGGTGGTGTGTCGGCGATCAGCCGCGCACGATGGAGCCAACGGAACGCGAGGAAGAAGGCGGACGCTGCGGCCAGAACGATTAGTCCTATCGCCAGCCAGAAGTGTTGGGGAGGCAAATGAAGAACGAGATCGCGAAGCTGCACGACTCAGAGCTCAGCCAAAGAGTGCTTTCATGTCCACGTCGCGTTTCTCGTCTTCCGAAAATTCGAGCAACTCGAACGGCCTGAAATTGAATAGCCGAGCAATGATGAGGTCGGGAAATTCCTCCAGCCGGACATTGTTGTTGTTCACGGTCTGGTTATAGAACTCGCGGCGGTCGGCGATCGCGTTTTCGAGGCCGATGATCCGGGACTCTAAAGTGCGGAAGGAAGCATCCGCCTTCAGGTCGGGATAACGTTCTGCGACTGCAAAGAGCTGCGTCAAGCCCTGTCTTAGCTGGGTTTCCGCCGCACCGAGCGCATGCAGGTCAGAAATTTCCCGAGCTGCAAAGATGCCGGCGCGGGCCTGCATGACCTTTTCCAGCGTTTCTCTTTCATGTTGCATATACTGCTTACAGGTTTCGACCAGCTTCGGCAATTCATCGTGACGTTGTTTGAGCAGCACGTCGATGTTGGACCACGCTTTTGCGGTATCATGCTTCAGATTGACTAGCCGGTTGTAAATCAGAATGGCATACACGACCGCGAACAGGATCGTGCCGACTAGAATGAAACCGCCAACGCTCATACGCTCACCTCGTGCCTGTGAAATCGAATCGGGGATGGGAAAAGTATAGACGGCGGGGCCGGCGAGTCGTTTGGTATCAATTGGAGTGTCATAAGTGGCGATTCAGATTTACAACGGTATCGAGCCGAAATTGGGAGCCAGGGTTTATATTGCGGACAGCGCACTGGTGATCGGCGATGTGACTCTGGGGAACGACGTCTCAATTTGGCCGACGACAGTCGCGCGGGGCGATGTACACCGCATCGAGATCGGCGACGAGACCAATATTCAGGATGGCTGCGTGCTACACGTCACCCAACGAAGCCGCTATAACGAGGAGGGCAATCCTTTGATTATCGGGCGTGGCGTCACCGTAGGGCATCGAGCCGTTTTGCACGGCTGTACGATTGGTGATCTTTGCCTGATCGGCATCGGTGCCGTAGTTATGGACGGGGCCGTCGTGGAGAACCAGGTCATGATTGGCGCGGGCGCTTTGGTGCCGCCAGGCAAGCGCCTGGAAAGCGGTTTCCTTTACGTGGGGGCTCCGGCGAAGCAAGCCCGTCCGCTCAAGGAGGCCGAATTGGAATACCTCAGTTTCTCCAAGGACGGTTACATTCGCTTGAAAGATCAATATCTGGCCGACGCTGGGTTGCCCGGTGCTTAGCGTCAGCAGGGATGCTCCCGGCTCTTCAGAGCATCGATCACCGGACGGGTCTCCGGCCGAATTCCTCGCCAAATTTGAAATGCCTCGGCCGCTTGCTCGACCAGCATGCCCAAGCCGTCGACGCTGACGGCGGCGCCCGCGTCTCGTCCCCACAAGACGAAGGGGGTGGGTTCGGAACCGTAGGCGAGGTCGTAGCAATATCCGCCGGTCTGTAGGATATTCTTCGGTAGCGCGGGAACTTCGCCGGCCAGACTGGCGGCGGTTGCGTTCAGAATGAGATCGAAGGACTCTGTGCCGAGGTCCGAAAAGCCGCATCCTTTAATCAGACCGAGATCGCCGAATTCGTCCGCAAGCTGGAAGGCTTTTTCGGGGGTGCGGTTGGCGATTACTAGATGAGCCGGGCCGTGTTCTAACAGCGGCTTGATCACGCCGCGGCTCGCGCCGCCCGCACCTAACAGAAGGATTCGGAGGCCTTTCAAAGTAAGTCCGAGGTTGACTGTAAGGTCTCGTACCAAGCCGATCCCATCGGTGTTGTCGCCATAAATCGTGCCATCCGGACGCAAGGCTAAAGTATTGACGGCTCTGCTGAGTTCTGCCCGCTGGCTTCTATGGTCGGCGATTTTCCAGGCGAGTTCCTTGAGAGGAACAGTGCAATTCAAGCCCTTCCCGCCTCCGGCAAAAAAAGCCCGAACCTCGGTTTCGAAGGTTTCCGGTGGAACGTCTTGTGCCGTGTAGGTTAGGCGTTCTCCGGTCTGTTCCGCGAACAGGGTGTGAATAATAGGCGATTTACTGTGAGCAATGGGGTGGCCGAAGACGGCATAGCGATCTGCTGAGGACATGGGTTAAATAAAATCGGCTCTTTAGTTTTTTGAAGCGCTCAGGACCCGGATCCAATCGCATCTTCCCGAATCCATTCGGCGACGGTTTTGGCGTAATAGGTCAGGATGGCATCCGCTCCCGCGCGCTTGAGTGCCAGTAAAGACTCGAGCACCGTCTTCCGTTCATCGAGCCAGCCATTTTGCGCCGCGGCTTTGAGCATGGCGTATTCTCCGCTGACCTGATAGGCGAATGTCGGGACGCCGAAACGGTCTTTGACCCGGCGGATGATGTCCAAATAAGGTAAGCCCGGTTTGACCATGACCATGTCGGCGCCTTCCGCCAAATCGAGTTCGACTTCCCGCAGGGCTTCGTCCGAATTGGCTGGGTCCATCTGGTACGTGTATTTGTTACCGCTGCCTAGATTGGCCGCGGAACCCACAGCGTCTCGAAACGGTCCGTAGAAAGCTGAAGCGTACTTGGCGGAATAGGCGAGAATTCGGGTGTGGACGAATCCTTTCGCTTCCAGCGCACAGCGAATGGCGCCAACGCGACCGTCCATCATGTCCGAAGGCGCTACGACGTCAGCACCGGCTTCGGCATGAGACATCGCCTGTCTGACAAGTACCTCGACGGTCTCATCGTTGACCACATAGCCTTCCTGGTCTACGAGGCCGTCTTGGCCGTGAGTCGTAAAGGGGTCTAATGCGACGTCAGTAATGACGCCTAGCTCCGGCAAGTGCCGTTTCAGCATGCGTACGGCCCGTTGTACCAAACCGGCAGGGTTATAAGCCTCGCGTGCATCGTCCGTTTTCTTTTCCGGGGACGTTACGGGGAACAAAGCGATGGCAGGAATTCCGAGCCGGTAAGCCGTTTCGCACTCCTTTAATATAAGATCGATGCTCAGCCGTTCAATGCCGGGCATGGACGCAACCGGTTCCCGCCGATTCTCGCCTTCCAAAACAAAAAGGGGATAAATCAAGTCATCGGCGGAAAGTCGCGTTTCTCGAATGAGGCGCCGACAGAATTCGTATTGCCTCATTCGGCGCAAGCGAATATTGGGGTAAGAAATGCTATTATTTATCGACATTGTGGCCGGTTTATGGAGTGGGATACAGAGGGACCCAATAGTTTAGTGCATGCCGCCGAGTTATGATAAGAATACAAATAATGTGAGCAGGAGTTTTTAGATGAAACTTACCAAATCTTCCTTCGGACTAGTGAGCTGGGCGGTTACAGTGTCGTTGTTGTTAAGTTGGGCAGCCACGGCGTGGGCGGAGGAAGCATTGCTCCCGCCGCAGCAAGTGATCCAGCACAGTGCCGACGAGTTGCAAACCACTCTGCAAAAGCCGGAGTTCAAGAACGATTTCAAGAAAGCGACCCAGGTCGTGAATAGCATCATCGAGCCGCATGTGGATTTCGATCGCGTATCGATGCTGATTTTGGGCAAGTATTGGAAGACGGCAACGCCCGAGCAGAGGGAACGATTCAAAAAGGAATTCCGGACGCTTCTCGTACGTACCTATACCACCGCATTTACCGAGTACGCCAACTGGAAAATCCGTTATCTACCGCTCCAGATGAAGCCAGATGACAGGAAAGTAATGGTTCGTACCGAAATCCTCCAAGGGGGTGCTCAACCCGTAGCTGTCAACTATCGTATGGTTTTCACCAATAACGAGTGGAAAGTGTATGACGTATTGATCGAAGGGATCAGTCTGCTGCAGAACTACCGAGCTAGCTTTACCGATGAGGTTGCCCGCACTGGTTCCCTCGATCAATTGATTTCGCACCTTGCCGAGCGCAACGCGACCGCTATGAAAGAACCGCTCAGTTTCGCCGGTGGCGAAAAGAGAGGCTCATAGCCACTCTCTTGGTTTCAGGTAGTTCTTGTACAGATTGTCTTCGGCGCAACCTTCTTGCGGCTTCCAGTTGTAGCGCCAATGCGCGACGGGGGGTAAAGACATCAAAATCGACTCTGTTCTTCCCCCCGACTGCAGTCCGAACAATGTTCCGCGATCATAAACCAGATTGAATTCGACATATCTTCCGCGCCGATAGAGTTGGAAATCGCGCTCCCGTTCTCCGTAGGGCGTGTTCTTCCGTTTCTGGACAATCGGTAGATAGGCCTTTAGGTAATGGTCGCCTACGCTACGCAGGAAGTCGAAGCAGCGATCGAATCCCCACTCGTTGAGATCATCAAAAAATAGCCCTCCGACGCCCCGCGTTTCATTGCGGTGCTTCAGGAAAAAGTATTCATCGCACCACCGCTTGAATCTGGGATAAACGTCTTCCCCGAAAGGCAAACAAGCGTCGCGGGCGACTGTGTGCCAATAAATCACATCTTCTTCGAACGGATAATAAGGCGTGAGATCGAAGCCACCGCCGAACCACCAAACCGGCGGCTCGTTTTCCTTTTCCGCGAGAAAAAAACGGACATTAGCGTGAGAGGTTGGGACATATGGGTTCAAAGGGTGAATGACCAGGGACACGCCCACGGCCTGGAATGTCCGGCCGGCGAGCTCGGGCCGATGAGCCGTAGCGGAGGGAGGAAGGTTCCGGCCGAACACGTGGGAGAAGTTGACGCCGCCTTGTTCGAAGGTTTTTCCGCCGCGTAGCACGCGCGTTCTTCCGCCGCCGCCTCCGCTGTGTTGCCAAAGGTCCTCCAGAAAGCGGCTCTCCGGCTCCTCATTTTCAAGGGCGCGGCAGATCCTGTCCTGAAGTTCTTGAAGATAAGCTTTAACCTGTAAGATATCGGGTGTGTTCATGCGGCGATCGTCCCGTAAAAACGATTGTGGGTGGAAGTCTCCGGGATGCTGCGTTGGTTTGGGCGTTTTGCGGCCTTCTTCTTATACGATCTTATACGACGGACGAGATTGTAGCACGGAGGAATGCGGGATGTTTTTGCCTCAAAAACATTTAGTCTCGCTAAGTAGGCGATGCGGGACCGAATCCTTAGCCTATCCGGTTGCTTCGAAAGTCCGTCGGTAAGCCCAGGATAAGCGATCTTTTAGGCTCCAACAGAAGACAAATCCTTGAGCCAGCATGTCTCATCTTGATGTGATTGGCACAGTTTATTCCGGTCTCTTCTCGAGACCTAGCCAACCGCGATTGCGTCCCTGGTTGGAGCGTTTACCGTCGCAGTTGAACGAGGTTTTTGATGTCGCGAGGAACGGCAATTGGCCAGCTTGGCGGTCCGTGCTCGCTGACTTGCCTGAAATCTCTGCGTCCGAAGTCGATCTGAATGCCGATTGTATTTTTATCGACGGAGGGTGCAGTGAGGAAGTGCGAACGCGAATCGAGCAATTGCTGCGCCGCCTTCATCCGTGGCGGAAAGGGCCGTACACCATCCACGGCATTCATATCGATACCGAGTGGCGTTCCGACCTGAAATGGAACAGGCTCAAAGACCACATACAGCCGCTTGAAGGTCGGACGGTGCTGGATGTGGGCTGCGGGAACGGGTATCACGCCTGGCGGATGGTCGGGGGCGGTGCCGAGTTGGTGATCGGCATCGACCCAACGCTGCTGAGTGTCGTGCAATTTCTGACGGTCCGCCACTTTGCTGGCGATTTCCCGGTTTATGTGCTTCCTCTGGGTATCGAGGATGTTCCGCAGGGCCTTCGGGCCTTCGATACAGTTTTCTCGATGGGGGTGCTTTACCATCGACGTTCGCCTTTGGATCATCTTCTGGAACTCAAGGCTTGTCTTCGATCCGGCGGTGAATTGGTGCTGGAGACTTTGGTCATCGACGGCGGAGCGGGGCAGGTTTTGGTGCCAGAAGATCGCTATGCTCAGATGCGCAATGTATGGTTCATTCCGTCATGCCCTACCTTGCTGTCGTGGCTGAAACGATGCGGTTACCGGAATGGCCGGGTTGTCGACATCAGCAAGACCACTGCCGCCGAACAACGCTCCACAGACTGGATGCGTTTCCAGTCGTTGCCCGATTTTTTAGATCCGGTCAATCC
Source organism: Methylocaldum szegediense (assembly GCF_949769195.1). Lineage (NCBI taxonomy): Bacteria > Pseudomonadati > Pseudomonadota > Gammaproteobacteria > Methylococcales > Methylococcaceae > Methylocaldum > Methylocaldum szegediense. The sequence goes on from NZ_OX458333.1 coordinate 4,088,892, forward strand.
GGCACTGACGATCGAGGGCTTGCCGGCTCCGATTCGGGCAGTGTTTATCGCGGAGAGCCCATAGGATCGAAAACCAGCGCTGGGGTAAAATAGTTTAAATCGCCTTCGACCCTTCTTAATAGATTCCTTCTCCTTCATGAAAACACCCCGTATTGGTTTTGTCAGCCTTGGATGTCCAAAGGCGCTGGTAGATAGTGAGCGCATTTTGACCAAGCTGCGCGCCGAAGGTTATAGCCTCGTTCCAACCTATCAAGACGCCGATCTTGTTGTCGTAAACACTTGCGGGTTCATCGATGCCGCGGTCGAGGAATCGCTGGAGGCAATAGGCGAGGCTTTGAGAGAGAACGGAAAAGTCATCGTGACGGGTTGCCTGGGCGTTAGAGAGAGCGAGATTCGCGCTCGTCATCCTCAAGTGCTGAAAGTGACGGGAGCCCATGCCTATGAGGAGGTCGTCGAGGCGGTGCATGAGCATCTGCCGCCGCTTCACGATCCCTTTGTCGATCTGCTGCCGCCAGAAGGCATTAAGCTGACGCCTCGCCATTATGCGTACCTCAAGATTTCCGAGGGCTGCAATCATCGCTGTACGTTCTGCATCATTCCGAGCCTGCGCGGCAATCTGGTTAGCCGCCCTATTGGTGAGGTGATGGCTGAGGCGGAACGCCTGGTCGCGGCAGGGGTGAAGGAACTGCTCGTGGTGTCTCAGGATACCAGCGCTTACGGAGTCGATTTGAAGCATCGGACCGACTTTTGGGGCGGGCGTCCGCTCAAGACTCGTTTTTACGATCTGGCCAAGGCCTTGGCGGAACTCGGGGTTTGGGTGCGCATGCACTATGTGTACCCGTATCCGCATGTGGATGACGTCATTCCGCTCATGGCCGAAGGGAAAATCCTGCCGTATCTGGATATTCCGTTCCAGCACGCCAGTGCTCGAATTCTGAAGCTGATGAAGCGCCCGGCGGCGGCCGAGAATATTCTGAGCCGGATCGCAGAGTGGCGGAGAATATGCCCGGAACTCGTGCTTCGCAGCACGTTTATCGTCGGTTTTCCCGGGGAAACCGAAGCCGATTTCGAGCAACTCCTCGCTTTTTTGCAGGAAGCGCAACTCGATCGGGTTGGCTGTTTTACCTATTCACCGGTCAAGGGCGCGGCCGCCAACAATTTGCCCGATCCAGTGCCAGAAGCCGTGAAGGAAGAACGTCTCGCTCGGTTTATGGCGGCGCAGGCCGAAATCAGCGCTAGCCGACTGCAATCCAAAATTGGACGGCGGGAAACGGTTCTAGTCGATGAAGTCGTGGAAGAAGGCGCGGTCGCTCGCAGCCGGGCCGATGCGCCGGAGATCGACGGTCAGGTGTTTATCGACGGTGCGACTCATCTGAAAGTCGGGGACTGGGCGGAAGTGATTTTCGAGGAAGCCGATGACCACGATTTGTGGGCCCACCTGGCCGATCATTAATTTCGGGCGGCTATCTTCCCGGCCGGATAGCCGCCCTCGATTTGTCAATCGAACTAGCTGTGGTGGTGTCCACCCGGGCCATGGACATGGCCGTGATCCAGCTCCTCGGGTGTGGCATCGCGGATCCCAGTGATTTCGACCTCGAAATTCAAGGTCAGACCGGCCATCGGATGATTGCCGTCTAGGATAACCTCATCGTCATCCACGCCGATCACCGTCAGCAGCTGAAGCCCTTCCGGAGACTGGGCATGGAATTGCATGCCCGGCAATATCTCCTGACCTTCTTCAAAAGCGGTTTTCGGTACCGACTGTACGAGATCGTCGTCGCGCAGGCCGTACGCTTCTTCAGGCGGGATGCTGACTGTGAACTTGTCGCCCACAGATCGACCGGTCAAAGCGTTTTCCAGCCCGGGAATGATGTTGCCCATTCCGTGAATATAGGCCAAAGGACCTTGACCCCTTGAGCTGTCGAGGATGTCGCCGTCATCACTGGTGAGGGTGTAGTGGATATGAACCACTTTGCGGGGTGAGACTTGCATGAGATACCCTTGCTGTCGCGGTGGTTGAAATTCCCATCATAACGAGTTTTCTCGACGATAGACAGGGTTGTTCGCATTTAGATATCAAGCGATGAAGTGATAAGGGGATTTTTGTGGCTTCCGGATGGTTTTGCGTTGTTCTTTATAGAGAAGGTATACAAAAACTCCCATCAATGCTGTCAGCAGGCCGCACTTTACACGCAACAAAAAATCCAGTTTCGCAATCCAATGCGGATGGGACAGGATGTAAGCATTCATGTGAGCAAACCAGTTCTCGAACATGACCTCGGCTCCTTGAAAAATCCCGTGCGAGCGTACCTAAAGTTCTTAGAATCAATTTTACGTGTTTGAATCCCCACTTTGCCAACAAATCCGTGTCATCGTTGTCCCTGCCTTGCAAAAACGGATCGGGCGCCGGGCGCATTGAGTGTGTTCGCCGCCTAAGGTAACATTCCGAGTTCTTTCTGGTCTAACAGCGAAAGATACTCCTCTGCTAATCCTCAACTTCGTCAAAAGGTTGTTCAAATTGCCGCGGCCTAAGCCGGAGGCAGCGGTGAGTGCCAGGATTTATCCGCGATCCGAACACATGATTTCCCGCTCGATGATCAGCGGTAACGCACTAAAGGTGCTGTATCGCCTAAAGAAATCGGGGCATCAGGCGTATTTGGTCGGCGGTTGCGTGCGCGACTTACTTTTGGGGCGCGAGCCGAAGGATTTCGACGTCGTCACCAGCGCACATCCCGAAGAGATTAGGACGATCTTTCGTAATTGCCGTTTGATCGGGCGGCGCTTTCGCCTCGCGCATGTGCACTTCGGGGATGAAATTATTGAAGTGGCCACCTTTCGAGGACTAGCAGGTGAGGATAGCTCTGAGGGGCGCGTCATAGAGAACGGCCGCATTTTGAGGGACAACGTCTACGGAACCATCGAAGAAGACGCTTTCCGCCGAGATTTTACGGTCAACGCGTTGTATTACAACATCGCCGACTTTTCTGTAGTTGATTACGTCGGCGGCATGGAGGACCACAAGGCCGGTGTGCTGAGACTGATCGGTGATCCGGAACAGCGGTATCGGGAAGATCCGGTGAGGATGCTTCGAGCGATACGTTTCTCGGTCAAACTTGGTTTCACCATTCATCCCAGTTGCGCCGAACCGATCAGACGGCTCTCCCATTTGCTGCGAGAAATCCCACCAGCCCGTCTTTACGAAGAAGTTCTGAAGCTGTTCTTATCCGGATACGCCGTACAGACTTTCGAACAGCTCCGGCAATTCGGGTTGTTTGCGGTGCTGTTTCCAGAGACGGAGACATGTCTGGCCAAGGAGCAGCAGGGTTTTCCTCTGACCTTTTTGGCGAAAGCCCTGGAGCGTACCGACCAGAGAATTCAGGAAGGCAAACCGGTGGCGCCGTATTTTCTGTTCGCGGCTTTACTGTGGGAGCCTGTGCGGTCGAGGGCCCAAGCCCGAGTCGACGCAGGTGAAAACGATATTATGGCTTACCAAGAAGCCGCAGGCGAGGTGATCGGAGCTCAAGTCCGGCATACCGCTATGCCGCGGACCGTCAGCCAGCCAGCACGCGAGGTATGGGCGCTGCAGCCGCGGTTTGAGCGGATTCTCGGTTCAAGGCCGTTCCGCTTGCTGAGTCACCCTCGTTTCCGTGCTGCGTATGATTTTCTGTTAATCCGGGCGGAGACGGGCGAAGCCGAGCCTTCGCTCGCTCAGTGGTGGACTCGATTCCAACAGGCGGACGAAGCCGAACGCAAGGCCATGACGAGTCCGGGTCGGCGTCGCTCTGGCCGGTCGCGGTCACGCAAACGCAGGGTTCGTACTGAACCTCCCGCCAATGTGTCCGTCTGATTGTTCAAAGCGGCTCAGCAAAGTGGTGGCCTATATTGGTCTAGGGGCCAATTTGGGTGACCCCGTGATGACCATCGAGTCGGCGCGGTCGGCCGTGAGTCGGATTGCAGATGTTCGGGAATTGGCTTTTTCAAGCCTATACCGCAGTACGCCGATGGGGCCTGCCGATCAACCCGACTATGTCAATGCCGTGATGGCGGTCGAGACAACATTAGCACCCCTGGCATTGTTGCGCGAACTCCAGATCATAGAAACCTCCTACGGACGGGTACGCACGGGTGAGCGCTGGGGACCTCGTACGCTGGATTTGGATCTCTTGCTGTACGGCGACGAAACCATAGTGAGCGATGTGTTGACCGTACCTCATCCGGGGATCGCGGACCGCGAATTCGTGCTCTATCCGCTCGCGGAGATCGCGCCGGACCTCGATATTCCCGGCCGGGGACCGCTGGCCGATCTGGTTAGCAAATGTCCGCAACGAGGATTGAAGGTGATTGAGCATGCCTGACGCGCTCAAGGCTTTGACGATTCCGGACCTGGCGGAAATGAAGGCGAATGATAAGAAAATCGTCGCGCTTACCGCATACGATGCCAGTTTTGCCAGGATTCTGGACGAGGCCGGGGTCGATCTTGTATTGGTCGGCGATTCCTTAGGGATGGTTGTGCAAGGCCAGCCGACGACACTGCCGGTGACCCTGAGCGACATGGTTTACCATACCCGGTGTGCGGCGCGCGGCGTCCGCCGCGCGATATTGGCGGTGGATATGCCGTTTGCCAGTTATTCCGGGCCAGCGCAGGCGATCGATAGTGCCGCTCGTCTGATCCGGGCCGGAGCGCATATGGTTAAGCTCGAGGGGGGGCAAAAACGGGCGGAGACCGTTCGTGCCCTGGTCGAACAGAGTATCCCGGTGTGCGGGCATTTGGGATTGCTGCCCCAATCGGTCCATCAGGTCGGCGGCTATCTGGTACAGGGAAAGGACGAGAAAGCCGCGCAAGCGATCCTTCAGGATGCCATTGTTCTTCAGGAAGCCGGTGCCAGCCTTTTGGTGCTCGAATGTGTGCCGGCGACCTTGGCCGCCGAGATTACCGCGGCTCTCGATATTCCAACGATCGGCATAGGGGCTGGTCCGGACTGCAGCGGTCAGATTCTCGTGTTATACGACATGCTCGGGATTACGCCGGGTAAGCGGCCTAGGTTTTCTCGAAACTTTCTTCAAGGCGTAGAAGATATTCCGTCGGCTATCCGCGCTTATGTGGAGGATGTGAGAGCGGGTCGGTTCCCGACCTCGGAACACAGTTTCTAGAGGTTTTGCAGCGGAAAATTCAAAGCTCAGCATGCTGATTATCGACTCTGTCGCTGCTCTGCGTGAAACCGTTCGGGGGTGGCGTTTGAAAGAACTTTCGGTGGCTTTCGTGCCGACGATGGGAAACCTGCATGAAGGGCATTTGCATCTGGTTCGTGAAGCAAAGCGACTCGCCGATCGCGTGGTGGTGAGCGTTTTCGTCAATCCAACACAATTCTCTCCGGGCGAGGACTTCGATGCCTATCCGCGTACGCCCGCAGCAGATGCGGAAAAGCTTCGCGGCGTTGCGACCGATCTCTTGTTCATGCCTTCGGCAGGCGAACTGTATCCGGCGGGTTTGGGTGCGACGACGTTCGTCGAGGTGCCGGTATTATCGGATGAGCTCTGCGGACGTTTCAGACCGGGGCATTTCCGGGGCGTCGCCACCATCGTCTGTAAGCTTTTTAACCTGGTGCAGCCAGATGTCGCGCTGTTCGGCGAGAAGGACTACCAGCAGTTGTTGATCATTCGGCGCATGGCGGCGGATCTCGATTTTCCCGTGCGAATTCACGCTGTCCCGACCGTTAGAGAGGCCAGCGGCTTGGCGCTGAGTTCTCGAAATACGTATCTCACGACTGAGCAGAAGGAGCAGGCGGCTCTCCTATATCGCTGTCTGTGCCGCGCAGCTGAGGCCATCCGTCGTGGAGAACTGGATTTTGAGCGTATCGAACGGCAGCAGATCGAGACCTTGCAAGCGGCCGGATTTCGCCCCGATTATTTCAGCGTCCGCCGCGAAACCGATCTGGCGCCAGCAGGACCGGAGGATTCTTGTCTCGTTATTCTGGCCGCAGCTTGGCTGGGTAAAGCTCGCCTAATCGATAACGTCCGGTTGACTCGTGAGCTGAGTCGGTAAAGCCGGAGAAGACTGCTTGCCGACCAAGGCAGCCTTGATGATATCACTTTTAACAAAGCGCTCGGCTTCGGTTCGGACGAATGCCTCGAACTCTCTTGCCACGGCCGACAGACGCTTGCCGGCCCGATGCACGATGTACCATTGGCGCATGATCGGAAACGATTCGACATCCAAAACGACGATCCGTCCGTCTTCCAGTTCGCGCTCTACAGTATGTATCGATACGATGCCTAGGCCGAGACCTTCTTCGACGCCTTGTTTGATGGCGCTATTTGTGTTCATTTCCATGCTGGCCGAAATCTGCACGCCTTTTTCCGCCAGGAAGCGCTCGACGGCATCGCGGGTGCCGGAACCTTTTTCCCGCATAAGAAAGGTCTCCTGGCTGAGTTCGCTTAAGGGTATGCTTTTTTTCCCAGCCAAGGGATGATTGGCGGCGGCGACCATGACCAACGGATTGACCATAAACGCTTCCGCCACCAAGTCTTGATCTTCCGGTGGTTGTCCCATGAGCACAATATCAGCCTCGTTATCGTCCAGTTGCTGCAGCAACCCTTTACGGTTGGTGACCTTAAAACGGACTTTTACCTTCGGATAGCGCCGGCAGAAATCGGCAAGAAGGCGAATTGCAAAATAATGGACGGTACTGGCGACAGACACCGCCAAGTGTCCACCTTCCGTGCCTTTCAATTCTTCGATCAGCTGTTCCGCTTCCTCTAATTGCAAGGAGATCGTTCGACTCAGCCGATACAACTCCTCCCCAGCTCGGGTCAGGTAAATTTTCTTTCCCAACCGCTCAAATAAGGGTAAACCGACGGCATCTTCGAATTGTTTGATTTGCATCGAAACAGCGGGCTGGGTTAGATAAAGTTCTTCCGCTGCTCGGGTGAAGCTCAAGCAGCGAGCCACCCTTTCGAAGACCTTTAATTGCCGAAGCGTAATATTCATGCTCTTGGATCGACATGCGAATATAAAAAATATTTATTTTGAAAGTATGGACTCAATGCTTCTTCTTATGCAATATCCTCGAACTGAAGCTGGCCTTGACTTTGATCGCGAGCAAGTAGTAGTGCAATGGCCGATTCAGGGCTAGGCGTGAGAAGTTCCATCGTAGTTTCGGATACCATAATTTACTTAGGCTTTTCCAGGGAGCCATTGGCACCGAGATTGCCGATCGACCTCGTTTTGCCTGGTGCCACGTCTTCGTGGCGGTTTTTCGGCGTTTTTAGCTTCGCGGCAACGCGATCCGCCAAGAATTTCGACGTGTTTTGCGGTTCGCGGTTACGCTTGTGCGGTTAAAATAACGAATTAAGGAGGAGGTATCTCATGTCCAAGAAACATCCTGTCATAGCAGTCACCGGTTCGTCCGGTGCGGGTACGACTACCGTCAAGCAGGCATTCGAGCGTTTATTTTTCCGCCTGAATATCAACCCGGCGGTGGTCGAGGGTGACAGTTTTCATCGCTACGACCGGGAGGAGATGCGCGCACTGATCGCCAAAGCGCAAGCGGAAGGACGGCACTTCAGTCATTTCTCGATAGAGGCGAACCTGCTCAAGGAGCTAGAGTATTTGTTCCGGCAGTACAGCGAGACCGGCACTGGAAAGCGCCGTTATTACATCCATAACGAAGAGGAAGGTCAGCGTCTCGGAGGCTACAAACCGGGGACCTTCACGCCGTGGATCGATATTCCTGAGGGAACGGATTTGCTGTTTTACGAGGGTTTGCACGGCGCGGTGAAAAACGAGTTCGTGGATATTCCACGATACGCGGATCTCTTGGTCGGTGTCGTTCCCATCGTCAATCTAGAATGGATACAAAAAATCCACAGGGATACCGCAGAGCGCGGCTATAAGCCCGAGGATGTCACCGATACGATCCTCCGCCGCATGTACGATTATGTGAAGGTCATCACGCCTCAATTCTCCCAAACGGACATCAATTTTCAGAGGGTGCCTCTGGTCGATACCTCAAATCCGTTCATCGCCCGCGACATTCCCTCGCCGGACGAGAGCCTCGTGATCATCCGGTTCAAAAATCCGCGCAAGTTCAACGTGGATTTCCAGAACCTTTTGGCGATGATCAAAGATTCATTTATGTCCCGCTACAACTCAATTGTCGTGCCGGGTGGCAAGATGGGACTCGCCATGGAAATCATTTTCCGCCCCATTCTGGAGCGGATGATGGAAGAGAAGAAAAGTGCCTGATCAATCGTGAGGCTCGTGTCGATACGGTCTTTTTTAAGCCGGCTGTAAATTGGCGTAGGCAAGCATTAGCCATTTAGTGCCAGCCTCGGCGAAGTTCACCTGAACCCTGGCTTGGTTGCCTTCTCCCTCATACTGAAGAATTACGCCCTCGCCGAATTTCGCGTGCCGGACGCGCTGTCCGAGTTTATAGACGCTGGCACGCTCGCTCACGCCTGATGAAACGTGCGAGGACATCATCGGCCGTCCGATGCTTCCGCGCATGCGTACCTCTTGAAGATACTCGGACGGAATTTCCCGCAGGAACCGGGAAGGGCGGGGATAGGTTTCTTTGCCGTAGAGGCGGCGGGTCTCCGCGTAGGTAAGAAAAAGCTTGCGCTTCGCACGGGTGATGCCCACATAGCAGAGGCGGCGTTCTTCTTCCAGGCGCCCGGGCTCTTCCAAGGACTGCAGGCTAGGAAACAGTCCTTCCTCGAGTCCGACAATGAATACCAGGTCGAATTCCAGCCCTTTGGCCGCGTGTAGGGTCATGAGCTGCACGCAGTCCTCGAACTCGTCGCTTTGATTCTCTCCGGCCTCCAGTGCAGCATGGGATAGAAACTGGTCGAGTTTCGACAGTTCCATGTCCAGTTGCGGTTCGTATTCGAACTGGCGTGCGGCGTTGATCAGCTCGTCCAGGTTCTCGATTCGCGCTTCGGCTTGCTCGCCTTTCTCCTTTTCATAATGGGCGCGGAGACCGGAAGCCAAAACCACATGTTGCACCTGTTCCCAAAGCGTATGTTCCGCCGTGTCCCGGGCCATGGCTTCGATCAGCTGCAGAAAGCCGGTCAGTGGCGTTCGAGCTCGGGCCGGCAACGCAGAGTCGCGGCACAAAGCTTCGGCCGCCTGCCAGAGGGAGCAGCGCTCGGCGCGGGCAACGTCGCGGATCAAGTCGATTGTCTTGGCGCCAATTCCACGTACGGGCGTATTGACGACGCGCTCGAAAGATGGATCGTCGTGGCGGTTGGCGATCAGGCGGAGATAGGCGAGCGCGTCTTTGATTTCCGCACGTTCGAAGAAGCGAAGTCCGCCGTAGACCCGGTACGGTATCCCCATGGCCAGAAATTTTTCTTCGAACTGTCGGGACTGTGCGTTGGAACGGTAAAGAATAGCGGCGTCTCGACGGGCATTGCCCTCCTGAGCCCACTGTTTGATCCGCTCGGCGACGAAATAAGCCTCGTCCTGTTCGTTGAAAGCGGCGTATACGGAGATCGGCTCCCCGATGCCGCCCTCGGTCCATAAGGTCTTTCCGAGTCTACCCTCGTTGTTTGCGATCAGAGCGTTCGCCGCGTTCAAGATGTTGCTGGTGGAACGGTAATTCTGTTCTAGCCGGATGAGCCGGTGGCTAGGATAGTCTTTCTGAAAGCGGTGGAGATTTTCCACTTTGGCTCCGCGCCAACTGTAGATGGACTGATCGTCGTCGCCCACGACGAACAAGTTTTCGCGTTCCTGGGTCAAGAGTCGCAGCCATGCATACTGAATCCGGTTGGTGTCCTGGAATTCATCTACCAGTACGTGGTGAAAGCGGCGCTGATAATGCTCCAGCACCTCCGGCGTGTCGCGGAGAAATTCGTGGGCGCGCAGCAGCAATTCGGCAAAATCCACTAGCCCGGATCGTTCGCAGGTTTCCTCGTAGGCGAGATAGATGCGTTGCATCTGCTTTTGGTATGGATCGTACGATTCCGGGAGATGGCGGGCCCTGCGGCCTTCTTCTTTGTGCGCATTGATGAACCATTGCACTTGACGGGGCGGCCAGCGCGCTTCGTCCAGATCAAGGCTCTTGAGCACGCGGCGAATGAGCCGATGCTGATCGTCGGAATCAAGGATCTGAAAAGCGTCGGGTAGTCCTGCTTCCTTGGCATGACGCCGCAATAGGCGGTGTGCGAGACCGTGAAAGGTGCCGACCCATAGGCCCTGGGCGGAGATATTCAGAAGCTGTTCAATGCGACCTCGCATTTCGCTCGCGGCTTTGTTGGTAAAGGTAACCGCCAAAATTCCGTGCGGTGAAATACCCTCCATTTGCATGAGCCAGGCAATGCGGTGTACAAGCACGCGGGTTTTGCCGCTTCCGGCGCCGGCCAATACCAAGAGAGCTGGGGTAGGTGACGTGACCGCCTCCCGCTGCGCAGGATTTAGAGGACCGATGATAGGGGTAATGTCCATGATGCTATTCTAATCGGCTTGCGTGAACGATATGAAGCTTGCACAATCGCAATCTCTTTCTGAGAGAGGAGGTTAGCGATGAGTTTCGATATAAAAAAAATGACTAAACGCGAGCTTAATGTTGGGCTCAAGGATCAAAAAATTCGCTACGGCGTCGGCGCCGCACTGGCGCTGCTTTCGGTATTTCTGGCCAACATCCCGCTGTTGATTATCGGCGGTCTTTTACTGGGATCTGCCCATCTCCGTTGGTGCCCAGTTTATTCCGGGCTTGGCCGGAGTACAGTGGAACCAGGAGAAGAGCAATCCGGTTCCACCGGGCCTCAGACCAATCATTAGATCGCATTTCTTGGAACGGATTCTGTCGGTTTCAATCCAACATGGCGCAGGGAGGCGCCGAGTACCCGTCGCCTCAAACTTTTTATCTGTCAAGCTAACCCCTTTTTCGGCTTTGCCGCTGTCCTCTCCAGAGCCTCCTTCGTCGCAAAGAATAGAGCCACCAACGCAATCGTCCACTTGGGTCGGTTCTTGCAAAAAGTTTCCTATAAAGAAACAATATTTATATTATATGGATAATTGTAAACAATAAGTTGTTAGATAAGATGAGGCTGTAAGCGATCATGAGTCGGTTAACGTCCGAAGGGAGGTTCAGATGATTGCGATGACTTGGGTTGAATTGTTGCTAACTGGTCTGCTTGTAGCTTCCATTGCTTTCTCGGTTGGGTTCTGCGTCAGCAATTACGCAAAAGCCGACAAAGACGATGTAGGTTTTTTTAAGAAAAGCGGTTAAATAGGTCACCGTCATAAGGTTCCTTTTGGGACCGTGGTGATGAGATCTGACGTTTTCATGATAGGTTTTTGTAGCTTTTTCCGGGGGAGCCGCCGACCGGTTTTTTCCCGGAAAAAGCTTTTGCCCTCCGAATCGTCTCGTCTTTGGTCATAGCGGCTTTCGGTATCGACTTCATTCCTTTTGGCTGCTCTTGACCGATCGATAGGGGTGAACGCCCTTTTCCGCGACAAGCGTCCTATTTCCGGACACTGCACTTTTCCAGCAGTTGAACGAGTGTGAGCTGCTAGGCGGCTAGCAGTTTCGGCTCGTGAAATGACCGTTATCCGACTTCCCGGCTTTGCGGTACCCACGATGTGGCTTGCGGTTGACGCACACTCCTCGCTGCGCTCGCGGGGCTCTGCTGGGGTATTGTCTTAAGTTATTGGTTTAAAAAAGAAAGAATCCTGTCGAAGCAGCTCTGCCGGAGCTTGTCTTAAGTACGTCATCACCTCGAAAAAATAATCGGGATCTCGCTTGACTTGATAGCGGATGATTTCTATATTCCATTCAAGTGGTAAGAAGTGGAAAAAAATGGATCCCGATGGAAGTAGGGGGATTTCTTGTTTCGAGGCGTTAGCTCGATCAATCTCGACGAAAAGGGTCGATTGACCATGCCCACCCGTTATCGGGCGGAACTGCATGAAACTTGTGATGGCCAGTTGGTGGTTACCGTCGGTTTGGATAAATGCCTCATGCTCTACCCGCTTCCCGAGTTTGAAGAAATCGAACGTAAGCTGGTGAAGCTTCCTTCCCTGAATAGGCAAGCCAAGCGGCTGCAGCGTTTGCTGATCGGCCATGCTACCGAGTGCGAGATGGATGGCCAGGGACGCTTCCTGGTTCCGGAGCCTTTGCGAAAGTTCGCCGGGCTGGAAAAGCGTGTGGCGCTGATCGGTCAAGGCAATAAGTTCGAGATCTGGGACGAGGACTTATGGAGCGCCTCTCGCGATGAGTGGATACAAGAAGAGCGCATGGAAAGTCTGGAAGACCTCTCGCCCGAGCTGGGATCGTTGGCACTGTGAGCCAGGAGGGTCGCACCCACCGGCCGGTCATGCTGCGTGAGGTGCTCGATGGTCTGGCTCTGAGGGCTGACGGTTTATATGTCGACTGCACCTTCGGGCGTGGTGGGCATAGCGCGGCGATTCTCGAACATTTGGGCGCGGAAGGACGGTTGCTGGCGCTCGACAAAGATCCGGAAGCCGTGGCTTCCCAAGAAGCGAGACGTCTTTGCGCGGATCCACGGTTTGCGCTTGACCACGGTAGTTTCGCAAATCTGCGCGAGTTCGTGGAACGGCGCGGGTGGTTGGGGCATATCGCCGGTGTGTTGATGGACTTGGGCGTATCGTCGCCCCAACTGGATGAAGCCGATAGAGGATTTAGCTTCATGCGAGAGGGTCCTCTAGATATGCGCATGGATACCACACAAGGCATGACAGCGGCCGAATGGCTTGCGGGCGTATCCGAAAGGGAGTTGGCTAGCGTGCTTCGAGATTACGGGGAGGAACGTTATGCGCGGCGTATTGCCCGGGCAATCCTTGAAGAGCGATCGAAGCACCCGATCCTTTCTACGCGCGAATTGGTCGAGATCATCGAGAACGCCGTCCCTACCCGAGAAAGGAGTAAGCACCCGGCCACGCGGAGTTTTCAGGCAATACGCATTTTTATCAACAGAGAGCTGGAAGAGCTTGAGCGGGGACTACGGCAGGCCGTGGACGTACTTAAGCCCGGTGGGCGGTTGGTGATCATAGCTTTTCATTCTTTGGAGGATCGGATCGTGAAGCGATTTATGCGCGACGAGGAGCGTGGCGGAGCGTCACTCCCGCATTTGCCCTTGCAGGCGACCGAGCCCGGAAGGCTGAAACGCATCGGCAAAGCCCGCATGCCGGGACCAGAAGAAGTTCGAGACAATCCGCGTGCTCGCAGTGCGGTCCTGCGTGTGGCGGAGCGCCTCTAGCCATGAGGGTTCTTCTAGTTTTACTCGTGGTCGCGGTGGCTTCCGCCTTGGGCGTCGTTTACACCAAGTACCGTTCGCGACTGTTGTTTGCCGAGGTTCAGCGACTCGAACAGGAGTTGGACGCGTATGACGAGGAATGGGGACAGTTACAGCTCGAGCAGAACACCTGGGCCGAACATAGCCGTATCGAACGGATGGCGCACGGCCGCTTGGGCATGCTTCTGCCGCCAAGAGAATCGATTATTTATATCAAACCTTAGACGTAGACGTCGCGTCGAAATATGTTGATTATCCAACCCAGGCCGGTAAATGAGGCAAATTACAACGGGCGCTGGTATTTTCTGCTGGCCGTCATGCTGATGGCCATGGTGGTTTTGATCGGACGCGCCGTTCACCTACAGGTGCTGGACCGGCAGTTCCTCAAGCGCCAGGGTGATTTGCGCCATATCGGCATACTGCCGGTCCCGGCGCACCGCGGTCGAATTCTCGATCGTAACGGAGAGTTGCTGGCTATCAGTACACCGGTCAAATCGATCTGGGTTAACCCGAAAGAGTTCCGCGCGGCGGAGATCCCAGCGGGTAAGCTTAGGCTGCTGGCCGAGCTTCTAGGTCTAGCCCCGAAAGCGCTTGAAAAACACATTGGACGCAATGAGAACCGCAGCTTCGCTTATCTGAAGCGCCGGATCAATCCCGAGTTGGCCGACCAAGTTTTGGCTCTAGGTATCCCGGGCGTTTATGCGGAGCGGGAATATCGTCGCTACTATCCGACGGGGGAAGTGGCCGCCCACCTGGTCGGCTTCACCAATATCGATGACAAAGGTCAGGAGGCGATGGAACTCGCCTACGACGACTGGTTGAAAGGTGTGGATGGGGCGAAACGGATTCTTCGCGACGGCAAGCGGCGTATCATCGAAGACTTAGAATCTATCAGGCCGCCTGTGCCCGGCAGGGATCTCATTCTGAGCATAGATCAGCGTCTGCAATACCTCGCTTATCGGGAACTCAAGAAGGCCGTACTCCAGCATCAGGCGCGCTCCGGTTCTTTGGCGCTGCTGGATGCCCAGACAGGCGAAGTGTTGGCGATCGTCAATCAACCCTCTTATAACCCTAACAGCCGCATTCAGGTGAAGGGAAGCGCATCGCGTAATCGGGCGATAACCGATGTGTTCGAGCCGGGGTCGACGATGAAGCCGTTCGTCGTGGCCCTGGCCTTGGAACTCGGACTCTATCGTCCCGACACCGTGATCGATACCACGCCGGGTACGATGCGCGTGGGGCGCAATGTCGTCAAGGATATCCATAACTATGGGGTCCTTGATGTGGCGCATGTCCTTCAAAAATCGAGCAACGTGGGTGTTACGAAGATCGCGCTTAACTTGCCGGCGAGGAAGCTCTGGGCTTTCTACAATAATCTAGGCTTCGGCCAGCCTTTGGAGACGGGGTTTCCCGGCGAAGCAAACGGCCGCCTTCCCGATTATCAAGGCTGGAGCCCGTTCGAACAGGCAACTCTCTCGTTTGGTTATGGCATGTCGGCCTCGACGTTGCAGTTGGCGCGAGCTTATCTAGCGCTCGCCAATGACGGGGTGATGCCCATGGTAAGTCTCGTCAAGCGAGACAAAGCCCCCGAGTCGCATCGCATCATGTCAGACCATACGGCCGTCAGCGTACGCAGGATGCTCGAGCGGGTCGTTAGCCGCGAAGGTACGGCACTGAAGGCCGCGATTCCGGGCTTCCGAGTCGCCGGCAAGACCGGGACAGTGAAGAAAAGTGCCGTCGGTGGCTATTCATCTTCTCAATATCTATCGGTATTTGCTGGGATGGCGCCAGCAAGCAAGCCGCGTTTGGTTATGGCGGTCATGATTGACGAGCCATCGGCCGGAGAGTATTACGGCGGTGCCGTGGCCGCACCGGTTTTTTCACGTGTCATGGAGGGAGCTTTGCGGTTACTGAACATCGCTCCGGATCAGGAGGAGACCATGCCTATCCTTGCCGCGCAGCAGGATGAACCGGCATGACAAACGTCGAAAAACCGGTTCAAGGATACAAGCTTGATTCCTTGGTATCCGGATTTATCGATAATCCCGTTCCGTTGTCGGTTGACGTCACCGGGCTTTGTCACGACAGTCGGCGCGCTCGTCCCGGTGATCTTTTCGTGGCATTGGCAGGACACCGTTCGCATGGTATGCGCCACGCCGAGCAGGCGGTTCGGCATGGTTGTTCGGCCATCATTTACGATCCTGCCGGAGACGGACATCTCTTCGCGAGCGGTATTGCCGGCATACCCTGTATTCCGGTCGAGGCGCTGAGTCAAAAGCTGGGGTTCATCGCCGACCGTTTTTTTGGCACGCCTTCCGCATTTCTGGATGTCATCGGGATTACCGGCACGAACGGCAAGACGTCGTGCAGTCACTTTCTCGTCCATGCACTTTCGGCCAGAGCGACTGCGGCCGTAGTGGGGACCTTGGGTTTTGGAGCTCCGGGTGCGCTCGAGGTGACGCACCATACCACGCCGGACGCCATCGAGGTTCACCGACTCTTGGCTCGTTTGCGCGGTCAGGGCGTCAAAACCGTGGCGATGGAGGCATCGTCCCACGGTCTGGTGCAGGGCCGTCTCAACGGTGTGCGTTTTAAAGGCGCGTTGTACACGAATTTCGGCCGCGATCATCTCGATTACCACGGCACCATGGAAGCTTATTTGGAAGCCAAGCTAAGTCTTCTCACCTGGCCGGGGCTGGAGTTCGCGGTCTTCAACGCCGATGACCCGATCGCGGACGCCATTTTGAGGCGAGCACCGTCTCAATTAAAATTGATAGGTTTCAGCTTGAGCGAGCGATCCATCGAGTCGGCGCCCGTGGTTTCTGCGGAAGCCGTACGTCAAGATGCACAGGGAATCTCTTTTCGGGCGCGATATCATCAACAACTCGCTAATGTATCCGCCCCGGTTTATGGCGATTTCAACGTAGAAAACCTTGCCGCCACATTGGCGGTTTTGGTCGCTTTAGGATACGGGTTGCCCGAAGCGGCGGAATTGCTCAAGAATGTTCAGCCCGTTCCGGGACGGATGGAACGGTTTTCACGGCTGGGACGCACGGCCGTCGTGGACTATGCCCATACCCCCGATGCATTGGCTAGCGTATTGCGCAGCTTGCGCCGACATTGCGAAGGCAGACTATGGGTGGTCTTCGGGTGCGGCGGCGACCGCGACCGTGGTAAACGCCCGCTGATGGGGGCCGTCGCCGAGGAACTGGCCGATGTCGTCATATTGACCGATGACAATCCCCGCTTCGAGAATGGAGACGCGATCATCAGGGATATTCTGTCTGGCTGCCGTCAGAATAAAGCCGCCACTATTCGAAATCGCCGCGAAGCCATCGTCTGGGCGCTGGAGCGGGCGGGGGCGGGCGATATCGTTCTTATAGCCGGAAAAGGACACGAAGATACCCAAGAAATTCAGGGACAGAAATATCCTTTCCGTGATCGCGACGTCGTAATGGAAACTCTTTCGGTACTGGAATTGCCGAGATGAAGATGCACCTTTCCGAGTTTAGCGCGATCGTCGGCGGTGAGTTGCGGGGCGACGATGTGGCATTTGAGTGTCTGAGCATCGATACGCGCACTATGAAGCCGGGCGATGTTTATCTGGCAATCCGAGGCACTCGGTTCGACGGCAACGATTTCGTTGCTCAGGCGAAAGCTGCGGGCGCGCCTGCGGCGGTGGTGGAACGCTGGGTAGATTGCGATTTGCCCCAGGTGCGGGTTGAAAACGGGCGAATGGCGCTCGGACGATTTGCGGCGGCTTGGCGCGATCGATGGAGTGGCCGTTTGGTCGGCATCACCGGCAGCAACGGGAAAACCACGGTCAAGGAAATGATTGCGGCGATTCTGGAGGTCGCGGCACCGGTGCTCAAGACGCAGGGCAATCTCAACAACGATATTGGCGTTCCATTGATGCTGTTGCGGCTAACGGACGAATACCGTTTCGCCGCTATCGAAATGGGAGCGAATCATCCGGGCGAGATCGCTTATGTTGCTGGATTGGCGAAACCCGATGTTGCTGTGATCTCGAATGCCGGTGCAGCGCATTTGGAAGGATTCGGTTCGCTCGAGGGGGTCGCGTCCGCGAAAGGTGAATTGATTTCATCGCTGAGACCGGGCGGTACGGCGGTGCTCAATGCCGAGGATCGTTTCTTTGATTTTTGGCGTGATATGGCTGGCAGTCGAGCGGTGATCAGTTTCGGATTCGGCCCCGGTGCCGTTGTGCGTGCCGACAAAGATTCCATACGGATGGGATTGAGTGACGGCAAATTCCGCACGTCTTTCGATCTTCTCTATCAGGGCGGGCGGTATCCAATAGCTTTGGCCTTGGCTGGAGATCACAATGTCGTCAATGCCTTGGCGGCGGCGGGTGTGGCTTGCGCCCTGGGGCTCGACATTGAGCAGATCCGGGTGGGGCTTTCCCGTGTAACTCCCGTGTCGGGACGTTTGGAGCCGCTGACCGGCGTTCGGGGATCCTTGGTGATCAATGATGCCTATAACGCCAATCCCAATTCCTTTCGGGCCGCGCTGAGCGTTTTAACGCAACTTCCGGGCGAGCGCTGGGTTGCCTTAGGTGCGTTTGGCGAGTTGGGCGATGCGAGCGCGGAATTGCATGCCGAGATCGGTCGTCAGGCGAAGGCGATGGGCGTCGCGCGACTGTTCGCCGTGGGGCCGAACGCGGATCGAGCAGCGGAGTCCTTCGGCGAGGGCGCCATGTACTGTCGCGGGCAGGATGAATTGATTGAACGAATACAACAGCAGATTAACGAGAACGTTGTGTTATTGATTAAAGGTTCACGCAGTCAGCGTATGGAACGGGTGGTGGAAACCTTGCGCGAGCGGAGCGGTTTATGCTGCTGATAGTCGCGGAGGCGCTCCAGAAGTACTTCGACGTTTTTCGCGTCTTTCAGTACCTGACTTTTCGCGCCATTCTGGGCGTGCTGACCGCCCTGATCATTTCGTTCATCGTCGGTCCGGTGATGATCCGCCACCTCAGCAAATACAAAGTCGGACAGAACATCCGGAGTGACGGGCCGCAAAGCCATTTTTCCAAGGCCGGAACCCCAACCATGGGCGGGGCTCTCATTCTGGTCTCGATCGCGATCAGCACCGTGCTCTGGGCTGATCTCGGTAACCGCTACGTGTGGGTTGTCTTGCTGGTTACGCTGGCGTTCGGGCTGATCGGCTTCGTCGACGATTACAAGAAGCTTGTGCTGGGCAATAGCGATGGCCTCGCCGCGCGACACAAATATTTCTGGCAGTCCGTCGTAGGCACGTTGGCGGCGTTATTTCTCTATGGTACTGCCACGGTTGCCGCTGAAACTCAGTTCATCGTTCCCTTTTTCAAGCAGGTTGTGCTGAATCTGGGGGTCGCTTATCCGATTCTGGCCTATTTCGTGATTGTGGGTTCGAGCAACGCGGTGAACCTCACCGACGGTCTCGATGGCCTCGCCATCATGCCGACGGTTATGGTGGGCGGTGCGCTAGGCATTTTCGCGTATGCCTCCGGCAACGTGAACTTTGCGGAATATCTGGGCATTCCATTCATACCCAAGGCCGGCGAGTTGGTGGTCTTTTGCGGCGCATTGGTGGGTGCGGGGCTCGGGTTTCTCTGGTTCAACGCATATCCCGCCCAAGTTTTCATGGGGGATGTCGGCGCGCTGGCCCTTGGCGCCGCCCTCGGAACGCTCGCCGTACTTGTTCGGCAAGAAATCGTATTAATGATCATGGGCGGCGTGTTCGTCATGGAGACGGTTTCGGTGATGCTTCAGGTCATTTCCTTCAAGCTCACCGGACGTCGGATTTTTCGCATGGCACCTATTCATCATCATTTCGAGCTAAAGGGATGGCCGGAACCCCGTGTGATCGTCCGTTTTTGGATTATCACCGTGATTCTGGTCTTGATTGGACTCGCGACCTTGAAGTTGAGGTGAAAAATGGCGGCAAACGCAGAAGCTCATCTTGATGCCGAAAATCCATTGGACAAACTCGGATTGGACCGGCGCACCTCGCGTGTGCTGATCTTCGGACTGGGCAAGACGGGGCTTTCGGTAGCGCGTTTCCTGAAAAGCCAAGGTATTGAGTTTGCAGTGACCGACACACGCGACTGGCCACCTGGTTTGGCCGAGTTCCGGGAGACCTGTCCCGACGCCGGAGTGTTTTTAGGAGGGCTTCACAATGCGGCGTTTTCGGCCGCTACCCATTTGATCGTCAGTCCTGGCGTGCCGTTGGACCAACCGAAGATTAAGGAGGCGCGACGGCGCAAGATACCGGTATTTGGCGATCTCGATCTTTTCGCCTGTATGGCCAAGGCACCTGTCTTGGCGATCACCGGGGCGAACGGCAAGAGTACCGTAACGACTCTGGTCGGTTTGATGGCCGAGGCCGATGGCAGGAACGTGAGGGTAGGGGGGAATCTCGGTACGCCAATGCTCGATCTTCTAGACGATCAGGCGGACCTTTATGTTTTAGAGCTGTCGAGTTTTCAGCTGGAGCGTTCTTCGCTTCTTCAGCCCGCCGCGGCGACCGTTCTCAACATCAGTCCCGACCATATGGATCGCTATCCGGATATTCAGGCTTACGCCGACGCTAAGCGGCGCATCTTCCGAGGGTATGGCGTGATGGTGCTGAATCGCGATGATCCTATGGTCGCGGCGATGGCAGAACCGGACAGACGTTGCGTATGGTTCGGATTGAAAGAGACTGAAGTCGACTATGGTGTTTCGGTCATCGATGGGACGGAATGGCTCACCTGTTGTGGCGAGCCTCTGATGAGGACCGACCAGATCGGGATTCAAGGTAGCCATAATGTGGCAAACGCTCTTGCGGCCGTTGCATTAGGAGAAGCGATCGGTTTGTCGCGCGCGGCAATGGTCAGTGCGCTCGAGCGCTTCGATGGGTTAGCGCATCGCATGCAGAAGGTGGCGGAAATCGATGGCGTCACATGGATCAACGATTCCAAAGCAACCAATGTGGGTGCCTGCATGGCGGCCTTATCCGGTTTGCACAACAAAGCGGTGCTGATCGCAGGGGGAGACGGGAAGGATGCTGAGTTTTCCGTACTCAGGCCTGTGGTTGCGGAAAAGGTTAGGGCGGCGGTGTTGATGGGCAAAGACGCCCCTCGGTTGGAACAGGCGTTAAGGGACGTGGTTCCTACGGTATGCGTCCAAAACATGCGCCAGGCGGTTCAAGCGGCGAAATCTCTGGCGCAGCGCGGGGATTCCGTACTGCTTGCGCCGGCGTGTGCCAGTCTCGATCAGTATAAGGACTATCAAGAGCGAGGCCGCGTGTTCACTGAAGAAGTCATGGGCCTCTTGCCATGAGAGCGAAAGTAGCGCTCAGAGGACAAGGTTTAGTTTTGCGGCGAGGCCACCGGCGTTTTTACGTGGACACGCTCTTGCTGATCACGTCATTGGGACTTTTGCTCCTCGGTTTTGTCATGGTCGCCTCGGCCTCGCTGCACCTGGGCGAAAAGATCGCTGAGGACAGCTTCTATTTTTCGAGGCACCAGCTCATCCACATCGCTCTCGGCCTATGCGCTGGTTGTGCCGTTGCCGCGATCAAATTAGAGGTGTGGCAGAAATTGTCGTTACCCCTATTCCTGTTTGGGCTTGCTCTGTTGGCTGTGGTTTTGATACCCGGAATAGGCAAGACCGTCAACGGGAGTTCGCGATGGATCGATTTGCTCGGCCTCCGGGTTCAGGTTTCCGAAATCTTCAAGCTCATCGCCGTGATTTACATGGCGAGCTACATTCACCGTCATCTCCATACAGTGCGCGATTCGGTTCAGGGAATGATCCGCCCCTTGGCTTTGCTGTCCGTAGGCGGGGTGCTCCTGCTGATGGAACCCGATTTTGGTGCGACAGCGGTCATCATGGCGACGGCGCTGGGCATGTTATTTCTGGGCGGCGCGAGACTTTGGCAGTTTGGCGTACTGATCGGCCTGATGATTGTTGCGGGGATCGGATTGATTTGCAGTGCAGAATACCGTCTGCAGCGCGTACTCAGTTTCACTAATCCCTGGGAACACCCGCTCGACACCGGTTTTCAGCTAACCCAGGCACTGATCGCTTTCGGCCGCGGGGAATGGACGGGGGTTGGCCTGGGTTCGAGCGTGCAGAAGCTGTTTTATCTTCCCGAAGCGCATACCGATTTTCTCTTTTCCATCATAGGTGAGGAATTGGGTTTGGTCGGGACGACGACCGTCATCGTACTGTTCATGATGGTTGTTTGGCGTGCGCTCGTGATCGGCCAACTGGCTGAGCGGGCCGAGCATCGGTTCGGCGCATTCGTTGCTTACGGAATAGGCATTTGGTTCGGCTTGCAGTCTTTTATCAATATGGGAGTGAATATGGGCATGTTGCCCACGAAAGGACTGACCTTGCCGCTGATGAGTTACGGCGGTGGAAGCATGTTGGTGATGTGTGCGGCATTGGGGCTTTTATTTCGGGTTCGGAGCGAAGCCCTCGAAGCTTATGCTGCGGCACCCAGGGTTAGAGCCAGATGGGCGCACGTGTGATGATCATGGCCGGCGGTACCGGCGGTCACGTGTATCCCGCCCTTGCGGTTGCCCGGGAATTGTTGTCCCGCGGACACGAGGTGGTCTGGATGGGGACACGGCAAGGGTTGGAAGCGCGGGTCGTGCCGGCCGCTGGCATACCCGTGGAATGGTTGTCGGTATCGGGTTTGCGCGGCAAAGGGTGGATGGCAACGTTGAGATTTCCATTCATGTTGACAAAAGCTTGTCTGCAGGCTTTGCGCATTTTGCGCCGCGCCAAGCCCGACGTGGTCCTCGGAATGGGAGGGTTCGTATCGGGCCCGGGCGGACTCATCGCGCGTTTACTGGGTATTCCTTTAGTATTGCACGAGCAAAACCGTATCCCAGGAACTACCAATCGCTGGCTCGCTCGGAGGGCACAAGCGGTTCTGGAAGCGTTTCCGGAAAGCTTCGGACCTAAGATAGCCGCACACTGCACAGGAAATCCGGTACGGGAGGAAATCGTCACGCTAAGACGGGAAGTCGGTGCAAGATGGGACGAGCCGCTAAAGATTTTGGTCCTCGGCGGCAGTCAAGGCGCTAGGGCATTGAACGAGATCGTACCGGAGGCTCTTGCGCGGGTTGACATGCCCATTCGCGTTTTTCATCAGACCGGGGAGGCTATGCGCGCCAAAACGGCAGTTCGCTATGCACAGTTAAGAATTTCGGCGCGCGTAGAGGCCTTTGTCGAGGACATGGCCGAGGCTTATGCCTGGGCGGATCTGGTGGTCTGCCGCGCAGGGGCGATGACCATCAGCGAACTAACCGCCGCGGGTTTGCCGTCGATCCTGGTGCCGTATCCGTACGCCATAGACGATCATCAAACTCATAACGCCCGATACTTGGTCGATAACGGTGCGGCCATCATGATCCCGCAATCCGAACTGTCCGCCGAGCGTCTTGCCAACGAAATCACTGCGCTGATGCGGGATCCGGTCCGGCTGAAAACGATGGCCGAGCATGCCGCGGCTCTGGCGAAACCGGAGGCGGCCCAAGCGGTTGCCGAGATTTGCTTGAATGAGGCGAACCGTGAAGCTGCCTGAACAAATCGCTGGACAGTACGGTATGAACCGCATCCGCCGCATTCACCTCGTCGGGATCGGCGGAACCGGCATGTGTGGCATTGCCGAAGTTCTTTTGAATCTGGGATATCAGGTTTCGGGGTCGGATCTCAACGAAAACGCCAATACACGCCGTCTGGCCGAACTCGGCGCAAAAATATTTCTCGGTCACTCGCCTGAGCACGTCGCGGAATCCGAAGTCGTGGTCGTTTCCAGTGCCGTCAGTCGATCCAATGTCGAAGTCGTTTCCGCGCGTTCCCAGAAGATTCCGGTCATTTCGCGGGCGGAGATGCTCGCCGAATTGATGCGCTTCCGGTACGGCATCGCCGTCGCCGGCACTCACGGCAAAACCACGACCACCAGTCTGGCGGCGAGTGTACTTGCGGAAGCCGGGCTCGACCCGACTTTTGTTATCGGTGGGCGTCTCAACAGCGTTGGCACCAACGCCCAGCTCGGGAAAGGCTCGTATCTGGTCGCTGAAGCAGACGAAAGTGATGCCTCGTTTCTCTACCTGCAGCCAATGATCGCCGTGGTCACGAATATCGATCGGGACCACATGGAAACCTATAGCGGCGACTTTGGCAAAGTGAAGAAAGCTTTTGTCGAATTCCTGCATCATGTGCCTTTTTACGGTCTGGCCGTGCTGTGCCTGGACGATCCGGGCGTTAGGGACATTCTTCCCGAAATCAGCAAGCCGATGAGAACCTACGGTTTTAGCGAAGAAGCCGACGTACGCGCCGTGAATATCCGTCAAGACGGCTTGCGTTCGCACTTTACCGTGCTGAGGCCCGGTCATGACGAGCCGCTGGACGTGAGTCTGAATCTTCCGGGACGCCACAACATACTGAACGCCCTATCCGTGATCGCGGTGGGGGCAGAGTTGGGAATCTCCGACGAAATCATCCAGCGCGCTTTGCGGGGATTCCGGGGGATCGGACGGCGTTTTCAGATCAACGCCGAGGTGCCTTTCGGCGGTTCCGTGGTCACCTTCGTCGACGATTACGGGCATCATCCGCGGGAGATAGCGGCGACACTCGATTCTGCCCGGCAGGCCTGGCCCAACCGTCGACTGGTATTGGTTTTTCAACCCCATCGTTACACGAGGACTCGTGATTTGTTCGAGGATTTCGTGGAGGTTCTCTCCCGGGCCGACGTGCTGGTGTTGCTCGACGTTTATGCCGCTGGCGAAGCACCGTTGATCGGTGCGGATGGGCGTGCGCTATCTAGAGCGATCCGGGTGCGGGGCCAGATCGATCCGGTGTTTGTCGGAAACATGAACGATTTGACGGAAGTTCTGCCGGGCATCATTGAACCAGGCGACGTGGTTTTGACTTTGGGGGCCGGGAGCGTCGGGCAAATTGCGGTCGAACTGCCTCTTTGCTTGACCGGAACGCCGGTCGGGGCAATCCAGTGACCGCTGTTTGCAATGACGGAGTGAGCGCATCCCGTCCGGTAGGGCTGAGGGGCGAACTGCGCTTTAACGAGCCGCTGGCGAACCACACCTCTTGGCGTGTTGGCGGACCAGCCGATCGTTTTTATTTGCCGGCAGATGCAGACGATTTGATTCTGTTTTTACGCTCGCTTCACCCCGATGAGCCGGTTTTTTGGTTGGGTTTGGGCAGTAATCTACTGGTCCGAGATGGGGGAATCAGAGGTACGGTCATTTGTACCCGAAACCGGTTGAGACAGCTTCGGCGCAAAGACCACCAATCCATTTATGTTGAGGTAGGCGTGCCTTGCGCTCACGTTGCCCGGTTCTGTTTGGAACAGGCGTTAACCGGTGCCGAATTCTTGGCGGGGATTCCGGGGACCATGGGTGGTGCTTTGGCGATGAACGCAGGGGCGTTCGGGGGCGAGACATGGTCGCTGGTGCAACGGATATTGACGGTCGATCGTACCGGCGTGTTGTGGGACCGCGAGCCGGCTGATTTTGTCATCGGCTACCGTAGTGTGAAGAAGCCAGAAAATGAATGGTTTCTGGCCTGTGAACTCCGGCTTCGGTCCGGCGACACGGCGGTCGGCCGCAAGCGAATCAGAGATTTGTTGGCGAAACGGAACGCATCGCAGCCCATTAATTTGCCGAGTTGTGGTTCAGTGTTCCGGAACCCGCAAGGTGATTACGCGGCGCGTCTCATCGAAGCCTGCGGGTTAAAGGGGTATCGTATCGGAGGCGCTTATGTTTCCGAGAAGCATGCCAATTTCATTATCAACTCCGGCGCGGCCACGGCAGCGGATATCGAGGCACTGATATTGCTCATCCAGGCAAGGGTAGAAGAGAAATTTGGGCAGCGCTTGGTTCCGGAGGTTCGGATCGTAGGCGAAAGATCGCGAGGAGAGAGTGAATGAACAAGCGAATCCAGAATCCGGCCGAATTCGGACGTGTCGCCGTATTGATGGGTGGAGCCGCCGCCGAGCGCGAAATTTCCTTGAAGAGCGGTCAAGCGGTACTGGCAGCTTTGTTGAATAACAACATTGATGCTGTAGGTATCGACGTTGGGGAAAACCCGATCGAGCCGCTTCTCGGACAAGGTTTCGATCGCGTGTTCAACATCATCCATGGCCGTGGCGGTGAAGACGGTGTCCTACAGGGCGCATTGGAAGCCTTAGGATTGCCCTATACCGGCAGTGGAGTGCTGGCTTCTGCCCTGAGCATGGACAAGCTCAGGACTAAGCTGTGCTGGCTCGGAGCCGGGTTGCCGACGCCACGCTGGATGAAGCTTCGGGGTCCCGAGGACGCGGATCGGTGCGCGGATTTCCTGGGGTTCCCGGTGATTGTGAAACCCGCTCAGGAGGGATCCAGCATCGGTATGGGGCGGGCCGAAAACAAGAATGAACTGTTAGAAGCGTGGGAACGCGCTTCACACTATAATTGCGCGGTTTTTGCCGAGACTTGGATCGTCGGTCAGGAATATACCGCGAGCATACTCGATGGCGAGGCCTTACCGCTGATTCGCTTGGAAACGCCGCGTGCCTTTTACGATTTCGATGCCAAATACCGCGCTGAGACGACTCGCTATCATTGCCCCACTGGACTTCCGCTCGAAAAGGAGACGGCGCTTCAGCAACTGGCTTTGCAAGCTTGCGACACACTGGGTGTTACCGGCTGGGCTCGGGTGGACTTTCTGGTCGATCAAAATGATCAGCCGTGGTTGATCGAAGTCAATACGGTCCCCGGCATGACCGATCACAGTTTGGTTCCGATGGCGGCCAGGGCGGCCGGCTTGTCGTTCGAGGAATTGACTTGGCGGATATTGGAAACGAGTTTTCGGCGCGGCGGAGAGGGCGATGCCGCGGTCTAGAAAATTGCCCGTCAGGGTGTCGTACTTCTTGGGGCTTTCGGCTCTTTGCACATTTGCGGCGATCAGCAACGATTTCAGCGCGCTCAAAGGGCTTATGCCTATACGTTATGTGCGTGTCGAGGGCGAGATCCGAAATCTCGATGTGGAGGCGTTCGAAAGGACGCTGCTGCCGTTGACCCAAGTCGGATATCTTCAAGTCAATTTGCGTGGCATAGAAGATGCCGCGAAATCATTTCCCTGGTTGGATCGCGTGCAGGTGACGCGGCTTTGGCCCGATACCCTGGTGTTGAAAATCGTTGAGCAAAAACCGGTTGCCCGAACCCACGACGGCAGTTTGATCAATGATCGCGGAACGCGGTTTTCGCCTGGAAACATTCAAGCGTACGCAAGCTTGCCTATGCTCGACGGTCCGCCAGGGCAGGAGAAGCAGCTTTTGAACACGCTTTATCGATTGAACAGAACGTTGAAACAGAAAGGGATGCGGGTCGATGCTCTCAGGCTTACGGGGCGGAGGGCGTGGAGCGCTCGTCTGACGAGCGGCATGGAGATCGAGTTCGGAAAGCAGGATCCCGTCCGTGCTTTGGAGCGCCTTTTGGGCCTGTTGCCGCGCCTGGGCGAGGCGCGTACTGCGGCGCTCCAGAAAGTGGACTTGCGCTACCCGAACGGATTCGCAGTGATTTTCCGGCCGCAATCCGGAGCGGATCAGGTTTCCCTGATGCGGTCGGACCGCTTGGAGCGAAGCCGAATTCGGAGCAGGGCGTATTCCTGACTTGAATTGAGAAAAGATTCATCCAATGGCTAGAAAATCAGATCGAAATCTCATCGTCGGTTTGGACATCGGCACCTCCAAGGTCGCTTGCATTGTCGGCGAGCTGAACGAAGACGGTGAAATTGAGGTGGTGGGCATCGGAACGCACCCGTCCCGTGGCTTAAAAAAAGGGGTGGTGGTCAATCTAGAGACTACGGTGCAATCGATCCAGCGGGCCGTCGAGGAAGCCGAACTGATGGCGGGTTGCCGGATTCAGTCGGTCTATGCGGGGATCGCGGGTAGCCATATCAACAGCATGAATTCGCACGGCATCGTTGCCATCAAGGATAAGGAAGTCACTCAGAGCGACGTGGATCGCGTGATCGATTCGGCGCGCGCGGTGGCCATTCCGGCGGATCAGAAGATCCTTCACATTCTGCCGCAGGAGTTTGTCATCGATCGTCAGGAAGGGATCAAGGAGCCCGTCGGCATGTCCGGGATCCGTCTCGAAGCCCGTGTGCATATCGTTACCGGGGCGGTCAGTGCGGCACAAAACATCGTCAAGTGCATTCGACGCTGTGGTCTCGAAGTCGAAGACATCATTCTGGAACAGCTCGCGTCTTGTACAGCTGTGTTGACAGAGGACGAGAAGGAGCTCGGGGTTTGCTTGGTGGATATCGGCGGCGGCACAACCGACGTCGCGGTATTCACCGACGGAGCGATTCGCCATACGGCCGTCATTCCCATTGCCGGCGATCAGGTGACGAACGATATTGCAGTCGCGCTTAGAACGCCAACCCAGTTTGCCGAAGAAATCAAGATCAAACACGCCTGTGCGTTAACCCAATTGGCCAAGCTGGAGGACACGATCGAGGTACCCAGCATCGGCGATAGACCGGCGCGCCAGATTTCCCGCCTGAATCTCGCTGAAATTGTCGAGCCGCGTTACGAGGAGTTGCTGTTGCTAGTGCAGCAGGAACTGCGCCGGAGCGGTTTCGAGGATTTGATCGCGGCCGGGATCGTGCTGAGCGGTGGTAGCGCCAAGGTCGAGGGATTAGTCGAGTTAGCGGAAGAAATTTTTCACATGCCGGTACGCTTGGGTTTGCCGCAATACGTCACCGGTCTGACCGATGTGATTCGCAATCCGATTTATGCGACCGGCGTCGGATTGCTTTTGTTCGGCAATCAGCACCAGGCGCTGGCAGGGAGATACATGCCTTTGGGAACCGGCATCAGAGGGTTGTTGGCAAGGATGAAAAATTGGTTCACGGGGAATTTTTAGGATTGAAAATTCGAGTGGAAGTGAGTTTAAAACGGGGTGGAAACAATGCAATTCGAATTAGTGGATTCTTATAGCCAAAATGCGGTAATCAAGGTTATCGGGGTCGGTGGTGGTGGCGGAAACGCCGTAAATCATATGGTCAACAGCCATGTCGAAGGGGTCGAATTCATATGCGCCAATACCGATGCGCAAGCATTAAAGAGTATTAAGGCAAAATCGGTGATTCAATTGGGAAATGCGCTGACCAAAGGATTAGGGGCGGGAGCGAACCCGGAAATCGGTCGGCAGGCGGCATTGGACGACCGCGATCGCATCATGGAAGTTCTGGAAGGAGCCGACATGGTTTTCATTACGGCCGGTATGGGGGGCGGAACCGGGACGGGAGCGGCGCCTGTGATTGCCGAGATTGCCAAGGAGGCCGGTATTCTTACGGTTGCTGTTGTAACCAAACCGTTTCCATTCGAGGGTAAGAAACGCCGCAGCGTGGCCGAAAAGGGCATTGAGGAACTCGGGCAGTTCGTCGATTCGCTGATTACGATTCCGAACGAGAAGCTTCTGACGGTGTTGGGTAAAGACGTCAGTCTGATCAACGCATTTGCCGCAGCGAACGACGTTTTGCTTGGCGCTGTGCAGGGCATTGCCGATCTCATCACCCGCCCAGGGCTCATCAACGTGGATTTTGCCGACGTGCGTACGGTAATGTCCGAGATGGGGATGGCCATGATGGGTACTGGCGTCGGGACAGGCGAACACCGCGCGCGCCAGGCTGCGGAAAAGGCCATCGCCAGCCCCTTGCTCGAAGACATTAATCTGCAAGGTGCGCGCGGCGTTCTGGTCAATGTGACCGCATGCCAGACGCTCTCCATAGGCGAATTCAACGAAGTGGGCGACGCGATAAGAGACTTCGCTTCGGATGATGCGATCGTCGTGATCGGTACCGCCATCGATCCGGAGTTGGATGACGAAGTGAGGGTTACAGTGGTTGCTACGGGTTTGAGCAACCAGCGCCAGACCAACGAGGCGCCGATCAAATTGGTGCATAAGCACACCGGTGAAATCGATTATGACCAGTTACAGCGTCCGACGGTAATCCGCAAGCAACCCAAGCACGATGTACGCGCGGAGACGAAGAAAGATATGGACCTTGATTATTTGGATATCCCGGCATTTTTGCGGCGCCAAGCCGACTGAAGAAGTTAGTGGGGACGTTTCGGTCCGCCCCGTCGCTCCTTTCTGCCCTGCAGGTTGTCCCGCCTAAGCAGCTTGACTATGCAGGGCTGTATGAAGGATTTTTGGGGGATAATTAGAACAAGACAGGTGAATCGAATGATCAGGCAAAGAACACTTAAAAATGTCATCAGAGGTACCGGCGTCGGGCTGCACACCGGGGAGAAGGTTTATTTGACCCTTCGTCCAGCTGCTCCGAACGTTGGTATCGTATTCCGCCGCGTGGATTTGCCTGAACCCGTCATAATCGAGGCGAGACCGGAAAATGTCGGCGAAACCACCCTGTCAACGACCCTTGTCAAGGGTGATGTGAAAATTTCCACCGTCGAGCACCTCTTGTCTGCCTTCGCGGGGCTGGGCATCGACAATGCCTACGTCGATGTCAGTGCCCCGGAAGTCCCCATCATGGATGGTAGCGCAGGGCCGTTTGTATTTCTCATTCAATCGGCCGGCGTCCAGGAACAAAACGCACCGAAGCGCTTCATCAGGATCAAACGCAAACTGAAGGTCGAAGACGGCGACAAATGGGCTAGTTTTGAACCATACGAAGGCTTTAAAGTCACTTTCACGATCGACTTCGAGCACCCCGCGTTTCGCAAGGAGGTACAGACAGCCAGCATCGACTTTTCTTCTACGTCTTTCGTGAAGGAAGTGAGCCGCGCGAGAACCTTCGGTTTCATGCGCGATATCGAAGCCCTGCGCAAACGGCGATTGGCCTTGGGCGGCAGCATGGATAACGCTATCGTGGTGGATAATTATCGTGTTTTGAACGAAGATGGTTTGCGTTGCGCGGATGAATTTGTGAAACACAAGATTTTGGATGCGATTGGAGACCTTTATCTTTTGGGGCACAGCCTTATCGGTTCGTTTACCGGCCATAAATCCGGGCACGGTCTGAACAATCGCTTGCTTATGGAGTTGCTCAAGCAGAAAGATGCTTGGGAATTGGTGACTTACATGGAAGATGACGTGTTGCCGATTTATTTCATGAGAGCAGCCCAGGCCGCCGGTTGATTCACGTTTAGTTCCGAGCCTTTTCTGGGCTCTATGATCAATCGAAACCGAATCCTAAACGGAACTGTGGCAGCGAGGCCGATGTCGAATTATCCGCCGCACCGCTCGTTTCCCGAGCAATCCTAATTCCCTGGGGCTGGGGAGCTTATCATCGGCGTGTTATTCGCCCTAAAACGGCATTTTGGTCAAAAATTTCTTCCTTGTTTCACGAGCGTAAGGTGAGCGCGCAGATTCGGCTTCTCCGGCATAGTTCGTTGACCGGGCGAGTCCGGGCCTGTCATGGCACCAGCCGCCGTTTTGGTTCAATCGATTTCTTGGGACGGCGAGTTCCTTAGCGTAAGCACCGTTTGGCTCAGCCGTAATAGCGCGTCCTTGAGTTCCCCAGACGGCGATGACAATGCGCAATCTTTCAAGAGTTTGGCCACGAATCCAGGCGACGAGACGCCGATAGGTTTGCGCCGCGGCTTTGTAGTGACGGGAAAAGTGTTACGGGTTACCAAGTCCTGAAACCGATGGCCGGTCGACTGTTGGACCGTGGATAAGAGGTGCGGTGCGTAGAATCGAATTTGTGCGGCCCAAGCCGGCGAGTCTACGTAGAGAATCAGCCGGTCCGGCTTTATGACGCAATCTATGCAATGGTCGGCGAGAAACTTCGGCAGTGCCTTTCTGGCTGCATCGAGTATCTGACGGTGCTTTTCGATCTGAGCGCGGATCAGTTGAAGCGCGGCCCCTTGGCAGAGCCCCGCAACGGGTTCGGGGCGGTGCATTTTAGACTTCAATCCGGTGACGGCCCGGTGGTTTGCCGAATCGAACCCACCTTTGCTGAGGGCTCTTTCCTTCGACTCCTGATAAAGCTCGATGAGACTCTGAACTCATTATAAATACTGTGGATTTGCGGTATCATCGTTTGATTGTTTATTCGTTTGGACTCGGAATTAAACCGCAATGCTTGGCAAGCTGGTAAAAAAAATCGTTGGCAGTCGCAACGAAAGAATCATCAATAGAAAACGCAAACTCGTCAAGAAGATCAATGCCCTGGAACCGCAGTTCCAGAGTCTGTCGGATGATGCGTTACGGCAAAAGACCCAAGAGTTCAGGCAACGTCTGAACGAAGGCGAAACGCTCGACGATTTGTTGCCAGAGGCTTTCGCCGCCGTCAGGGAGGCGTCTTCGCGCGTTTTAAATATGCGCCACTTCGATGTTCAGCTCATCGGCGGGATGGTTCTCCACGACGGCAAAATCGCGGAAATGAAGACCGGCGAAGGTAAGACGCTGGTCGCCACCTTGGCGGCGTACCTGAATGCACTGCCCGGTAGAGGCGTGCATGTCGTGACCGTCAACGACTATCTAGCGCGCCGCGACGCCGAGTGGATGGGAAAGATCTACAATTTTCTCGGACTATCTGTGGGTGTCATCATAAGCGGCCTTAGCGCGGAGGAGCGTCGTGCATCCTACGCGGCCGACATCACCTATGGCACCAACAACGAGTTCGGTTTTGATTACCTCCGGGACAATATGGCGTTTTCCCGGGATCAAAGGGTACAGCGAGATAGGTATTTCGCGATCGTCGACGAAGTTGACTCCATTTTGATCGACGAGGCACGGACGCCCCTGATTATTTCAGGACCGACCGAGGACCGTAGCGACCTGTACCACAAGATCAACGCGCTCATACCTCACCTTAAGCGCCAGGAAAAGGAAGGCGCCCACGGCGATTACACCGTCGACGAAAAATCCCGGCAGGTTTATCTCACTGAAGAGGGCCACGAGCGCATCGAGAAGTTGCTGGTTCAGCAAGGGCTGATCAATGCGGATGAAAGTCTGTACGACGCGGTTAATATCCGGCTCATGCATTACATCAACGCGAGTCTGAGGGCGCATGCGCTGTTCCAGCGGGACGTCGACTATATCGTTCGGGACAATCAGGTCATCATCGTAGATGAGTTTACCGGTCGCGCGATGCCGGGACGTCGGTGGTCCGAAGGTCTGCATCAGGCCGTTGAGGCGAAGGAGAACGTGCCGGTCCAAAACGAAAATCAGACGCTGGCTTCCATCACGTTTCAGAATTATTTCCGGCTTTACGACAAACTGGCAGGCATGACCGGTACGGCCGACACCGAGGCGGCCGAATTTCATCAAATCTACGGCCTGGAAGTCGTCGTCATCCCAACCAACCGTCCCATGATTCGGCAAGATCTCGGCGATCTGGTTTATCTGACCGTTCGAGAGAAATACAACGCCATCATCGAGGATATCCGCGGGTGTGTGAAACGCGGCCAACCGGTACTGGTGGGAACCACATCCATCGAAAACTCGGAGTTTCTCTCGGGGCTGCTGCGTAAAGAGGGTATTCCACATCAGGTACTGAACGCTAAACATCACGAGAAGGAGGCCCACATCATCGCGCAGGCCGGCAAGCCCGGTGCGGTGACTATTGCGACTAATATGGCTGGGCGCGGTACCGATATCGTTCTCGGAGGCAGCCTGGAAGAGGATTTGGCGTCAGTCGATCCCAACGATCAGGCAACTGTGGCCCGCTTGAAAGAAGAGTGGAAAGCCCGTCATGCCCAGGTCGTAGAAGCCGGGGGGTTGCATGTCATCGGGTCGGAGAGACACGAATCGCGGCGTATCGACAATCAGTTGAGGGGAAGGTCCGGACGGCAGGGTGACCCCGGTTCGTCACGATTCTATTTGTCCCTGGAAGATCCTTTGATGCGCATTTTTGCTTCCGACCGGGTGGCGGTTCTGATGCAGAAGCTGGGTATGAAGGAAGGTGAGGCGATCGAGCACCCGTGGGTGACACGGGCTATCGAGAGCGCGCAACGTAAGGTGGAGGCGCGCAACTTCGACATTCGCAAGCAGTTGCTGGAGTATGACAACGTCGCCAACGATCAGCGCAAGGTGGTGTACCACATGCGTGACGAACTGATGGAGGCTGACGATATTTCCGAGGCGATTACCAACATGCGCCGCGATGTCCTTGGCCAGATATTCACCCAGTTCATTCCGCCGCATACCTTGGAAGAGCAGTGGGACGTCAAAGGACTGGAGGAAACACTGTTGCGGGAATTCGGGGCGAAGTTGCCTGTGCAGCAATGGTTGGATGAGGATTCGCGCCTGGACGAGAACCGTTTGCTAGCGAAAATCATCGACCAGATGGAAACGATTTACCGGGAAAAAAGTGCCGCGATCGGCGAACCGGTCATGCGCCATTTCGAGAAAACGGTCATGCTGCAAGTTCTCGATAACGCCTGGAAAGAGCATCTGGCAGCCATGGACCACTTGCGCCAAGGCATTCATCTGCGAGGTTACGCACAGAAGGATCCGAAACAGGAGTACAAACGCGAGGCGTTCGAGATGTTCACCTCGATGCTGGATGGCATCAAACACGAGGTGATCGGTATTGTGTCTAAAGTCCAGGTGCACAGCGAGGAGGAAGTGGTCGTTATGGAGGAGCAGCGCCGTGCCGTACCGCAAGAAATGCATTTCGAACACGCCGAGGCGCACGCGCTGACTGCTGAACCCGAAGAAGCGGAAATCGTGGAAAAGCCGGTCAAACCCCGGCCCGCACAGCCTTATATCCGGGATGTTGCAAAAGTCGGGCGCAACGAACCTTGTCCTTGCGGTTCCGGGAAGAAATTCAAGCATTGTCACGGCAAACTGGATTGAAATAGCGGCGCATGAGCGTAGCAAGCGAAGAATTGAATGTGCGGAAAGTAAAGGGGGTTCGGCTTGGCTCGGCGTGCGCTGGTATCAAGCGGAATGATCGCGACGATCTCGTGGTGATCGAAGCGGCCGAGGGGTCTATTTGTGCTGCGG
This sequence comes from Methylocaldum szegediense, assembly GCF_949769195.1. Taxonomy (NCBI): domain Bacteria; kingdom Pseudomonadati; phylum Pseudomonadota; class Gammaproteobacteria; order Methylococcales; family Methylococcaceae; genus Methylocaldum; species Methylocaldum szegediense. The sequence continues at coordinate 4,123,135 of NZ_OX458333.1, forward strand.
TTTTTACCCAAAATGCCTTTTGCGCCGCTCCTGTCATCGTGGCAAGGGAACACCTCGGCCACCACCCGCGCTGGCTTTTGGTGAATTCCGGCAATGCCAATGCCGGCACCGGCCAACGGGGACTGGACGATGCTCGCCGCACCTGCCGGGCATTGGCGCGTTTGACCGGCAGTCCTGCCGAGCGAGTGCTCCCTTTTTCGACGGGCGTTATCGGCGAGTATCTTCCTGTAGAAAAGATCGAATCGGCTTTACCCGAAGCCTTAAGCGCCTTGGACGAAATGGGGTGGGCTCGGGCTGCGCGCGCGATTATGACAACCGACACTCGACCGAAAGGCGTGAGCCGTACCTTCGATTTGTCGGGTGTGCCCGTGACCGTCACCGGTATTGCCAAAGGCGCCGGTATGATTCATCCCAATATGGCCACCATGTTGGCTTTCATCGCTACCGATGCGAACGTCGAGCAGGCAAGCTTACAAGCTTGTTTGAGCGAGGCCGTGGACAGCTCTTTCAATCTGATCACAGTGGATGGCGACACCTCGACCAACGACGCCTGCGTGTTATTGGCGACAGGCGCGGCCGGCAATCCGTTGCTGAACCAAGAGAGCGCGGATTTTCAACTCCTGTCCCGAGCAGTACGGGAGGTTTGCGAGGCGTTGGCCGAAGCCATCGTACGGGACGGCGAGGGTGCTACCAAGCTGATGCGGATAGAGGTCGAGCAGGCCCGTAACGAGGCCGAGGCGCGCCAAGTGGCCAAGACCATCGCCCATTCGCCCCTGGTCAAGACCGCTTTTTTTGCCAGTGATCCGAATTGGGGACGTATTTTGGCCGCGATTGGTCGGTCGGGTTGCGTTGATCTCGATATTTCCCGTGTGTCGATCTGGCTCGGGGACGTGCTGATCGTGGAAAACGGCGGACGCGCCGCGAGTTACAGCGAGGAAGCCGGACGTTCCGTGATGTCTGAAAACGATATTCTGATTCGGGTTGCGCTGGGAAGGGGGAGCGCGCGTCAACGCGTACTAACCTGTGACCTCTCTTACGATTACGTCCGCATCAATGCGGAATATCGAACCTGAACCAACCTCATTGTCGGACGCGTGAGCGATTGCTCAGAGCTACATGTTGCTGCCGGCGTTATTCGTAACGACCGTGGCGAAATTCTCATTGCGAAGCGTCCAGCCCATGTCCACCAAGGCGATCTCTGGGAGTTCCCGGGCGGCAAGCTGGAACCCGGTGAGACGGCAAGGGAAGCTTTGAGCCGGGAGATCTACGAAGAACTCAACCTCAAGGTTATCGACACATCGCCTTTGATCCGAATTCGCCACACTTATCCGGAGCGGCGCGTTCTGCTTGACGTGTGGCGGGTGGACCGGTTTGACGGTACGCCCGTGGGCATGCAGGGACAACCGATTCGTTGGGTTTCGCCCGACGATCTGCCTCGGTTTGTGTTTCCTGCGGCGAATCGACCCATTGTCACGGCCGCGAGGCTTCCCGATCGATACGCGATTCTGGACGATGAATCGGGCGATGAAGCGGTCTTGCGCGAGCGCCTGTACCGTATCGTTTCGCAAGGCATAGAGCTGATCCAATTACGGGCGCGGCGCTTAGCTGTGCACCGATATGAGGCATTGGCTGAATTCGCTGAGGACTATTGCCGGGCCCGGGGCGTAACCTTGTTGCTGAACGCGGATCCCGAATGGGTTTCCAGAACATCGGCTGCAGGTGTACATCTCACGGCAGAGAGGCTCATGCGTCTGAATGGACGGCCATTAGAGCAGGATCGTTGGGTTGCCGCATCTTGCCACGATCTGCGTGAGCTGAGACATGCGGAGCGGATCGGCGTCGATCTGGCCGTTCTTGCCCCGGTGCTGCCCACGCCCACGCACCCGGCAGCCAAGCCGCTAGGATGGAAACGTTTCGCCGAACTGGTGGATCAGGTAAACCTCCCGGTCTTCGCTTTAGGGGGGCTATCGCCAGCAGATATTGAGGTCGCGAGATGGCATGGCGCTCAAGGCGTGGCGGCTATCCGAGGTTTTCTTCGATAGGATGCACCGTAAAAGGTCAGGTGCACCAAAATAGGTCATTTAGTTTAGTGCCAGCGTCGTCGCACTAATGTAATTTCGGAGAATCAAAGCATTTTTTCGCTGGTATGGTTTTTGTTAGTTAATCCGCTTGAGATTTATACCACCCTAAAATTCGGGAGAAAAAAATGACGCCAAAAGATGTACTCCAGCTGATGAAGGAAAAGGAGGTCAAATATGTCGATTTGAGATTTGCCGATACCCGCGGCAAGGAACAGCATGTGACGGTTCCGGCGAATACTGTCGACGAAGACTTATTTGAAGACGGCAAGATGTTTGACGGTTCGTCTATCGCGGGCTGGAAAAGCATCAACGAGTCGGACATGATTCTTATGCCCGACCCGACAACGGCGGTTATGGATCCGTTCTTGGACGATCCAACCCTGATTCTTCGCTGTGACATCGTGGAACCGGCGACGATGCAGGGATACGATCGCGACCCACGGTCGATCGCGAAGCGCGCCGAAGCTTACCTGAAATCCACCGGAATCGCGGACACGGCCTTATTTGGGCCGGAAAACGAGTTCTTCGTTTTCGACGACGTGCGCTGGAGCGTTTCCATTCAGGGTGCCTTCTACAAAGTCGATTCCGAAGAAGCCAGCTGGAATACCGAGAAAGTTTACGAAAACGGCAATATCGGTCATCGCCCGAGCGTCAAAGGGGGATACTTCCCGGTGCCGCCCGTGGATTCCATGCAGGATTTGCGCTCAGCGATGTGCAATACGCTGGAAGATATGGGGCTGACGGTCGAGGTTCATCACCACGAAGTGGCGACCGCCGGGCAATGCGAGATCGGCGTCAAGTGTAATACGCTTGTAAAGAAAGCCGACGAAGTTCTCATTCTCAAATATGTGGTGCAGAATGTCGCCCACGCTTATGGTAAGACGGCCACATTCATGCCGAAACCATTGGTCGGTGATAACGGTAACGGCATGCACGTTCACCAATCCCTGGCTAAAGAAGGGGTGAACCTATTCAGCGGAGACTTGTACGGCGGTCTCTCCGAATTGGCCCTGTTCTACATCGGTGGCATCATCAAGCACGCTAGAGCCTTGAATGCCTTCTGCAACGCGTCGACCAACAGCTATAAGCGCCTGGTCCCCGGTTTCGAAGCGCCGGTTATGCTGGCCTACTCCGCGCGCAATCGTTCGGCGTCCATCCGGGTGCCGTATATCATCAATCCGAAAGCACGCCGTATCGAGGTTCGCTTCCCGGATTCCACCGCGAATCCGTATTTCGCCTTTGCGGCTATGTTGATGGCTGGGCTGGACGGTATTCAGAACAAGATCCATCCGGGCGATGCCATGGACAAGGACCTTTACGATCTGCCGCCGGAAGAAGCAAGGGAGATCCCGCAGGTTTGTCATGCGCTCGATATGGCGCTAGAAGCACTGAGCGCGGACCGCGAGTTCCTGACCCGCGGGGGGGTGTTTACCAACGATGCGATCGATGCTTACATCGACCTCAAAATGCAAGAAGTTACCCGCCTGCGTATGAGCACGCATCCGGTCGAATACGATATGTATTACAGCCTCTAGGGCTCGTTCGACTCGAGACTCAAAACGCCCCTTTTTGGGGCGTTTTTTTGCGCCTAAATCCCGGCGGATCGGAAGACATCGTAGCGGAGTACGAGCCTTTCGGCGGGATTTATTATTCGCTAAATCTGAACCATGCCTCATCCGGAACAGATTTTCCGGTAAACTGGTCCAAAATGCACCACGATGGTGCATTTTGGGTTCGTGCGGAGCGGTCGCTTGATGTTCGCGTTCATAGGTACCCATACGCTCCTGCTCAAAATAGCTTCTTCGAAAAATCGTTGGCCCTTATCTTGCTTTGCAAGCGGTAATGAATAATCCAGATCCGGTCGCGCTTTATCAGCGCATTCTCGATCATCTAACCGACGCTGTATTGGTCTTCGATCCCGGGTACCGTTTGATTTACATCAACGTCGCGGGAGAAATGCTGCTGGCCGTGAGTTCGCGACAGGTTCTCGGTACAAGCGCGAAAGAACTATTCTTTCTGTACGATCAGAATATTGAGCGTGATCTAAAACGGACCTTGCAGCAAGGGGAATCGTTGACCAAACGAAATCTAGCCTTGGGTCTTCCATCTCAGGCCATTACCGTAAACTTTACAATCACGCCGATGCTGGAACAGGACAAGCCGGTTGCTGCGCTCGTGCAGATCGAACAGGTGGACCGGCACCTCCGTATATCCATGGAAGAACAGCTTCTCGCGCAGCAAAACGCCGCCCGTATGCTGCTGCGCGGCTTGGCCCATGAGATAAAGAACCCGTTGGGCGGTTTGCGCGGCGCGGCTCAGTTGCTCGACAGAGAGTTGGTCGAAGAAGAGCTGCGGGAATATACGAAAATCATCATGGATGAATCCGACCGGCTACAGTTACTTATCGATCGGATGCTCGAGCCCAACAAACCGCCTCGGAAAAGCCGGCTCAATATCCACCAGGTGCTGGAACGGGTTCGCCAATTGGTGCAAGTGGAAGCACCGCCAAGCGTCGTCATCGAAAGAGACTATGACCCGAGTATACCCTTGGTGAATGGCGACAACGATCAGCTGATTCAGGCGATCTTGAACATCGTGCGCAATGCCGCACAGGCGGTAGGACAGAAAGGGCATATCCTTATCCGCACGCGGATTCACCGCCAGGTTACGATCGGCCACCGCCGCAACCCAATGGCCGTAAAGATCGACATAATAGATGATGGACCGGGCATCAAGCCGGAACTGCTCGGCCAGATTTTCTACCCGATGGTGACCGGGCGCGCTGACGGTACCGGCCTGGGGCTGTCGATCGCGCAGTCCCTGATCAATCAGCACGGCGGATTAGTCGAGTGCTCGAGTTCCCCGGGCAATACGGTTTTTTCTATTTTCCTGCCTTTGGAGAAGGAACATGAGTAGTTCAGCCCAAGTATGGGTGGTGGATGATGATCGCTCGATCCGATGGGTGCTGGAAAAAGCTCTTCAGAAGGCGTCGATACATACGCGTTGCTTTTCCAACGCCAATGGCTTGCTCGATGCGCTCGATCATGGCGTGCCCGACGCCGTCCTGACCGATATCCGAATGCCCGGTATGGACGGGCTCGAGCTCTTACGGCAGTTGCAGATCAAATACCCGCAGCTGCCCATCATCATCATGACGGCGCACTCGGATCTGGAGAGCGCGGTTTCCGCTTTTCATGGCGGCGCATTCGAATATTTGCCCAAGCCTTTCGATGTGGACGATGCCGTCGACTTAGTTCGTCGTGCCTGCGCTCAAAGCCAAAGGGCGCGGCAAGAGCAAAGACCGCCTGAGACGCCGGAAAAAACGCCGGAAATCATCGGGGAGGCACCGGCCATGCAGGAGGTTTTTCGCGCCATCGCCCGCCTTGCCCGCTCTCACATCACGGTTTTGATCAACGGTGAATCGGGCACCGGCAAAGAATTGGTCGCCCGCGCCCTGCATCGCCACAGTCCACGAGCGGACAAACCGTTTATCGCTCTCAACATGGCCGCCATTCCGCGCGATCTGCTGGAATCGGAACTGTTCGGCCATGAACGCGGTGCATTCACCGGTGCTCAGGCTCGTCGGGCCGGGCGTTTCGAACAAGCCGATGGAGGTACGTTGTTTCTGGATGAAATCGGTGACATGCCGGCCGATTTGCAAACTCGGTTGCTGCGTGTCCTGGCCGAAGGCGAGTTTTTTCCCGTCGGTGCTCACGCGCCGGTCAAGGTGGACGTCCGTATCATCGCCGCGACTCACCAAAATTTGGATGCGCTGGTTGCCGAGGGGCGCTTCAGGGAAGACTTGTACCACCGTCTAAATGTCATCCGCATTCACCTCCCGCCTTTACGCGAGCGACGCCAGGATATTCCTTTGTTGCTAAACCACTTCCTGAAGGAAGCGAGTCAAGAACTGAAGGTTGAAACGAAAGTTCTGTTGCCGGAGGTGGAGGACTACCTCTGCAGGCTCGACTGGCCGGGTAATGTACGCCAGCTGGAGAATACCTGCCGCTGGATCACGGTTATGGCGGCGGGCAAGGAGGTTCATCTGGACGATCTCCCGCCGGAGTTGCTGAGTACCAAGGCGAGCACCCCCACGGTCGTCGATAATTGGGAGGAATGTTTTCGGGAATGGGTCGACAAGCGGTTGAGGCGCGGGGATAGGAACGTAGCAAAGGAAGCGATCGATTCCGCCGAGGGCATTTTGATTTCCACCGCGCTGCGATTCACCCGTGGCCGCCGCCAGGAGGCCGCTAAACTCCTGGGTTATGGTCGCAATACGTTGACGCGAAAGATCAGCGAGCTGAGTCTGGACGTATAAGGATCGGCTGGCAGTCAGCCTCAACACCATCGGCTTTTTGGTGCGATAATGGCGGCCGTCGGCTTTCCGGCGGCCCATTCTTTGGTCGTCTGGGGCCGCCGGAAACGGCGATCTTTTTCCGTGCCCAATCTGATTTTGCTAAACACCGGATCGACTATGCCAAACAAGAGTCTAGTGAACAACAAGCGGAAACCGTGGCTGGCTGAGTTGCCGGCGCTCGGAATAAAGGCCAAAGACCTGGCCTTGGACATTCGCCGTCATTTCAGCTACACGCTCGGGCGCGACAAATACTGCGCATCCGCGCACTATGCCTACACGGCCGTGGCTTTGACGGTCCGGGACCGCCTGATGGAGCGGTGGAAGAATACGCACTATGCCTACGAGGAAGCGAATTGCAAACGTGCCTACTACCTGTCTATGGAATTTCTGATGGGGCGGGCGTTGAGCAACGCGATGCTGAATCTAGGCATCGACGACCCGCTGAACGAGACGCTGCATGATCTGGGACTGGATCTCGAGGAGATCGTCGAGTGTGAGCAGGATGCCGGCTTGGGTAACGGCGGACTGGGACGCTTGGCCGCTTGCTTCATCGACAGTTGCGCGACGCTACAGCTGCCCGTGATGGGGTACGGTATCCGTTATGAATACGGCATGTTTCGGCAAAGTATTGAGAATGGGCATCAAGTCGAGGAGCCGGATCATTGGCTGCGTAACGGTCATGTTTGGGAACTGGAGCGTCCGGAATTGACGGTTCGCGTACGATTCGGCGGACGGACAGACGACTACGGCGACGGATCACACCCGAGGAGGCGCTGGGTGGATACCCAGGATGTGCTCGCGGTGCCCTACGATGTTCCGGTTCCCGGGTACAGAAATGGCACGGTTAACACGCTGCGTCTCTGGAAAGCGGTGGCCACAGACGAATTCGATCTGCAAGACTTCAATGCAGGCGATTACGCGGAAGCCGTCCGTTCGAAAAATATGGCGGAGAACATCACCATGGTGTTGTATCCGAACGATGCCAGCGAGAACGGCAAGGAGTTGAGGCTCCGCCAGCAGTACTTCCTGGCTTCGGCCAGCCTGCAGGACGTGGTTCGCAAATGGGTGCTGGTGCACGGCGAAGATTTCAGTGAGTTTGCGGACAAGAACTGCTTTCAACTCAACGATACCCATCCCAGCATTGCCGTCGCCGAACTGATGCGCCTATTGATAGACGAGCACGGGCTGAGTTGGGACGACGCTTGGTCGATTACCACGCGTTGCATGGCTTATACCAATCACACGCTGCTCCCCGAAGCATTGGAAAAATGGCCGGTGCGCCTGTTCCGGCAGTTGTTGCCGCGTTTGCTTGAAATCATTTTCGAAATCAATGCCCGGTTTTTGGGAGAGGTCGCCAGCCGCTGGCCCGGCGATTTGGATCGATTGGCGCGAATGTCCCTGATCGAGGAAGGCTGGGAGCAGCAGGTTCGCATGGCTTATCTCGCTATCGTGGGGAGTTTTTCCGTCAACGGTGTGGCGGAACTCCATTCCCATCTGCTCATGCAGGGATTGTTCCGCGATTTTTATGAGCTTTGGCCGAATAAGTTCAATAACAAGACCAACGGCATCACACCGCGCCGCTGGCTGGCCGGGTGCAACCCCAAGCTCGCCTCATTAATCACTGAAGCGATCGGAGACGGCTGGCTGACTGATCTATCTCAGCTCAGCCGGCTTGCGGAGTTTGCCGACGATTCTGCGTTTCGCCAGCGTTGGAGGGAGATCAAGCGCTACAACAAAGAGCGTCTATTGAAGTACAAAAAGGCGGAGCTCGATTTGGATGTCGACCTGGAAGCGCTATTCGATGTTCAGGTCAAACGGATACATGAATACAAGCGCCAGTTGCTCAATGTGCTTCATGTCATTCACCTTTACGATCGGATTAAACGCGGTGACACGTCCAATTGGACGCCGAGATGCGTTCTTTTCGGCGGAAAGGCGGCCCCGGGCTACTTCATGGCGAAAAGGATCATCAAACTGATCAACAATGTTGCGAGCGTTATCAATCGGGATGCCGAGGTCAGCGCGTTCCTCAAGGTGGGCTTTTTGCCTAATTATCGGGTTACGGCGATGGAATACATTTGTCCCGGCACCGATCTATCGGAGCAGATTTCGACTGCCGGTAAGGAAGCTTCCGGTACCGGCAACATGAAGTTCATGCTGAACGGGGCGCTCACTATCGGTACGCTCGACGGCGCCAACATCGAGATCCGGCAGGAGGTGGGACCCGAAAACTTCTTCCTGTTCGGTCTTACGGCCGAGGAAGTGGAAGCCATGCGCAGCCACTACGATCCCGAGTCCATCATCAACGGCAACGAGGACCTACGTCGGGTGATGCATCTCCTGGAAAGCGGCCACTTCAATCAATTCGAGCCGGGAATCTTCGATCCCCTTATTCAGTCCATAAAAAGTCCGAGCGATCCATGGATGACGGCAGCCGATTTTGCGAGTTATGTGGAGGCTCAAAGGCGCGCGGCCGCTGCTTATCTCGATCAAGAGCAGTGGACCCGGATGAGCATCCTGAACTGTGCGGCGAGCGGCAAGTTTTCCACCGACCGCACAATTTCCGAGTACAACCGAGACATTTGGAAGCTGACGCCGGTTAGTCCTTCGCCGGTTGGGGCTCAATCGTAGACGTGTTCCACGTCGTTCTTTACGAGCCGGAAATACCGCCTAACACCGGAAACATCATCCGCCTTTGCGCCAACACAGGTACATGCCTGCATCTCATACATCCTCTCGGTTTCCGGTTGGATGATGCGAAGCTGCGCCGCGCCGGACTGGATTACCGGGAATGGGCGGATGTGCAGGAATACGGCGATCTGGACGAATTCTTGGAGCGAATCCGGCCAGAGAGGTTGTTCGCGCTCAGCACGAAGGGACGCCGTTGTTATGCCGATGCGGATTTCCGGCCGAACGATGCACTGCTGTTCGGCCCGGAGACCAGGGGTTTGCCAGAATCCCTGCTGGCTTCCTTGCCGGAATCGCACCGGCTTTATGTGCCGATGAAGCCAGAAAGCCGTAGTCTGAATCTTTCCAATACCGTAGCGCTTGTACTTTACGAAGCCTGGCGGCAGAACAGGTTTTCAGGTGCGGTTAGGTTCGGCTGACCGGACAGTGCTTAACACGCCAGCGTTTCCGATTTTTGTTCTCTTAAGAGCAGATTGTTGACGGCATCCAGGGGTGCGAGGTTCTCGTACAGGATCTTGTAAGTCTGCTCGGTAATCGGCATCTCGATTCCAAGGTTTTGTGCCAGTTGGTGAATCACTTTCGTCGTCACGATGCCCTCGATTTCCTGGCCGATTTCGGCGACGATCTGATCCCGCGGTAGCCCTTTGCCTAGCCCTAGACCGAAGCGCCGGTTCCGGGACTGGTTGTCGGTACAGGTCAAAATGAGATCGCCGACTCCGGCAAGTCCCATGAATGTTTCCGGCTTGCCGCCCATCGCCAAGCCTAGGCGCATCATTTCGGCAAGTCCACGGGTAATCAGCGCGGCGCGTGAATTGGCGCCAAAACCCAAACCGTCGGCGACGCCGGCGGCGATAGCCAGTACGTTCTTGGTGGCTCCGCCCAATTGAACTCCAATAATGTCGTCCGTGGTGTAAGCCCGGAAGCGGTTGTTATGAAGCAGCCCCGCAAGCATTTTAGCGAATCCGATTCGCCGCGATGCCACCGTAACGGCCGTCGGGAGATTGGCGGCCAGGTCGCGGGCGAAGCTGGGGCCAGACAACACGGCAGCCGGAATTTCGGGTCCCAGAACATCCTCGATGACCTGATGCAAGAGTTTTCCGCTTTGTAGTTCCAGCCCTTTGGTAGCCCACGCGATCTTGGACTTTGGGGAAAGATGCGGCGTGAGGTTCGTCAAGAAGCTGCGAAAGGCATGGCTCGGCACTGCGACGATGAGAACCTCGGCGAACCTGACGGCTTCGGCCAGATCGGCAAGGACGCGAAGATTGTCGGGAAAGTTAAAGCCGGGTAAATAACGCTCATTACAGCGCGCGGCGGCAAGCTTGGCGATATGTTCGGGTTGGCGGCCCCAGAGTGCTACGGAATGACCGTTGCGAGCCATCAATAGGGCTAGGGCCGTACCCCAAGAGCCCGCGCCAAAAACGGATACTGCAGTCATGTGGAATGGCAAGCTTGCCCTGTTAATGGCTTGTGGGAGCGGCGCCTTGCTGTTGCTGCAACTGCTGCATATATAGGGCGTCGAAATTGATGGGGGCGAGGAGCATGGGCGGGAAGCCGCCTTTGGTCACGAGATCGGAAACGGCCTCGCGTGCATACGGAAAGAGTACGTTCGGGCAGTAACTGCCGATCAGGGGACCGAGTTCCTGGTCGTTGAATCCCGCCATGGCAAAAATTCCTGCCTGGCAGACTTCCACCAAGTAAGCGGTTTTTTCGCCAAGCTTGACGGTTACCGTAGTGGTCAGGCTAACCTCATACAGGTTTTCCTGAAGCTTCTGCGCATTGCTCGAAAGATTGAATTCGACCTTGGGCTCCCATTTGTGTGTGAATATCTCCGGCGAATTCGGCGTCTCGAACGAGACATCTTTCACGTAAATCTTTTGCAGGACGAACTGCCTTTCCGGCTGCGTGGTTTCTTCGGCCATGGATAATCCTTGATTCTTGGACTGGAAAACTCAATAAACACGAGGAGCGGGTAGAATTATTTACTATTCCGCTTTTTAACGATGGGGTATTTTTGGTCTTCCCAGGCCAGCATTCCACCTTTCATCTCGAATACCCGGGTAAAGCCTAAACGGATCAATTTTTTGCAAGCCTGGGGAGAGCGTGTGCCGGACTGGCAGGTTACGACGACTGGATTTTGCTTATAAGCTTCCAATTCGTTCGCGCGTTCTTCAATCTTACCCAGGGGGATGAATTTCGCGTTTTGGATATGGCCGTTGGCATATTCATGTGGTTCGCGTACGTCGACAATGACGGTGCTTTCGTCATTCATCAGCTTCACGGCCTCCAAGGGCGAGATCACTTTATGCTTACGGAAGGCGCTCTCGATGAAATCCTGAATTAACAAAATCGTAACAATAAGCAAACCGCTGGCCATGATCCAGTGGTTGCCGAGGAATTCCAATAGACGGTCAGGTGTGACACTCATACAGAAAATTCGGCTCCAACTAATGATGACAAAATACTTCTTTCATAAGCTTAATCAGCTGCAATGTGCGCTCGTCGTCCACGTAATAGTACACGCGGTTGGCATCTTTTTTACAGGCGAGTATGCCTTTGTCGCGCAGGATGCCTAAGTGCTGGGAGATATTGCTTTGGGTTGTGCCGACCTGCTCGACGATCTCCTGAACGCTGACTTTGTTGTTCCCCAACGTACATAGAATCTTGAGCCGCAACGGATGCGACATCGCTTTTAGGCAATAGGCGGCCTGTACGATGTCGGCGTCTTCCGTAATCAATATCTCGTCTGATTTGCTCATCGGAGGCTTCGCATTGTAAGAATTTGTATGCTCTTCAGCCGCACTTGCTCGATCAACACGGGGCGGTAAAAAGGCGTTAAAATAGCACCTCGTATTTCCCTTTGCCTAAACGCATGGCGCGCCGTTTTCAGATCCATTGTTATCAGACGATATTTATTATTTCTGGATCCTTTCCTTCCCGCGAAAGCGGCAGCTCAGCCGTTAGGGCATTCTGATTCTTCTGCTGCGGGGAGCAACAAGCTGCAATTGCCAGGCAAACGCGCAAAAACCGAGAGGGAGATTATACTTTGAAGTTGAATCGTCCTAAACCCGTAGTTCTCATCATACTGGACGGCTTCGGCTATAGCGAAACCAGGGATCATAATGCCATCGCGCTCGCGGCAACCCCGACTTGGACGAGGCTTTGGAATACATGTCCACATACTTTGCTCGATTGTTCCGGTGAAGCCGTTGGCTTACCCGATGAGCAAATGGGCAATTCCGAAGTCGGGCATCTGCATTTAGGGGCAGGCCGACTCATCTATCAAGATTTTACGTTAATCAGCAAAGCTGCGAGAGACGGTTCGTTTTACGCTAACCCGGTCTTGTCCGAGGCGGTGGATAAGGCCATTCGAAACGACAAGGCGCTTCATGTCTTAGGATTGCTTTCGCCCGGTGGGGTTCACAGCCACGAGACACACATCCATGCCATGGTTGAACTCGCGGTCCGGAAAGGCTTGCGAAAAGTCTATGTTCACGCCTTTTTGGACGGACGGGATACGCCACCCAAAAGCGCTGGCGATTCGATCCGTGAGATGAGCGCCAAGTTTGACGAACTTGGAACAGGACGCATTGCGTCCATAATTGGACGTTTCTACGCGATGGACCGCGACCAGCGCTGGGAGCGGGTCAAGGAGGCGTACGACCTTATCGTACAGGGAAAGGCCGATTACCGTGCCGAAAGCGCGATTGATGGCTTGAGGCTGGCATACGAGCGGGGGGAGACGGACGAATTCGTCAAGGCCACGGTGATCGTTCCGAACGGCGAAGCGCCAGTCACTGTCAATGATGGCGATGTCGTCGTATTCATGAATTTCAGGGCCGACCGTGCTCGAGAATTAACGCGAGCGCTGAATGATGCCGATTTTTCGGGATTTCGGCGCGAAGTCATTCCAAAACTGGGTGGATTCGTTACATTAACCGAGTATCATCGGGAGTTTAAGTTTCCCGTCGCTTTCCCTCCGCAAAACGTGACCAATAGTCTGGGTGAAGTTTTGGCGAAGCATGGTCTCAGGCAACTGAGATTGGCGGAGACCGAAAAGTACGCTCATGTAACGTTTTTCTTCAACTGCGGGGTGGAAACACCCTTCCCGGGAGAAACCCGCATTCTGGTACCGTCACCCAAGGTCAAGACCTACGATTTGAAGCCGGAAATGAGCGCTCCGGAAGTGACGGACGAATTGGTCAAGGCCATTGAGTCCGGCGAGTACGATGTCATCATTTGTAACTACGCGAATGGCGACATGGTTGGCCATACCGGCAATTTGGATGCGTCGATACGGGCAGTGGAGGCCTTGGATCAGGCGTTGGGTCGAGTGGTCGAGACCCTGGAAAAGGTCGGGGGCGAAATGCTGATCACCGCCGATCACGGCAACGTGGAACAAATGATCGACCCTGCGACCGGCGAGATTCAGACGGCGCATTCGGTCAATCCAGTGCCGCTCGTATATAAGGGGCGTCAGGGAAGGTTGGACGATGGCGGTAACTTGGCCGACGTGGCGCCGACCTTGCTAGCGATCCTCGGGATTGAAAAGCCTGTGGAGATGACCGGGCGGTCACTGCTGCTTTGATGTTTGCCGGCTTGTCCAATTACGGGATCACGTGCATTTTGTGTCTGGCTTTGGTCATCAATGCTCCTCCGGCATCGGCAGTCTCGGAACCAAAGGACCGAGGGGACGAACTAATTACGATTCGAGAGCGTATTAAGACGGTTCAGAAGTCGCGTGATGCGTTGGAGTCGCAAAGACGCGCACTGGTCGCGCAATTGAGCTCGATCGAGCGAGATTACGGACGTTTGGCAAAACGGCTCAAAGAGCTCGAGGTCAAAGCGGAGGCTCAGTCGCGACATTTGAAGGATTTGGAGCGTCGCCGCAGCCAGTTGCAGAAGGCGGTGAAAGAGCATCACAAGACTTTGACGGGACAGGCTCGTGCGGCTTACGCTGCCGGTCGCCAAGATTGGCTGAAGCTGGTGTTGGATCAGGAAGACCCGACAAAGGTTAGTCGTATGCTGGCTTATTACAATTATCTTAGTCGAGCGCGATTTGCACTGATGAACGAGATGCAAAAGGACTTGGCGGCCGTTTCGCAAATGCAGCAGGAGGTCTCGGCGGAGGCGGATAGGCTCAGACTGACCCGGGAACAGTTGGCGAAAGATCGTCTGGAGTTGGATAAATTTCGACGATCCCGGCAACAGGTTTTGGCTGGCTTAGAGCGTAACCTTGAGGATAAGGAGTCGCAACTGAAGCAACTCCGTGAGGATGAGGAACGCCTCCGGGATTTGGTTGCCGCCATTCGGCCCATGGTCGACGACTCGGCGCCGAAGCGTTCGGTTGCGGGCGGACCTTTTGCGACTCTTTATGGTCGTTTGACGTATCCCGCCGAGGGACCGTTGATCGAGCAGTTCGGCAGTCCGCGTGCGGGCGGGCGTTGGGATGGCGTCGTCATCCGAGCACCGGAGGGTACGCCGGTACACGCCGTCGCGGCAGGGAAGGTGGCCTATTCGGACTGGTTACGGGGTTATGGATTGTTGACCATCATTGATCACGGCGACGGATATATGAGTCTCTATGCGTTTAACCAAAGTCTGTATAAGAATGTCGGAGATTGGGTGAAACGCGGTGATATTATCGCCACGGTCGGGACTAGCGGCGGCCGTAAGGAGCCGGGACTCTACTTCGGTATTCGAGAAAAAGGAAAACCATTGAATCCGATGCTATGGTGCAGTCACAAGGATTGACGGTCTCTACGGATTGATTGAGAAGCCTTAAATTCAGGGCGTTTTTGGTTGTAGGAAAATCTATGTTGCGACAAAGAAATTTTCTGGTTCTTATCTTTGGCGTTCTGCTCGGAATTTTGATCAGCACGGGCGGTAGTGTGCTCGCCGAGCGCGACAGCGACATGAATGCAATTCCCTTCGAAGGTTTAAAAACCTTTTCGGAAGTTTACGGTCGCATACGTCAGGATTACGTCGAGCCGGTAACGGACCAGAAATTGCTGGAAGATGCTATCCGAGGCATGCTTGCCGGTCTCGATCCACATTCGGCCTATTTGGATCAGGAGCAGTATAACGAACTGAAGGTCGGCACTACGGGGCAATTCGGTGGTTTAGGCATCGAGGTCGGAATGGAAAACGGCTTCGTGAAAGTCATTGCGCCGATCGATGACACGCCTGCGCAGAAAGCGGGAATAAAAGCCGGCGATCTCATCATCCGGCTAGATGATAAACCGGTAAAAGGCATGAGCCTAAACGATGCGGTTAAGCTGATGCGTGGCGAGCCTGGCAGCGAAATCGTTCTGACCGTAGTTCGTGAGGGCGTCGAACAACCGCTGAAGATCAAGATCGTACGCGATGTGATCAAGGTCAAGAGCGTAAAAAGCCGGCTGCTCGAGGAAGGATACGGCTATGTTCGCATCACCAGCTTTCAGTCGAAGACCGGCGACAACGTCATAGAAGCTGTCAACGAACTCAAGAAGAAAGGCGAGCTGAAGGGCCTCGTACTCGATCTCCGGAATAATCCGGGCGGTGTTCTCAACGCGGCGGTGGCGGTTAGCGATGCTTTTCTGGAGAGCGGACTCATCGTTTATACCGACGGCCGAGTCGAAGACGCCAAAATGCGATTCAATGCAACACCGAACGACATTTTGAACGGTGCGCCTATCGTCGTGCTGATCAATTCCGGTTCTGCTTCGGCCTCGGAAATCGTGGCGGGCGCTCTGCAGGATCACAGACGGGCCATCATCATGGGCGAAAAGACGTTCGGCAAAGGGTCGGTTCAAACGATCTTACCAACCAGCAACGGGGGCGCTGTCAAGTTGACCACGGCTCGGTATTACACGCCTTCCGGACGTTCGATACAGGCTGAAGGTATTTCTCCTGATGTGCCGATTTCGAAGGTGAAGCTGGAATTGGCCTCCCAGTCCGAGTTTGCTCCGATCAAGGAAGCCGATTTGCTGAACCATCTGGAGAACGGGAACGAGAAATCCCAGAAGAAAGACGAATCCGCCAAAAAACAGGAATCTAAAGATGGCGGAGAGAATGGCGAAGAGAATCTGGCCTTGCAGGATTATCCATTGAATGAAGCTCTAAACCTATTAAAGGGCATCAATATCATGAGATCTAGCCCCAAAAAGAACTAACCCCTATTCGGGGCTGTTCTGGATTTGTGCCTTAAGAGAGCCGTTTGCTCAATTACCCCCGGCGTAGCTGGGGGTAATTCGACTTATCGATAGTCATTTTGTTGAGGAAGCTTTGCAGTAAGCTCCGTCCCCTCCGGGAAAGGAGCCTTATAGTTTTTGCCCCGGCGGATAATGGCTCGGCGCTCCTTAAGGCGAGCGACAGCGGCGATAGGCAATGCTGTGTGCGGCATCAATCCTCGATCGTTGGGTGCAAGGAATGACGGTTCCGCGTTTAGCGCCGGATCCTGGAATCTATCCGTTCACTACCGCGAATGCGCAAATCAAACCCCGTAAGGTTTATCCTAAATTCAACGGGGTGATAGGCATTAGAAGTCGCACCTTCAGCTGTAGTGCCGGACATCGAGGCACTTGAAACGCTCCAAAACCTCAATAGTGCTTCTGCGGGCCTTCCTAGGATTCCGATGTAATAGAGGCGGCGATGACTCGCGTGTTATGTGGGTCGCCTACGAAGCGGTACTTTGACGTCCACGGCGGCTTGATATTTCACCGTGAACTCCTTTAGTGCCGGCAGCATGTCCTGCAAATTCTGGGCGTCTTTCGGCTCGAAAGCGTTTACGCCCACCCGAGTTAGAAAAAACATCTGGTCCCTAATAAAGTCTCCACGAGCGCGGATTTCGCCATCAAAACCATAACGCTCACGCAAGAGCCGAGCCAGAGAGAAGCTACGGCCATCGGTGAACTGGCGAAATTCCAGAACGACGATCGAGAAATGTTTCAGATCGTCTACGATTTCCTCAAGTGGGTCGTCGCTGTTAAGGCGTAATCCCAATGGGATTCCGAAGGTGGTCTGGCGGTCTTTCTCGTTTCTCCAGCGCGAGAGCGAAACGGTGACAGCCTGCTCCGGCACTGCTTCGTCATCGCTCAAATGTCGCCAGTCGTTTGCGACGATTTGGCCGTCTTTAATGATCTCCATACACTCGCTCCTGGAAGGGTCGTATGCCAATACGCCGAACCGTTTCGAGAAACGTCTCGTCCTCAAGCCGGTGCTCGCAGTAGGTATGAAAAATAGCTTCGACTGCATGGCAGATTTGGTCTTTAGCTACTGAAGGACCGAGACGTTCGCCGAGAGCAGCGTCCTTACCGGACGAGCCGCCCAGCGTAATCTGGTACCACTCTTCCCCTTTCTTATCCACACCCAAGATACCTATGTGACCCACGGTGTGGTGCGCGCAGCCGTTCATGCAACCCGAGATGTTGATCCGAATATCGCCGAGATCGTAGAGATAGTCCAGATTGTCGAAAATCTGCTGAATGCCGTTAGCGATTGGGATCGATGTTGCGTTCGCGAGCGCGCAGAAATCAAGGCCCGGACAGCAAATGATGTCGCTCGCCGTTCCGATATTGGGCGTTGCCAGTTCTAAGAACTCGAGTTGCTTCCACAGTTCGTATAAATCCGTCTGTTTGACATCGGCCAATACCAGGTTCTGAGTGTGCGTCACGCGTACTTCGCCGAAACTGTATTGGTCCGCCAGATCGGCTACTGCATCCATTTGGCTATCCGTAAGGTTTCCTGGCGGTTTTCCGGGCACTTTCAACGAGAGAAACACAGCCCGATAACCAGGCACTTTATGAGCATGAGTGTTGTGACGGAACCAGGCACCGAACCGACTGTCTTGAGCTGTTCTTTCCGCCAACGAGGGATCGTCGGACAAGGTCTCATAAAGAGGCGGTTGGAAGAACGTTTTGATCCGCTCGACTTCTTGGAGATCGAGGAGCAGGTGATCTTTGATCGCCGCCCACTCGGTTTCAACCATTTCGGTAAATTTCTCTTTTCCGAGTTCTTTGACAAGGATCTTGATCCGGGCCTTGAACTTGTTGTCGCGCCGGCCGAAGCGATTGTAAATGCGGAGAATCGCTTCCAAATACGAAAGCAGATGGATTTTTTCGAGAAACGGGCGGATTGTCACGCCGATCATCGGCGTTCGTCCAAGGCCGCCACCAACCAACACCTCGAAACCGATCTCACCACGGTCGTTCCTGACTAGTTGCAAACCGATATCGTGAAGTTGGGTCGCTATCCGGTCTTTTGCTGCACCGTTAACCGCGATCTTGAATTTACGTGGAAGGTAACTGAACTCAGGGTGTAGCGTGGACCACTGCCGGATGATTTCGCAATACGGGCGAGGGTCTTCGAGTTCGTCCTCCGAGACGCCGGCGAGGTGATCGCTAGTCACGTTACGGATGCAATTGCCGCTGGTTTGAATGGCATGCATCTGTACCGTCGCAAGCTCACCCAAAATCGTCGGCACGTCTTCGAGTTTCGGCCAATTGAATTGGATATTCTGTCGCGTGGTGAAATGGCCGTAACCTTTGTCGTAAGTCCGCGCGATATGAGCCAGCTTGCGGAGTTGACGCGACGAAAGCAGGCCATACGGAATAGCGATGCGCAACATCGGCGCATGTCGCTGGATATACAAGCCATTCATCAAGCGAAGAGGTCGAAACTGGTCTTCTGTGAGTTCTCCTCTCAAGAACCGTTCCGTTTGACCCTTGAATTGAGCGACGCGCTCATCGACTAGGGTCTGGTCGTAATCGTCGTACTGGTACATATAAAAGGAAATCCATCCGCCTGGCGAGAAAAAGCCTGAGTGTAGCAGTAGGACAAGACTATAGCATAGGGTTGCTAGTGAGAAAAAATAATTAAGACCGAATTATCTATAACCTGACGTTATATACGTATGTCTACAGCCGTGTTCGTGTCGCTTGCGACCGGTGACGAAGCACGTAACAACTTTTTTATTCATGCATCATCCCGTCCTCAGATATAATCCTCAGTATTTTTGACTCGGGGGCGCGCTGCTAGACGGCAGTGGTATAGACGGTTTTAACGAAACACAGAAGAGGGCTTACCTTTGTTACGGGCATTCGTTTTACTCTCCTTGCTATCTCTGTTACCCGGCATGGCATCAGCCGAGGAACTCGAAGTTTTGGGGCTGACCGGTACGCATCGGGGGCTTTATTGCGTTTTGGTCTTCATCATTGCGTACGGTTTCGTAATGACCGAAGAATTCAGTCACTTGCGCAAGTCGAAACCGGTCATCGTAGCGGCCGGGATCATCTGGGCGCATGTGGCTTATTTGGCCGCCAGCAATGGCGTCCCGGTGGAGAAAGTGCACAAGGCGTTCGAGCACGATTTGCGCGAGTACGCCGAGCTGTTTTTGTTCCTGCTGGTCGCCATGACCTACATCAATGCCATGGCCGAGCGAAACGTGTTCGAGGCGCTGCGTTCATGGCTGGTGAGTCGCAAATTCGGTTACCGCAAACTCTTCTGGATCACTGGTATAATTACCTTCTTCCTTTCCTCGGTGGCCGACAACTTGACTTCGGCTCTCTTGGTCGGGGCCGTGGTGATGGCGGTTGGCGTCAACAGTCCGCGTTTCGTGGCCTTGGGATTCATTAACCTGGTCAGCGCGGCCAACGCGGGAGGTGCATTCAGCCCGTTCGGCGACATCACGACGCTGATGGTCTGGCAGGCAGGTAAGGCGGAGTTCTTCGACTTTTTCATGCTGTTCATTCCGTCGCTGGTGAATTTCGCCGTGCCGGCCGCGTTCATGCACTTCGCCATTCCGGATGAAACGCCGACCTTCCCTGAAGAAGAGCAGGTCAAGATGAAGGAAGGGGCGTTGGTCATTTGCGGCTTGTTCGCACTCACGATCATAACCGCCGTCAGCTTCAAGCAGTTCCTTCATCTGCCGCCGTTCTTGGGAATGATGGTGGGCCTTTCCTATTTGATGTTCTATGGCTATCGCTTGAAGCTGCTGCACAGTGCCGACAACGGGAAGTTCGACGTATTCGCCCATGTCCGCGATGCAGAGTGGGACACTCTGCTGTTTTTCTTCGGCGTGGTTTTCGCGGTAGGTGGTTTGGGCTATATCGGTTATCTGGAGTTGGCTTCCGAGGCGATGTATGAAGGACTCGGCCCGACGACCGCCAATATTCTGATCGGCATACTTTCGGCTATCGTCGACAATATTCCGGTCATGTTCGCGGTGCTGAACATGAATCCGGACATGGATATCTATCAATGGATGCTGGTGACCTTGACGGCCGGCGTGGGCGGAACCATGCTGTCCATCGGTTCTGCCGCGGGTGTGGCTCTTATGGGGACATCGCGTGGGATGTACACCTTTTTCAGTCATTTGCGGTGGACCCCCGCCATTATTGCAGGTTATGCGGCGAGCATCTTGACCCACTACTGGCTCAACGGCTGAACGCCGATCCAACTCACTCAAAACAAGGCGTAGCCGTACCTCGCGGCTACGCCTTGTTACGTGGTTCACGTTTTTCCCAAGCATCGAGCAAGATCGCGACAAGCATGTCGGCGAGTACGTTCACGCCGGATCGGATGCGCGCAAGGATCCAATCGACCGGTGCGATGAGTGGTATCGCAGCGGCGACAACAGCTTCCGGCAAGCCGGACGCGCTCAGTACCAGCGGTAAAATAATCAATCCCGCTTCAGGAATCCCGGCGACGCCGATACCGGCCATGACCGCGGAAAGTACAATGATCGCTTGCTGACCAGCGCCGAGTTCGTAGCCTAAAGCCTGTGCTAGGAACAGTGCAGCCATGGCCTCGTATAGGGTGATGCCGTCGTTGTTGAGGTTCGTACCGGCGCAAACGGCGATACGTGCGGACGACTCCGAGACGCCGATGTTCCTAAGGCAGCGCAAGGTAACCGGCATGGCGGCCAAGCTGCTGTTCGCCGACAAGCCGGTCATGATGGCATCCGCCCCTTGTTGGAGATAAACCCGTGGCGATTTTCCGGCTACCAGCCAGGCCGCCAGGGGATAATAAACCAGACCATGAAGGCCGAGGCCGAGTGCTATTACACCGAGAAACCCGCCCAGGTCGGCAAAAATTTCTAGCCCCGTTTTTCCGACGACTTGCGCCACGAGACCGAATACGGCGAACGGAACGACCTCGACGACCCAGGCGAGCACCTTGGCTAAGATCTGATAGGCCGACGAGACAAAACCTTCCAATGGCCGAATGTCTGCGACATCTTCCTCTCCCTGACGATCTTTGAACCACCGAAGAGCGGCGCCGAATAGCAAGGCGAGCAGGACGACTGAGATCACGTTATTGCTGGCGAGCGGTTCGATAAGGCTCTGGGGGATGTAGGCACCGAGGTTCCGCAGTGGGTTGAGAGACGGGGGCGGCACCGAACTCGGACTTGTGGGTGTGGCGTTTTCGGAGACTCGAGCGGTAAGGTGTTCGAGCCGGTCCCGCCAGGCCAACCCTGGTTCGATCGTATTCATCAGCAGCAATCCGATGGCGCAAGCCATCGACACATTGATGAGACAAATCATGAGCAGTCGCCCCCCGCTTCTCGCGGATATCGGAGTTCGCACAAACGCATCGAGAATTGCAAAAAGAATGAGCGGCACGGCCAATGCTTTCAGGAGTCGGATCGCCAGCATTCCGATTTGTCCGAGGTGCTCGTTTCTAAGTCCCCAAAGATAAGGCTCATCACCTCCAATGACGCCGAGCAATGCGCCCAATGCGACACCTATCAGTACGCGTAAGGACAAGGGCCATCGTTTTATAGTCATGGTTACGTTCTACTTAAGGAAAGGGAGCGATTAACCGGTTAGCTGAGATCCTTCCGGGCAGGTCCCAAGAATTTTCCACTCGGCGCAGGGCGGGCCTGTCCAAGCGATCAGGGCTGAGAACGACTCAGAGGTGTGGCGCGTAGCTTAAGATGAGACACCGGATAGTCCAAGGGACTTAGCCGCGGCGCCAGCATGCTATGGTACGTCTTCCAATCTGAGGCCGGCATAGCGTCGCTAGGGAGTTGTCCCAATTGACGGAGCTCTCGCTTGCTGCTTATATCCGTTGGACCGCGTCCAAGAGGGCAACCCGATGAGCCGCGTGTATCCTAAGGAAAGGAGGGTTCTGATCATGAGATTTGTCATCTGTGGTTTGTTGTATCTAGCCGCTCTTGCAGGCTGTGAAAGCTCCGGAAGTTCAACCGAGAAGAATATACCGTTGAATCAGGTTCCGCCGGCGGTAAGGGCCACGGCCGACAGGGCATTGCCGGGAGTCCAGTGGAAAACGGCCAAGACGGAAACCGAAAATGGTCAACAGATTTACGAGATGAAAGGACGCGACTCAGCGGATCGTGCAGTAGAGGTCGAGGTGACTCCTGACGGGACACTGGTCGAGGCAGAAACCGAAGTTCCACTGGAAGAGGTTCCCGTTACGGTCCGGGAAGCTCTGAAATCGAGATTACCCAACTTCAAACCGGAAGCGGTTGAATCGGTCACCAAGGGAATCGGTTCTTCAGGGTATGAGTTCGAGGGGCTGGACGAGGCCAAAAAGATGATCGAGGTCTTTGTTTCGGCTGATGGCACTCAGGTGACTGTCGAGGAAGAAGAGGATTGAGGGGCGGCTTTCCCATAGCAGGTTTCCATTCGCGCATAAGGCTAATTGAAACACGCCTTTAACGTGGGAGCGGGCTTTATCCCCGAGTGCGGTTCGATAAGTTAGGTATGACAGACCGCCCTCACGGAGCATAAATCAATCCATAGAATCGATCCGAGTTTGCTCTGCGTGCTCGTCTCACTTCCTATGACTGCCGTCAGCTGGCGTGAGTTTGGGTATCTCCTTGAAATCAAAGAGCCTGGATTAATGGTCGTGCCGATTCCCGCCTGGTGGCGATTCTGTCGTCGTGCTGCATATCTTCCGTTCCACTTCTTCCGCACTAGAGAGCGGTTTCGATCAACCAACCAAATAAAATAGTGCCGCATTTCCGTCCCTGAGAAGGCCTGTGGGGCTGTTACGGCGAGTGGCTGTACCACCGATTTATCGGTATCTTCGCGTTGCGTGAGCCGGCAAAAAAGCTGAAAATCGCGTCACGGCAATTTTCGCCGGCTCCTTATCGGGGTGGCGTTGACGCAACGCTCCGTTTTGTTCCAGTAGAGTCGAGCGAAGTTCGAGCGGCCACCTGAATCCGGGGGGCGGCAGGTATTCGTATCCGCTTGGGGTGATTATCCAATACTCTATAGAGGAGCTATTTGCAGTGAAACGAATTTCTATGTTCTTGGGGGCTATGGTTTTTGCGACACTGGCTTGGGCGGAGCAATCCACTGTGGCTCCGGCTCCGAACGGGATTACGATCCCCGAGGGTTATAAAGATTGGCGGCTGATCGCCGTAACCCAGCGTCCCGAAACGAATACGCTTCGTGCTATTTTAGGCAACGATGTGGCGATAGCAGCAGCTAGAGCCGGAAACACCAATCCCTGGCCAGATGGAGCCGTGTTGGCAAAGGTGGTAGTCAAGCAAAAGAATCATCCCAGATACCCGACGGCGCAGGTGCCGGGTGAGTTCGTTCATGCCGAGTTCATGATCAAGGACTCCGCCAAGTTCGCTTCAACGGGAGGTTGGGGTTTTGCTCGCTGGCTGGGAGAAAAACTGGAACCGTATGGTAAGGACGCGAATTTCGTTCAGGAATGTGTCGGCTGTCACACGACCGTCCAGCAGACGGACTGGGTATTTACCGCACCGATCAGTTTGCCCTAAGTGGGCCAGCAGTTGCCAAGCCAGCGGACGCTTGTTTGGGAAACGACGCGGCTGCATGTAAAATGGATCTTTTAACTATAAGACGCTGCCCGTTGTTGCTGGTCGCAAGATAAGACTGGAACGGTTCGCTCTGCGGTGAAACCGCATGCGTACCGCGGAGTCCAATAACGAGCGAATCAGGCTGGTACTGTTACTCGGTAGCTATACAGCTTACAGGAAAATTCAAAATGACTTTTGTAGTAACCGAAAACTGCATCAAGTGCAAATTTACCGATTGCGTCGATGTCTGCCCGGTCGACTGCTTCCATGAGGGGCCGAATTTTCTAGTCATTGATCCAGACGAGTGTATCGATTGTACTTTGTGTGAGCCCGAATGCCCCGCAAATGCCATTTATTCCGAGGATGAGGTGCCGGAGGGCCAAGAGCATTTCATTCAATTGAATGCCGAGCTTTCGAAAGTGTGGCCAAGTATTACGGAAGTCAAGCCCGCCTTAGAAGATGCGGACGAATGGAACGGCAAGCCGAACAAGCTGCAATATCTTGAGAGATAGTCGCCAAGGTAGGCGGCGTATCGTGCGAGAGCTCAACCCGGTTGGACGATTTACTTTCGATCGCGCCGAGCGACAAGTTTTTTCCACTGTTTGACGGCGCTGTTGCGATTGGCAGCGCCTTTTTTCTCTTGCAATCGGCTTTGATTCGGAAGCATATCAGCAATAACTGTTGCCTTCACCAGCGCTGATGATCTGTCGTCCGCCTTTGGAATGCTGAACCAGCCGCGTGTGCCCGGCGGCCGTGCAATCGCTTTCGTCCTGAGATAAGGCCTCAAGCGCAACCGGGTTTATCTACGATTTCGGTTTGATATTTCCAGGCTAGTGCCAACATCGCATCCTTCATGTCGACGCCGGTGACGCACTCTGTGTTTTCCGCCGATTGGGCTGTCATGTCGCGAATCTTTCCACCGCCGGATCCCAGAGACCGAGTGCGATATCGCCTTCTCTCACGTAGCGGGACGGATCGCACCACCCACCATGCATTTTCGACAACCTCCTGCAGTAGCCGTAAGAGCGGCTTGCCCTAATCTACCGGACAACACAGTGCGGGTTCGGTTTTTCCCGCTCCGGTCAATAACGCTTTAAGGCGCTTGATTCAGCCTTTTTGGCAAAGCCTCGCAATTGTTGACGCTTGAAGAATCCGTCGCAGGTGCTTTGCACTTGCCGTTGATCTTACCCGGACGGGCATCGTGACAGAATTTCGGGGATAAAAGAAGGGGCCCACTTTCAAAGACCATTTTGGCCCAAAGCCCAGCTTTGAGCAAACGGTGCCATTGAAGAGAGTATAATTTTCGTTGTCCTCGTTTATTCGGGATGTTGCTGAAAAGACTATGAAACTACAGCAGTTACGCTATATCTGGGAGGTTGCGCAGCACGAATTGAACGTTTCCGCAACGGCGGACAGCCTGTATACATCGCAGCCCGGAATTAGCAAACAAGTCCGTCTGCTGGAGGACGAGCTCGGGCTTCCGATTTTCGCACGGAACGGCAAACATCTGACGGAAATCACGGCAGCCGGCAAGCAAATCGTGGCGATTGCTGGAGAAATTCTAGGAAAAGTTCAGGATATAAAGAACATCGCCCAGGAATACCGGGACAACAAGGTCGGCTCGCTGTCCATCGCCACTACGCATACACAAGCGCGTTATGCGCTTCCTCCCGTCATAAAGGAGTTCATGAATCGCTATCCTGGGATCAAGCTCAATATCAACCAGGGTACTCCGATGCAGATTTCGGAATTGGCGTCGCGTGGCGTAGTGGATATGGCGATTGCTACGGAGGCCATGGAACTCTTCGAGAATCTCGTCATGTTCCCGTGTTATCGATGGAATCGCTGTGTCTTGGTACAGCAAGGGCATCCGCTCACCGAGAAGAAGGAACTCACGCTGCAGGATGTCGCCGAATATCCCATCGTGACGTACGTTTTTGGTTTTACCGGACGCTCGCAGCTGGATCAAGCTTTTGAGAAGGCGAACTTGCATCCCCAGTTGGCGTTGACTGCGGTGGATGCCGATGTGATCAAGACCTATGTGAGGCTTGGGTTGGGGATCGGAATCGTCGCCAGAATGGCTTACGACCCGGTCGCGGACGCCGATCTGGTTCCGCTAGATGCCAGCCATCTGTTCGGTTCAAGCACGACCAAAATCGGGCTGCGGCGGGATATGTTCATTCGCGGATTCATCTATGAATTCATCCGTCTATTCGCACCACATCTGACCCGGGAGTTGGTGGAACAAGCCATGGCTCAGCGGGACCAAAAGGCTGTCGATGCTTTGTTTGCGAACATTGAGCTACCGGTGCGCTAGTTTTCTCGTGTCCAGCGTCTCATTGCGGGAAGGTGACACCTGCCTCAAGCTTTGGCAACCGTTTTGAGGTTGCCGGCATGCAGACCGCATTCTTTCTTGGCGGCATCCTCCCACCACCAACGACCTTCGCGCTCATGCTGATTCGGCAGAATCGGGCGTGTGCATGGTTCACAGCCAATACTGGCGAAACCTTTGCGATGCAGTTCGTTGAAGGGCACGTCATAGGCTTCGATGTAATCCCACACCTGCGCCGATGACCAGTTCGCGAGTGGATTGAATTTGATCAGGCGATGGTCGGGCGTGGAAAAGGTTTCATCCAACTCGACCTCTGCCAGATGTTGCCGAGTTGGGTTTTGGTCGCGGCGCTGGCCGGTGATCCAGGCCTCCAGCTGAGAAAGCTTGCGTCGCAGTGGCTCAACTTTACGGATGCCGCAGCACTCGTGATGGCCGTCTTTGTAGAAACTGAATAAGCCCTTTTCTCTAACCAAAGCTTCCAATTGGGCGCGATCGGGTGAAAGAACGTCGAGTCGAATGGGATATCGCTCTCGAACTGTTTCGATCAGGCGGTAAGTTTCAGGATGCAAGCGACCGGTATCCAAGGTGAACACCTGAATATCCGGCTTAAGTTTGCTGGCCATGTCGATCAACACCACGTCTTCCGCACCGCTGAAGGAAATGGCGATATTGTCGAACCAGGCCAGCGCTGCCTTCAGAATTATGCGGGGATTTTTTCCCGCCAACTCGCTTTTAAGCTGATCGAGATCGAAGAATTGAGTGCTCATGTCGAATTAAGAAATACGTTGTCGTGGATACGGTAACACACGAGATTCAATCCTAAAAATTCTAAAAATTACTTTTCATATAGAAAAATAGGATATGACCAAATGAAAACCTGATGGGTGATGAAGCTTACCAATGAGCACAGAACTACCGATGGACTCCGAGCTTCTAGGTTTGAGTCAGCCCTATCGGAACCTAAGTGACTATCTTCATTGGCCTTCCGTATCGGTTAGATGGGCGCGTTCGACTTCATCGCTCATCGGAAATGAAAAAGCCCTGCCGGAAACGGCAGGGCTTTGATGTCTTCGTCCGTGAAATCGACCGATTACATCATGTCGTCCATGCCGGCTCCCGGCATTCCGGCCGCCTTTTCCTTTTTCGGCAGCTCGGCCACCATCGCTTCCGTGGTGAGCATCAGACCAGCCACGGACGCTGCGTTCTGCAGCGCGGAACGGGTGACCTTGGTCGGGTCGAGGATACCCATCTGGATCATGTCGCCGTATTCGCCAGTTGCGGCGTTGTAGCCGAAGGTGCCTTCGCCTTCCTGAACCCGGTTCAGAACGACCGAAGGCTCTTCGCCGGCGTTGGCGACGATTTGGCGCAGCGGCTCCTCAATTGCACGGCGCAGGATGGCGATACCCACGGTTTGGTCGTGGTTCTTGCCCTGCAGATCCTTCAGCGCTTTTTGAGCTCGGATGAAAGCGACGCCGCCGCCCGGAACGATGCCTTCTTCAACCGCGGCACGGGTTGCGTGCAGCGCGTCTTCCACGCGGGCTTTCTTTTCTTTCATCTCGACTTCGGTTGCCGCGCCGACCTTGATTACGGCAACACCGCCGGCCAGTTTAGCGACACGCTCCTGCAATTTCTCGCGATCGTAGTCCGAAGTGGTGTCTTCAATCTGTTTGCGGATCTGTTCGACGCGAGCCTTGATGTCTTCGGCTTTGCCGGCGCCATCGACGATGGTAGTGTTTTCCTTGTTGACTTGTACCTTCTTCGCGCTACCCAAGTCGTTGAGGTCGACCTTTTCAAGGCTGAGCCCCAACTCTTCGGAGATCACACGGCCACCGGTCAGGATGGCGATGTCCTCCAACATGGCCTTGCGGCGATCGCCGAAGCCCGGTGCCTTGACCGCGCAAACCTTGAGGATGCCGCGCATGTTGTTGACCACCAAAGTCGCCAGCGCTTCGCCCTCGACGTCCTCGGCAACGATCAACAGCGAGCGACCGGCCTTGGCCACTTTTTCAAGCAGCGGCAGCAAATCGCGGATGTTGGAGATTTTCTTGTCATGCAGCAGGATATACGGGTTTTCGAGCTCGACGCTCATGGTCTCCTGCTGATTGATGAAATAGGGCGAGAGATAGCCGCGATCGAACTGCATACCTTCGACGACGTCCAGTTCGTTTTCCAAACCGGACCCTTCCTCGACGGTGATCACGCCTTCCTTACCCACTTTATCCATAGCGTCGGCGATAATCTTGCCGATGCTTTCGTCGGAGTTGGCAGAGATGGTGCCGACCTGAGCGATCGCTTTGCTGTCGGTGCAGGGCTTAGAAAGTTTTTTCAGCTCTTCGACGACCACGCTGACCGCCTGATCGATGCCGCGTTTGATATCCATCGGGCTTGAACCCGCAGCCACGGATTTCAAACCTTCGCGGACTATGGCTTGGGCCAGAACGGTCGCCGTGGTGGTGCCGTCGCCAGCGACATCGGAGGTCTTCGAAGCGACTTCCTTCACCATCTGGGCGCCCATATTTTCGAACTTGTCTTTCAGCTCGATCTCTTTTGCGACCGAAACGCCGTCTTTGGTGACGGTGGGCGCGCCGAAGCTCTTTTCGAGTACGACATTCCGGCCTTTCGGGCCAAGGGTTTGCTTCACGGCATCGGCCAGAATGTTAACACCAGCCAACATGCGGTGGCGGGCATCATCGGAAAAACGGACTTCTTTAGCTGCCATCAGTTAATTCCTCCAAGTATCGGTCTGAATGTTAATGTCGTGGATCAGGCTTCGAATACGCCCATAATGTCGTCTTCGCGCAGCATCAGATATTCGGTTCCGTCGATTTTCACCTCGGTACCGGCATACTTGCCGAACAAGACTTTGTCACCGACTTTTACATCCAGTGCGCGTACCTGACCGTTATCTAGGATTTTTCCGTTTCCTACAGCTACCACTTCACCTTTGATGGGCTTTTCCTTTGCGGTGTCGGGAATGACGATCCCGCCTGGAGACGTTTTCTCTTCTTCCCAGCGTTTTACGACGACACGGTCATGCAAGGGACGAATTTTCATGATGACTGTTTGCTCCTTGAAGTAATGTTGAATCTCGAAAAAAGCCGCGATAGCGATGTTAGCACTCGCTAGCGAAGGCTGCTAACAATATAGTGACGGCAACTTAGTTTTCAAGTGGCCCAACATGAAATTTCGATTAAGGCTTGGGGCCGAGGAAAGGAAGGCCGGTAGAGCTTTACGCAAAAAAACGAAAGGTCCTATTGTCTGTAGAAGCTTGGGAATGCAGTCGAGTGGATGAATGTGACGGTGGCGATAGCCTGGTTATCGGTTCCGGCGGCCTAGCGACGAAAGAACAAATTGATCACCAGTGTCAGCACGAGGCTGATGATGATCATGGAGGTAATGGGGATGAAGATGTACTTGTTTTCGTCTTGAATCCGGATATCACCGGGCAGTTTCCCGAACCAGCTGAAAATTCCTGGAGCGTACGACAGGATCAGTCCGAGCAGAAACAAGCCGATACCGACGAAGATAAGGATTTTTCCAATAGACACGGTTCAAACCCTCTTTGAACTTTCATCACCAGCCACTAGGTAGACCGAAGCGAACAGCAAGAGTGCCGCAAGCCCCAGCAACCATCGAATGTCGGTCCAGGTGGTCCGGCGTTCAGCGAATTCCGGCGCGCGCAATGCCTCCATGAGAGCTTGCGGTGTTTCCAGACGATGGTAGCGGAGTCCTGTTGTTGCGCTCAGTTCACGCAGATGGTTTTCATCCAGCCAGGAAAGGTAATAGCCCTCATGCGGAAGGCGGGGGGCAGCCTCCGTCGTTTGGTATGCGGTGGTGGATTCCGGTATTTGCGCGATATCGGTATTTTCCCAATAACCGATGAGCCGGTTTTCACGATCGTATTTCGGGACAGTGGTTGGTTGCAGGCCGCCCACGCCCACGATGAGACCCGCAATTTCCCCGGGCTTTTCAAAAAAATTCGGGCGTATGGTCTGCGGTGGTGCTTCCTGGCCGTCGGTGAAGAACGCGAGCCGAACGCTGGGATCGCGTTTCTTGATGTCCCGGATCGCCGCATAAATCCCTTGCTCTATAAAGCTGTTGGCCGCCCAGGCCATACGCCAATCGATATGGGCGAGCACGTCGTCGATCACGGGCAGGTGTTCGCAAACCTCAATGGGTTCGAACAGTAGTTGAACGCTCCGAGTCGTAAAAATTCCGAGGCCGACTTCAGAACCGCAAGGCAGTTCACGTACCGCTTGACGGATCGATTCCTTAGCGAAATTGAGCCGGTCCGGCGGCATGTTATCGACATGATAATCGCGCACGTTCATGCTCTGGGTTACGTCGACCACGAACGCGTAGCGGTAAACCTGCTGTGGCAAAGGGAGTTTCGGCTCGGCAAAGGTCCATGCGACGAGTACGGCGGCTACGAGCAGCGTCGTCGCGCGCCAGTCCCGACAAAACAACCGCATCTTCACGGCGCGCCGCCCGGAATCGTGGGTACGGTTGCAAACACGCTGGATTTCGCACCCTGCCAATTCGCTTGCTCCCGCTCCCTGGCCGGAGGCGTAATCCGATGAGCATATTCAAGATTAATGCGGGCGTCCAAGTTGTTCGGGTTCAGCCTGAGAGCCTCCTGCAACTGTTCCTTCGCTAGAGCGACCAGCGTGTTGACGCGAACGTACTCCAGAACGCCCTTGGCGTTCCAGAGCTCAGCCGCTTCCCGCAGATACAGTGTTCCAAGGTTGTAATGAACCCACTCGCGAAAATGTTCGTCCCCTTGACCGAGAATGCCGGTATAAAGCTGCATGGCTTCCAGGGTCGCGCCCGATCGTTCGAGTTGGTGGGCTTTGGCGAACAACAGCGGCGAGGGTGTTTTCTCGTCGACCTCTATCCGTTCCGGTTCTGCGATTAGACCGTTGTGGCGGGCAATACGGAAAATGGCGTGGCCTTCGTAAACGATTCCGGCTAGCAGTATGGCTAGAACGCCCCAGATCGTTGCTGGCGAGCGCCAAACGTGTATCAGGCTGGCCATGATCTTACCTCCAGGAACTTGGCACCGAGCAGTAGCGCCAAAAATACGAGAGCTGCCCCGTAGCAGTAGCTGGAGACATCCTGGCGCGGTAGCTTTTCGAGATAATGCAAAGGAAGATTTTCCAATCGTTCGACCTCCGCGATCGCATGCTGTAGCGCCTCCGGGTTTTCCGCCTCGAAAGCCCGATACGGTACGCCGAGACTCTGGAAATATTCATGGAGAAGATATTCGGGCGTCGTGCTTTCGTTGGGATTGGCTGGTTTCTCCGAAAGGCGTCCGCTTCTTGGGTTACGGAGATAAATCCAGTAAAGGGTTGCTTGCGTTTCCTGAAACCACTGTCTGAGCTGGTCGCTGGTTTCCTCTTCGATCTGCGCGGCTCCGTCCGAAACCAGCAATATGATCCGAGAACCCGTAAACGGTTTTCCGCTGTAGAAGTCGAGTGCCATCGCAAGTCCCGGAGCGATGTTGGTTGCGCCGTGGCCGCGGCCGCTGGTTGCCTCGATAGCGGCCAATACGGCCTGCTTATCTTGCGTGAAAGGCATCACGTAAATCGGCGCGGCCGAAAAATCGATCATGGCGAACAGATCGTGTTCCCGCCGATTGACAAATTCGGCCAGCAGCTTGCGGGCTACGGCCCCTTTGGTCTCCTGCGCGCGGCCGCCCATATACTGGCCGGAAAAATCCTCGTTCATGCTGCTACTCCGGTCTAGCAGCAATACGATATGCGCTCCAGTCCCGACTCTTTCCACCCAGCGCTCGCTCAAATAGGGGCCGGCGATGCCCAGACTGAGACTGAGAGCCGCCGCCGCGGCGCTGAAGCGCAGCACGCGGTCGAATAGGGTCGATAGCGGATCGCTCGGGAGTATCGATATAGACGAGTAAGAAATCGCCGGCTGTCCGCGTCCAAGCAAAGGAATGAGAGCGGCGAAACCGAGCAGTAAGGCCCATGGCGCCGAGAACTCGATGTTCAAGCGCTCCTCCGTTCGGCAGCGATGCAGCGACGGCACAGCGTTTCAAGCCGTTCCAGCGGCGAATCCGCCGGGATGGGTGCATCCGGGGCGGTGTAAAAGATACGCCGGGACAGAGCGAAGAAATGATTCAACTCGTCACGAAGTTCATTGAAGGCGGGATGTGCCGCGAGGAAGCTCTCCAATTCCCCGGCAAACAGACGAAATCCGGCGGTATCGTCCAAGGCTCGATGCAAAAGCCTGACCGCGGTCCGGTACGCTTCAGCGTCGCCTCGTTTACGATTGAGTTTCCTAATATCTCGCAAGGCGCGTGCGAACGGCGGTGTTGTCTTTGCAAAGAACGGCAGCCAGCCGTAGCGGCGGGCGAGGATGGCGAGCACGACTAGGGCTCCGGCGAGATAAGCGGTAAATCTCAGGGGATGGGGACCGATCGGAAGCGGTTCGGGACCGGCGGACTCGCGGATCTTGACGTTCTCGTCCGAGATATCGGTCGGAATGATCGGAGCGATTGCAATATTCCAGGGCTGTGTCTGCACTTCCAGCGGCGCACGGCCCCGAAAGCGGATCGGCAGCGCAGGGATGGTCAGTTTTTCCGGCTGTCGTACGCCTTTAAATATTTGATACGTCAGCCGTAGCCGATATTGTGTCTCGTCTTGCGTGTCAACCTTGGTCCAATTGACGGCGCGGATGTCCAGCCACTCGTTGAGTGGCCCGGGCACGGGCAGATATTCGGTTTCCAAGTCATAGCCGTCAGGCACGGTGACAAGAACGTCGTAGTCGACCGGGTCCCCGATGACATAACCGAAATCGCGCAGCGTGAGGGATTCGATGCGGGGTGTGGACCCGGCGGCGTAGGCGAGTATCGGTAGCCACAGAAGCACCGGACTCAAGCTTAAAATCAGTTTAAACAGGGGCCGCATCGCTTAGGCTCGATAAAAATAACGGGTGAGGTCATCCGGGTCGAAACGGTCTTTCAGGAAGAACGGTTCTCGGCCGTGCAGCGCGCAGATCCGTTCCAGATCGTCGCGGCGTTGTTCGAATGAAGCCCGGATCTTTTCGCGCAGCGCCGGGCGCATGAATAATCGCCGCCGGATGCCGGTTTCGGGATCTTTCAAATAAATCAGCCCCCATGACGGAAGCCGATCGAATTCGGCGCTGTCCCACAAAACCACCGGAACCACGTCGTGACGCACTAGTGAGTCGAGCACGGTGTCGAGACGGTCGAATGAGAAATGAAAATCCGAAACAAGAAAGACCAAGGCTTTTTGTTTCCCAAGATGCGGTGCAACTTCATTCAGTCCATCAGAAGACCGACCTCGCGGGTAAAAATTTCCCAAGGTCTCCAGCAGTTCGGCGGCGGCTCCTTTGTGCCAACGCAGCGGCAGGAACAAGTCCCAGCGTATCGCGCTGTCACAAGCGATAAAGCCGAAAAGATCGCCGGTGCGATAAGCGGAATAAGCCACCGACGCGGTGAATTCGGCCAACAGTCGGGTTTTCGATGTGGTACCCCGAAACCCCATGGACGCCGAAAGGTCAGCGATAACATAAACGGGAATCGCGCTTCTTTGGCGAAAGGTTCGAACCATGAGCTGGCCGAAGGGGTCGTGCAGTGTGGCGCGTATGTCCAGGCTTCGTGGGTCCGGATGGGCCGTCAAGAGCGCATAACCGGCGAACTCGTGGCTGGTGCCGTGCTGTGTGCCGCGGTGGTGGCCTGGAAGTATGCCGGGCGAGCGCCAACTGACTTGGTAATGAAACTCGGGAATCAAGGTGCTGCGACGCGTTGCAAAATACCGTTCATCAGTTCACCGACCAGGTCAGTACGGCGAAGCTCATAAACCGGGTTGAAGAAAACCCGGTGGGCTGTGGTATCCACGAAGACCTGACGGATGTCCTCCGGAATTAGAGCGGTCCGATCGTTGAGCCAAGCCGAGACACGGGCTGCCCGCATCATCATGCTCATTCCTCTGGGGCTGGCACCCGCCAGGATCAATTGCCGCATGTCCACGCCGTCTATCTTGATCCCATAATCCTGGGGAGTCCGGGTCGCCTGCCAAAGGTCGAGCGCATATTGCTGCAGCGCGTCGCTCGCTTTGATCTCGGCTTGAATGACGCGGGCGATATCCACGATGTCTCGATAGGGCAGAACGCCCGGCTGTACGCCCTCGATGAGCCTATCGGTGTCGTGAAAGCGCGGATCGAACATCAAAGCGCGTCGCAAAGCGGGGTCTTGCGGCGTCTCGATATGCAGTTCCATCAGGAAACGGTCGCGCGCCGCCGAAGGAATTTCGAAGGTTTCTTCCTTTTCGACCCGGTTGCGGTCGGCGAACACTTGGAGATACGGGAAAAAGTACTCCCGGTTGAAAGCGCTGATGCTGCGCTCGGCCATGATCCGCAACAGCAAGGAATGGACCTGAGGGCGGGCACGGTTCACCTCGTTGAAGAAAAATACGGAAAGCTGCTCGCCATGTTTGAGAATAGGGCCGGGATCGACCTGCGGTTTGCCAACTTCATTAATATAAGTGTGATAGACGAGATCGTTCGGCATTAGATCGATCGTGCCCTCGATACGCTCATAAGCGCCGCCCAATCCGCGCGCGACGGCTCGCAGCAAGGTGGTTTTACCGACGCCGACATCGCCTTCCAGCATAACGTGGCCGCGGGAGAACACTGCCAGAGTGATTTGATGAATGGCATGATCGAGACCGATCACAGCCTTTCCGATTTCCTGCTCAAAGCTTAAGGCGCGCTGCCGCCAGTCGGACAGCAAGGAGTGTTTATCGAATCGGGACATAGGGTAGAAACGGGTGGTATGGTATGAGAGAGATGTTCAGCAGGCAACTCTGTAGGTTACATCATCGGAACCCAAAAAGTAAAAACCCCGCGTAGCGGGGTTTGGGTCAGGCTCAAATATCGGTTGATTGCTCGTTGAGAGATTAAGGGAATGATCTAACGATCGCGACGTTACTAGGCGGTCTCGGTCTGTTTTCCGGAATCAATGAGTGGGTCGAAGCGCTGAATTTGGCTGTATCCGAATGAGATCAATTGCACACCGATATCGACGACTAGTTTGTAAAGTTCGGGCATCCGAGAGACAAGATAGCCTATGTAACCCAAGGCGCCGATGCCAAGCCCGGCGGCGAGCACGGTCGGCAAGCCGATGCCGTGGAAAATGCGGATAATCTGCGTCAGAATGTCCAGTGGCAATAGCAGCATAACCCCGAAGTAAACGAGGGTCATGAATGTAAATAGTACGAAGACGACGAACTTCAACGCCTTCGCCAACATAAGATCTACTTTCATACGTATTTTTTCCTTCCCAAGCTCAAGCTAAGAAATCTTTGTCTGGGCCGACACGATGGAAATTGCGACCACCGCCCCAAGCCTCCCGGTAGTTCGGGAGCCGTCTATAAAATAAAAGCCGCGAGATGCCGGCTCGAATCATACTGCCTATGGTAAATTTCGCGGCATTTTAGCATATCAATCCTCCTCGACCAGCTTAAATCCGTGGCGTGGGATCTCGCATCCAAGTGATCACCGAGGTGGCTATCTTCAAGCGTATCCGGTCGGCCAGTCTTTTCGAAAACGGAGGGAGCCGTTGACTGTAATTTTGAATTCGATAGGAGGATATCCCCATGTTCGGACGTGAACATGCGAAAATCGTTTTTTCAGTGGGCACATCTTTATCGAATGGCCAAGACCATATTTCGTTTGTTTCCTCCCCCTTTTGAGGAGGTAGCATTAGAAGGGCTTTATCTCAGACTGAATCTGCACCGGCTGGGCACGCCCGAAAAGCCTTTCGTGTACGCCAATTTCCTCACCAGCCTGGATGGACGAATTGCGTTGGAGGATTCGAGCGGACAGACCTACCTTCCGAAAAGCCTGACCACGCCGAATGACTTTCGATTGTTTCTGGAGCTGGAGTGCCAAGCGGATTGCCTGATCACGCACGGTGGCTATCTCCGTTCGCTGGCGGAGAAACGTCTGGGAAACATTCTTCAAATCGGTCTGACCGATACGACCCGCGACCTTGCAGAGTGGCGCGAGGCGCAAGGGCTGGTTCCTCAACCGGCGATCGTCGTCGCGAGCGCCAGTCTGGACTTCCCGATGCCGCCGTCCATCCGAGAACATGGTCAGGCTTGTTACATCGCCACAGGAGAACAGGCGGATCCTGCGAAGCTGGACTATTGGCGCAGGCAAGGATACGACATCATTCTCGCGGGGAAGGGGAGAATGGTGGAGGGTGACGTGCTGACGCGTCGGCTGGGCGAACTCGGCTACCGAACCATTTACCTGATCGCCGGGCCTCACATGTTGGACACGATGGTCCGTGAAGGGCGTCTTGCACGTCTGTTTCAGACGATCACTCATCAACTGATGGGCGGAGAGGTCTTCCGTACGTTGCTGCCGGGTCCGGAATTGGGGCCGTTCGGGCACCTGAAACTGCTGTCCTTGTATTACGATCCTACCTCGCCGCTGGGGGCGGGGCAGTGGTTCGCCCAATTTGAGAGCAATCACGTGTAGAGGCTGTTGGAATTGTGAGGGGTGATATGACGAAATCGGCGCTCGTTACCGGCGCGGCACGCCGTATCGGTGCGGAAATTGTACGTCGGCTACATGCGGCCGGATACCATATCGTGCTGCATTACCATCGGTCCGCGGCTGACGCCGAGGCTTTGTGCAGAGAGCTTAACGCCGTGCGCGAGGATTCGGTCCACTTGCTGCAGGCCGATTTGCGGGAGACAGGCGGGCTGAATGATTTCGTCCAGCGGGCGGCGGCCGTTTGGGGCGGTCTAGACGTCTTGGTGAATAACGCGTCGGCGTTCTATCCCACCCCGTTGGGGACGGTGACGGAGGATCAATGGAACGACCTTCTGGGCAGCAATCTGAAAGCGCCGTTTTTTCTGGTCCAAACGGCGGCACCTTATTTGAGAGAACGTAAGGGTTGTATCGTCAATATCGGTGACATCCATGCCGATCGTCCGCTCGAGAACTACACCGTTTACTGCGTCGCGAAAGCCGGGCTGGCGGCGATGACCCGTGCCCTCGCGAAAGAGTTGGCGCCGGATATCCGGGTTAACGGCGTCGCGCCCGGTGCTATTCTGTGGCCCGAGCACGATATGGATTCCACGAAAAAAGCCGACATTCTGACCCGTATACCCATGAAACGCGCTGGCGAAGCGTCCGATATCGCGAAAGCGGTCGTATTCCTGGTCGCGAATGCGCCTTATGTTACCGGCCAGATACTGGCGGTGGATGGCGGTAGGAGTCTGTTTAGCTGATATCCGAAACTGAGCCGAGCCGCCGCTGCTTTACGCCGGTTTTATCGAATTTGGCCCACAGTTCAGCGTAACTCTCGCCAAGTATGGGGTGTTTTCGATTGGGTGTGATTTCGGCAAGCGGTTCCAATACGAAGGCATAGCGGGTGATGTCATCGCGTGGTAGTGCAAGCTTGCCTTCTTGGAGTACCTGGTCGCCATATAGGATCAAATCGAGATCGAGCGTGCGCGAAGAGAATTTCTTGCAGTCCCGTGTACGCCCATGGTGGCTTTCGATCTCGCTCAGCATCGTCACGATCTCGGATACCGGGCGCTCGGTGGAGAATGCCACCACTAAGTTGTAAAAGCTGGAGCCCTCGAAGCCGACCGCTTCACTTTCGTAAACGCTCGAGACAGTCAATGGGCCTACCCGCTCTTCCAACTCTTTCAAGGCGGAAGCGATGTGCTTTTCTCTTTCGATATTGCTGCCGATGCTGAGGAAAACATCAGGCATATTTTTGTTTTTCACCTCGTTCGATAATGATTCCCACGTCGCTGGCTTTACGGATTGCCCCTTTTTTGTTGAGCGTTAACCTGAGCCAGGGCACCTTGAACTCATCGATAACGATTTGAGCGATCTTCTCGGCTAGAGTTTCCACGAGGTAAAAATCGCTTTCCTCTACGAAAGAAATGATGCGTTTTGAAACCGCTTTGTAATCCAGTGTGTGTTTGATATCGTCCGAGGCCGCAGCTTTACGGATATCGGTACCCATTTCCAAGTCGATTAGGACAGTCTGCTTGATTTTTCGCTCCCAATCGTAGATGCCGATCACCGTCTCGATCTCTAGACCGCGTAGAAATATAATGTCCATCGTCAATCCGACCGGTTTTCGCAAAGTCGCGAATTGGTATCACAAAAATTACAAAACTAGCAACCGGAATACATTTTAAGCGCATGGCAGTGTGGTTTTTAGTTCCTTTGGCATATCTCCTGGGCTCACTGTCCAGTGCGGTGATCGTGAGTCGATTGTTCCATCTCCCTGACCCGCGCGAGCAAGGCTCGAAAAATCCGGGTGCGACCAATGTGCTGCGACTGGGCGGCAAGAAAGCGGCCGCGATTACCTTGTTAGGGGATGCCGGCAAGGGATTGGTTCCGGTCTTGTTGGCCAAGGCTTTTGATGCTGACGCGATCAGCATGGCTTTGGTTGGGCTGGCTGCATTTTTCGGGCACCTTTACCCGGTGTTTTTCCAATTTAAGGGCGGCAAGGGCGTTGCCACCGCTCTCGGGGTGCTCTTGGGCTTTGCGTGGGCGGCTGGGCTGGCTGCTTTAGCGACTTGGATTATCGTTGCGTTTGTCTCGCGCATTTCGTCGCTTGCGGCTTTGGTTGCGTCCGTTCTAACGCCATTCTACGTTTGGTTCTTGACCGGTTCCGAGCAGTTGACTGGAGCGGCAGGCGTGATGGCTCTGTTTCTCATTTGGCGCCATCGCGGAAACATCGAGCGCTTGCTTCAGGGGCAGGAGGCTCGGATCGGGCGCAAAGCCTGAATAGTTTGGGCTTTACTGCTGATTTTTCAGACCTCCCTGGCTCGTTTGCCTAAGCCATCGGACTGGGCGCGGGACCGTTCGCTCACGCGGTTTTTCGAGATCTAAGATTCTCGGGCCGCCGAGTCTTGCTCTAGCGTGATCGGCGCCAATGTGCTCAACGGCCAACGCGGAAACGCGCTGATTTCGGGCGGTTCAGTCTGTCCGGCGAGCAGTCTCTGGCAGCCGGCAAACGCGATCATGGCGCCATTGTCGCCGCAAAATTCGAGCCGCGGGAAATAAACCTGGAAGCTTTCTTCTCGAGCCATGCGTCGAAGTTTGTCGCGCATGGATCGATTCGCGCTGACGCCGCCTGCGACCACCAAGCGGGTAAGCCTGGTTTTCTTGAGTGCCCGTCGGCATTTGATCACCAATGTATCGACGACGGCTTCCTGGAACGCCTTGGCAATATCAGCCTTGTCCTGTCGCGTCTTGGCCGTTGAGGCGAATGTAAGCAAGGTGTGCGTTTTCAGGCCGCTGAAGCTGAAATCGAGGCCCGGTCGGTCGGTCATGGGGCGGGGGAACTCGAACCGTTGGACGTCGCCTTCCTCAGCCAATTCCGCGATCGCGGGACCTCCCGGATAGCCGAGGTCGAGCATCTTGGCGGTCTTGTCAAAGGCTTCCCCGGCGGCATCGTCCAGGGATTCTCCCAGGATGCGGTAATGGCCTATGCCTTCTACTTCGATCAACTGGGTATGTCCCCCGGAAACGAGGAGAGCAACGAAGGGAAATCGGGGCGGATCTGGTTCCATCAAGGGTGCAAGCAAATGGCCTTCCATGTGATGGACGCCGATGGACGGGACGCCCAAGGTCCACGCCAAGCTGCGAGCGACAGCCGCCCCAACCAGCAGCGCGCCGACCAGTCCCGGACCAGCCGTGTAAGCGACGCCGTCGATTTGCCGCTTGGAGATGTTGGCGTCTGCAATCACTTGCCGGATCAGCGGCACCAGTTTCTTGATATGGTCGCGGGATGCCAGTTCGGGTACTACGCCTCCGTATTCCGCATGGGTTCTTATCTGGCTGTACAGACGATGAGCCAAGAGCCCCTTTTGAGTGTGATAGATCGCTACGCCTGTTTCATCGCAGGACGTTTCAATGCCGAGTATGTGCATACAAATTGGCTTTTATCTGGAGCTCTCTAGAAGTATAATTAGAGCTTTTCAGTTGGCGGAGTAATTCCGCTGTGGGAATTTTATTTGTTTTGGTTTCAATTTTTGGGAAGCTACATGCCGTCGATCAAGCTGAGAGAAAACGAGCCCTTTGAAATTGCTATCCGTCGTTTTAAACGTGCCTGCGAGAAGGCCGGTATTCTTTCTGAAGTTCGCCGCCGCGAATTCTACGAGAAACCGACCGAGGAACGTAAGCGCAAAGCGGCTGCGGCAGTTAAGCGGCATCTCAAGAAGCTTTCCCGTGAACGGTTTGCTCTGCAGAATTTGCGTAAAGGGCGTCCGCAGACCTGATGGTCGCTATCTATCATGAGCGCGTTGAAAGACCGTCTCCAGGCCGATATGAAAGCGGCCATGAAGGCTGGGGAAAAGGACAGACTAGGCGTCATCCGGCTTATAATGGCCGCCATCAAGCAGCGCGAAGTGGACGAGCGTACTCAGCTAGATGATGCTCAGATCCTCGCCGTTCTAGATAAGATGGCCAAGCAACGGCGTGAATCCATTGCGCAATTTCAGTCCGCTGGGCGCGACGATTTGGTGGCTGCGGAACAAGCGGAACTCGGTATTATTCAGGATTATTTGCCTCAAGCGTTGAGCGAGGCGGAAGTGGAGTCTCTGATTAACGAGGCTTTGGCGGAATCTGGTGCTTCCGGAATCGGCGATATGGGGAAGGTGATGGCTATCCTGAAGCCGAAAATGCAAGGCCGAGCCGACATGGCGGCGGTAAGCGCGCGGGTTAAAAGCCTGTTGAGCCGTTGAAGCACGGAGGTTTAACTTTATTTTGGGAACGGCGAAGCATGAACTGAGCTGCCGGTGTAAACGATGGCCGGCAAAATTCCCCGTGAATTCATTCAAGAACTGATCGCGCGTATCGATCTGGTTGATGTCGTCGATGCGCGCGTCCCTCTCAGGCAGGTCGGCAGTAATTTTACTGCTCGTTGCCCTTTCCATAACGAGAAGACTCCCAGCTTTACCGTAAGCCGCGACAAGCAGTTTTACCATTGCTTCGGTTGTGGCGCACACGGCAATGTCATTGACTTTCTGATGGGCTACGACCATCTGACTTTTGTCGAGGCGGTGGAAAGTCTCGCAGCGCTGGCGGGGCTGAAAATCCCGGAAGAGGCTCAACGTGCCGCGGCAGAGTCCGGCGTTAAGATGGCGAATGCCATATACGAGTTACAGGATGCCGTTTCTCGGTTTTACGCGCATCAGCTCAAAGTCCACCCTGCAGCTCCACGAGCGGTTGCTTATTTGAAAGACAGAGGGGTCAGTGGCGAGCTTGCACAACGATATCGCTTGGGTTATGCGCCCCCAGGGTGGCAAAATCTACCATCAGAGTTTTCGCAGGAGCTTCTCAACGCCGCGGGACTCAGGGTCGTGAAAGGCGA
Organism: Methylocaldum szegediense; assembly: GCF_949769195.1. Lineage (NCBI taxonomy): Bacteria > Pseudomonadati > Pseudomonadota > Gammaproteobacteria > Methylococcales > Methylococcaceae > Methylocaldum > Methylocaldum szegediense. The sequence goes on from NZ_OX458333.1 coordinate 4,164,760, forward strand.
CAAGGTTTACGACAGTTTCCGGGATCGTATCATCTTTCCCATACGCGATCGCCGGGGTAGGGTTGTAGGTTTCGGCGGACGGGTTATGGGCGATGGAACTCCGAAATATCTCAATTCGCCGGAAACCATCGTTTTCAAGAAGCACAGAGAAGTATACGGCTTGTACGAACTGTTGAAACAGTCTACGAGGCCTGAACGCATCGTGGTGGTCGAGGGCTATATGGATGTGATTGCCTTGGCACAGAACGGCATTCGCAATGCGGTCGCGACGCTCGGAACCGCTACCTCTGCCGATCACGTCGAACTGTTGTTCCGGTATACGGACGAACTGGTTTTTTGCTTCGATGGCGATTCCGCAGGGCAAAAGGCTGCCTGGAAGGCGCTCGAAGCGAGCCTTCCGTCACTGCGGGACGGACGACAAATCCGATTTCTTCTTTTGCCGGAAGGGCACGATCCTGACTCCTTGGTTCGAACCGAGGGGACCGAAGCGTTTCTCAAACGTCTCGACGCCGCGCTGCCTTTCTCGGATTATTTCTTTAGAAGCTTGGTGCAAAGGCTTGATTTGGACACCCTAGAAGGGCGAGCGACCTTGGTTAATGAAGCCCGGCCTTTGATTGGCAGATTACCTGGCGGCGTTTTTCGCGAGATGATCGAGAGTCGTCTGGTGGAACTTGCGGGACATGGGGTAGTCGAACCATCCGATAAATCGGCTAAGCTTGTAGTACCGTCGGAATCAAGGGTTGCATCCGCAAGCAGTGGAATGCGCCCCTCTACATCGCGGCTCCTTTTGGCGCTTTTGGTCCAAAATCCGGAACTTGCGGCCATGGTTGGAGATGATCTTCGGGCCAACCTAGGCGCTGCCCGCAAGAACGGTCGTCTAATTCAAAAGGTGCTCCAGATTCTCAATGAAAATCCTGGGTTGACCAGTGGTGGTATTTTGGAGCATTTTCGAGGCACGCCGGAGGAGAAGCTTATTGCCACCCTCATGCAATGGGATGTTCCGTTGCCCCCGGATGGTATACGAATTGAGTTTTCGGATGCTTTAATGCGTTTCGAAAAGCAACTCAAACAGGAGCGGTTGGATGAGCTCATAAAAAAATCGAAGAAATTTCAGCTCAGTTCGGCAGAGCGGGAGGAAATGAGAGTGCTCATGAGCTCATGATGTTAGTATTCCACGTTTTCTGTTTTGTCAAAGTTCGAATATACTGTATTGTTTTGCGGGCATACAGCAGTCGCGGGTCAGTCGATGAATCTGGAACAACAGCAGTCTCAGCTTAAAGAGCTTATCGCTAAGGGTAAAATGCAAGGTTACCTCACGTTTTCTGAGGTAAACGATCACTTGCCCAGCGATATCGTCGATCCCGAGCAGATGGAAGACATCATCTGCATGATCAATGACATGGGAATCGAAGTGCATGAGGATGTGCCGGATGTGGATTTAATCCCAGAACCCGCGGTCGTTACCGAGGAAGACGAGGAAGAGGCGGCTGAGGTTGCGGCAGCACTCGCTTCCTCCGTCGACTCCGAGTTGGGCAGGACCACGGATCCGGTGCGGATGTATATGCGCGAAATGGGAACGGTCGAGCTCCTGACTCGTGAAGGCGAGCTTAGCATTGCCAAGCGCATCGAAGAGGGATTGAACCAAGCGGCGAATGAGCTGGTTCGTTTTCCGGCTGCGATGGACCATTTCATCAAGGCCTTCGAGCGGGTAGAAAAAGGAGAGGTAAGGCTGTCGGATCTGATTTCCGATTTTTTTGATCCGGTAGCCGACTCGGAAGAGGTCGTGCTGGACGAAGATGCAGACACAGACACCGATATTCTGGACGACGCCGAGAGCGGGCCGGATCCGGAACTGGTAAGAGAGAAGCTCGATCTTTTCAGTAAACAATATAAAGCGGCGGTCAGCACCCATCACAAGTACGGCTATCACCACGAACGTACGCAAAAGGCGTTCGACGCTCTTGCAGAGAGCTTCATGGAATTCAAGAAAACGCCTCAGTTTTTCAAAGAGTTGACCGACCTGCTACACAATACGGTAGAGAAGATCCGTGAACAGGAACGAATTCTTCAGGATATCTGTGTCGTCAAGGCAAAAATGCCGCGCGCAGAATTCGTGGAGTCGTTCACTGGTAACGAAGCCAATCCCGATTGGTTTCAGAAGCTGCTTGAGTCGAGCTACGGCGAGGCACTGGCTCCCTTTGCCGACGAGGCGAGGCGGGCACAAAGCAAACTAGCTCAGATAGAGAAAGACAATCAGCTGTCGATCGCTGACATCAAAGAAATCAATCGGCGTGTTTCCATCGGAGAAGATCAAGCACGTCTGGCCAAGAAAGAAATGATCGAAGCCAACCTGCGGTTGGTGATTTCCATCGCCAAGAAATATACGAATCGCGGTCTGCAGTTTCTCGATTTGATTCAGGAAGGCAATATTGGCCTAATGAAGGCGGTGGATAAATTCGAATATCGGCGCGGTTATAAATTCTCAACTTATGCGACTTGGTGGATCCGTCAGGCGATTACCCGTTCGATCGCCGATCAGGCGCGCACCATTCGAATTCCGGTTCACATGATCGAGACGATCAATAAACTGAACCGCATTTCGCGCCAAATGTTGCAGGAAATGGGGCGAGAAGCCACGCCGGAAGAATTGGCCGCACGTATGGACATGCCTGAGGACAAAGTCCGGAAAGTTCTGAAAATAGCCAAGGAACCCATTTCCATGGAAACCCCCATTGGTGACGACGAGGACTCTCATTTGGGGGATTTCATTGAGGACTCTCGGGTAATGTCTCCAATCGAGCATGCGACCGTCGCGAGTTTGCGCGAGACGACCCAGCAAGTTCTAGCTGGACTTACTGCTCGGGAAGCAAAAGTCTTGCGAATGCGTTTCGGTATTGATATGAATACCGACCACACACTGGAGGAAGTCGGCAAGCAGTTTGACGTAACCCGCGAACGTATTCGCCAGATCGAAGCCAAAGCACTGCGAAAACTCCGCCATCCTTCACGTTCCGAACAACTTCGGAGTTTTCTCGACATGGATTAGACTCGGTTTCCGGGCCCTTAGCTCAGTTGGTTAGAGCAGGGGACTCATAATCCCTTGGTCCTAGGTTCGAGCCCTAGAGGGCCCACCAAGTAAAATAAAGCCCTACGAGAGATCGTAGGGCTTTTTTCTTTTTGTGGGGTGCTGGTGGGGGCTATGGCGAACTAAGACGAGGTTGTCTGATTCAAGACACTCTTGATTCTCATGATGGATACGTCAGCATTGACCGTGCGATTCAGCCTTTTGGGCGAGCTCCTCACACAGGGTCGGATCACTCCGGGCGGTCTTATCGCGGTGGAGTCTGAAAAACCAGACTTGACCCGATAGGATCCCGATGGTTTGCTTTCAGATCGAATTTTCGATGCTGGCGGTTTTTGCGGGTTTGGTTAACCAGCCGCCGAACTTTATATTCAAAGGACACTCTATGAAGAAGTTCATCAATACGGTCGACAACCTGCTGGATGAGAGCGCGCGCGGTTTTGCGCTAGCCCATGCCGATATTGTTCGCCTCAATCCCGAACCTCGCTATATCGCTCGTACCGCTCCTCGTGCTCCGGGCAAGGTGGCGTTGGTTTCCGGTGGCGGCTCGGGACACGAGCCTCTGCACATCGGCTTCGTCGGGTTAGGCATGCTGGACGCGGCTTGTCCTGGACAAGTGTTTACCTCGCCCACGCCTGATCAGATGCTCGCCGCCGCTCAAGCGACGGAAAGCGGTGGCGGCGTGTTGTTCATCGTCAAGAATTACGCCGGCGATGTCATGAATTTCGAGATCGCGGCAGAAATGCTCGACTGCCCCCATGAGACGGTGCTGGTACATGACGATGTGTCTATTCCCGAGCATCAGGGCATGGGCCGGCGCGGAGTGGCGGGTACGACGATTGTCGAAAAGATCGTGGGCGCAGCGGCGGAAGCGGGCGCGGACCTTGCGGCTTGCAAGGCGCTGGGTGAACGGGTGGTTCGGGCGACGGCGTCCATGGGCGTGGCGTTGACCAGTTGCACCGTCCCAGCCGTAGGCAAGCCGACCTTTGGCATCGCCGACAATGAAATCGAAATGGGCGTGGGCATTCACGGGGAGAAGGGCAGGAAACGCATGGCGTTAGCGAGTGCTTCGGAAATCGTCGAACACTTGACGCAGGCCATCGACGATGAGCTCAAACCCGCCAAAGGCCAGCCGGCTCTGCTGCACGTCAATGGCTTCGGTGCGACGCCGCTGATGGAGCTGTATCTGGTTTATGATTTGACCCGCCAGTTCTGGGATCGGCGCGGGGTAAGCATCGTCCGTTCGCTGGTCGGCAACTTTACCACCTCGCTGGACATGGCCGGCTGCTCCGTCACCCTGACCCTCCTGGATGATGAGATGATCCGGCTGTGGGATGCGCCGGTGCACACCGCGGCTCTGAGATGGGGATGCTAGGTTGCCGGCGAGCTGTTCTTCGCCACAACGTCGGTGATCGCCTTGATGATTAACTGACTGGTTCTCGCGCCGGCGTCGATATGGCCGCGGGCGCGTTCGCCCAAGAACGAAGCTCGCCCTTTGGTGGCAATCATGTCTCGGGTCGATTCGCAACCGGTCTCGGCGACTTGATTGAGGGTTTCCAAGGTTTTCGGTAAGTCCCAGGATTCTTGCGCCGCCTGTCGCAGGGCGTTCGTTACCGGAATCAAGACATCGAGCATGGTTTTTTCGCCCAGATCGGCCTTGCCCCGCTGTTTCATCGCTTCCACGCCCTTGCCGAACGCGTCGGCCAGATTAGGCAGACTCATGTCTTTATCCTTCATTGCCTTGCTCATGGCTAGAAAAAGGGTGCCGTAGAGCGAGCCAGAAGCTCCTCCCACGCTGCTCATGAGGTTCATGCCGATTTTCTGGAAGGCGGCGGACCAGTCCATCCGTCCGAGTTCCTCCGTGATCGAGTCCAATGCGGCAAGGCCTCGCTGCAAGTTAGCGACGTGGTCGCCATCGCCGATCGCTTGATCAAGCGCGGCGACTTCCTCGGCATGTTCGCGGATAACCGCATCGGCGGCCTGAATGTACGCTTTGATTTGGGTGCTGCTTGCTGACATGGATATCCTTTCGGGCTGATTTACGGTTTCGGAAAAGCGATCTGGTATCGACGAAACGGCCTTCAAAGGTTAATTTAGGCGCGCTCCGATCGGCAACCTATATTCAACCATCGATCCCATGACACTCAACGACATTCGCGCCTTGATCATTGATATGGACGGCGTGCTCTGGGAGGGTGATCGTCCCATGCCCGGACTGGTGGAATTCTTTGAGACCCTGAGAGCCCGCGACATCCGTTTCGTATTAGCCACCAACAACGCCAGCAATACACCGGACCAGTATGTCGCCAAGCTTGCCCGCATGGGCGTCAGCGTAGACCGTGAACAGGTGATCGGTTCCGGCCTTGCCGCTGCGCTTTATCTCAAGCAGCACGCGCCGGCCGGGTCCAAGGTTTTTCCCATCGGCGAGGATGGCGTCTGCCAGGCTCTACTGGAAAACGGCTTTCGCCTGGCGGAACTTTATGAGAAGGATGCCGATTATGTGGTTTGCGGTTTGGATCGAACCCTGTCGTGGGATAAGCTTGCCACCGCCACGCTGAATCTTCGCGCCGGGGCCAAGTTTATCGGCACCAATCCGGACACGTCGTTGCCGACTGAGCATGGCCTTACCCACGGGAATGGGGCGGTTTTGGCGGCCTTGCAGGCGGCTACCGGCATCGAGCCCATCATCGTCGGTAAGCCTGAGCCCATCATGTATCAGCTAGCGATGGAGCGTCTGCAAGTGCCGCCCGAACAAACCGTCGCACTGGGCGATCGCCTCGACACCGATATCCTCGGTGCCGTGCGTGCAGGGATTCGGAGCATTCTGGTACTTTCGGGCATTTCCACGCGGGAGCACCTGGCGGACGTCGATTACGCGCCGACCTGGGTGATGGAAGATATCCGAGAAGTCATTGAAGCCGTACGTTAGCGTGTTTATTGCTGATGTACGATCGAGCTCGATAGAACGAAGCCTTAAAGAAATCTGCCAGTGGCTGTCCAAATTGACGACTTTCTTTGCTGGACATTGCGCTTTGGGAACACATTGTTCGTCCTATTGCGGTCCCGGCGGATTGGTCGCTGCCGGTGAGTTTTCTGCCAGTCTCCGCCGAGAACAGGGAGAGACATATGGAATGCGCATATGCCTGTGTCGCCAAGCTCGATTCCTCGCGTCCCATTTCGGATGGGTTCGCTTAGCCGGGACACTTGGGCGCGCCGTTGAGAGATGGTTGACCGGGGGAAGAATCTTTCAAGTATCGTTTTAGGCTTACTTTTTCACATTCTGTTCCTGGAGTCTTTCGTTTTGAAGAGCAGGCGCTTTCATTTGAGTTAAAGGAAGGTCTCGATTTCGAGCTTAGGGCCAGAGATTCGGACAAACTAATAAGCGCCAAGAAGTTCCATATCGAAGGTCGTGGATTTATAGATCAGGAATCCGCAAAGACTAGTGGCGAGCGGTTACGCACGCGGTCACGTGTTTTAAACGCCATGCTCGCACTAGGGATAACCGTCCCTTTAACAGACTCAATATCCGGTTCAGTTTCTCCAGAAATTAAGAAACATGTATACGAGAGCACTGGTGGGATTGCGCTTGATCCGATTGTTGGACTGGCTGTTTTCCCGGATGATGAGCGATATCTCGAATGCGTAATGTCAGGTGACGTTGAAGTATATCCAAGCAAGCCTGATTACGTTCTAGATGCTCTTAAAGCAATTTGGTCCATAGAAATGAATCTTGATGAACGAGCAGAGGATGCATTAAACATCAACATTTCTACTACCGAATCGTCACCGCGTGCCAGATTTCTCACAACATATCTCGCGCTGGAGCGTTTAATAGCCGATCATCCCGAAGCGAGTCTGCTAAGAAATTAATCGGGCAGTTTCAAAACCAAGTAAAGAATTCCGAACTGGAAGATGATGAAAAAAATTCACTTATCGGAGCTCTTGGGAAGCTTCATGAAGAATCGTCTAGCAGCGCTCTTTCCCGTTTCGCGCGCCGGATTCAAAAACCGACAGAAATCGCAGGACGACCAGTTCGGAAATTTTTTTCTAAGTGTGTCGATATCAGGAACAAGATTGCTCACAACGCAACATTGGACCCAGACATCGACTTAGAATCCATATCCAATGAGCTCCGCAAGGTTGTTTTGGCACTCATCTGGACAACACATGGAATTCCGGATGTATCAATAAATATTCCTGCCTCAAAAATCTCGTTCCCGGCTGGCGGAAGTTCGATTCGAATTCTTTAACAACGGCGGCGGTTAAAGGAATCAGGTAGCTTTTCCTAATCGGTTAATTGCCGTAGCTAGCGTGTCCGCTCTTTCCCATATCTTCTCATACTTAAGTTTCGTTCTCCTTGGGGATTCTATGGACCGTTGTCTATCTGTCACGTCCCGTATGATTATTTACCGAGAAGGCGTTATGCTCTGTTTGAAGCCCGGAGCCTTCTCCAGGAGATCTTTGGTTCGTCCAAGTAAGGTCCATCACCATGCAGATTCGTCTTCATAAGAACGCCCGTACCACCCCAGCCGTTCGGCAGGCCATTCAAGCGTCCACGTTGAGCGAGCGCGCCTTGGCCCAAAAGCATGGCATTAGCCGAACGACCGTCCGCAAGTGGAAACACCGCTCCTCGGTCGAAGATGCCTCGCATCGGCCCCACACCCTCAGAACCACGCTCACGCCCGCCCAGGAAGCCATCGTGGTCTACCTCCGCCAAGCTCTGCTCCTCCCCTTGGATGATCTCCTGGCCGTGACCCGGGAATTTCTCAATCCCGCCGTGTCCCGTTCCGGGCTAGACCGCTGCCTGCGCCGCCACGGGGTGGCGTCCCTCAAGACCCTGCTTCCGCCTACAGAGAAGGCGAAGGTCAAACCCTTCAAGGCCTATGAGCCCGGCTTCCTTCACCTGGATGTTAAGTACTTGCCCGCCATCGACGGCGAACCCCGCCGATACCTGTTCGTCGCCATCGACCGCGCCACCCGCTGGGTCTATGTCGCCCTCAAGCCCAACCGCACCGCCTTAAGCGCAAAGGACTTCCTCAAAGCGGTGATTCAGGCCGCGCCTTTCCGCATCCAGAAATGCCTGACCGACAACGGCTCGGAGTTTACCGACCGTTTCCTGACCCGAACTCGGCAGCCCTCGGGGACGCATGAGTTTGACCGCCTCTGTACTGAACAAGGCATCGAACATCGCCTGATTCCGCCGGGCCGGCCCCAAACGAATGGCCTGGTGGAACGCTTCAATGGCCGCATCGAGGAGGTGTTGCAAACCCATCACTTCGATTCAACCGCCGATCTGGACACCACCCTGCACCGCTATGTCGAGCTGTACAATCATCACATTCCCCAAAAGGTCTTAGGCCATCTCACCCCGATCCAGGCTCTCAAAAACTGGCAACTGTCCCATCCTCATCTTTTTCGAAAGAGGGTTTACAATCATGCGGGACTTGACATCTACCGACTTTATAACGATCTGGAAAACCGAGATAAAAACGTGCTTTTCTCTTTAGTTGGCGCCGTCTTTTCTCGCCAGGTTCATTGGTTTTATTGTTAATCGTGTCTGTAGGTTCCTTTGCTTGATCTCATCGATCCTTTTAGCCCATTTGTGAGCAAGGTCTTTAGTTGAAAACTTCCGGTAAGCGGTTTTGAGATGTGACAGAACAAAGATTTAGCGGTTCGAAGATTATTGTAAGCAGTTGATTTAAATGGCGCCCCGGATACGATTCGAACGTACGACCTTCCCCTTAGGAGGGGGACGCTCTATCCTACTGAGCTACCGGGGCGGTGTAGACTGATGCCGCCGTAAAGGCTTTGAGATCATGCGGATAGCTTCGAGGAAACAGCGATAGTTTACCTCTAAGACTCTTCCGAAAGCCAGCAATTCATTCCGAAACAGTCTCGATAGCTGTTCGGCGTGAATCGCTCATACCTGACATAAGTGTCGGCGTTTTGGACGCGGAATTCGCTGTCGATCGTGAAACATAGGCCGGGTCATTTCGCCACAGGAAGTCCCGCAGAGCGACAAGCCGCATGCCCCCAAGGCCAAGCGTGTTTCCGCCTGGGCCGGGCCGATAAACACCAGGAGGGTTACCTTACGTGCCTGATTAATTGGGTCGACCGTTCAGGTCATCGCAGGCTTCCCGCAAGGCATCTAAGGCTGAGACCAGAGCCGTGAAAGGGATCAACGAGGCTTCTGTCGACTCACTGAGTTCCCGGGCGAATCGGCGCAGTTTGGCCAGGTGTTGTTGAAGGTGACGTTCGGCGAAAAATGTGGTCGGGTCATGCAGCCCGGCTCGTAACATGGCGAGACTGAAGCGGGCCGGTCCGTGTTTAAGGCGTTCTAACAATACGGTTTGTACCCGGCGTTCCCAGCGGGTGCGGGGTTTTACGTTCTCGAGTCGGGGAATTAGCCGTCTTAAGTCGAGATAATCGGCAACCGCATTGTTGAGTTCGGCCGCTTTCGACAGTGGCGCGCCGGTTCGGGCAGCGAGGTCGACCAAGACCGGAAAGTCGTGCAATCGCTCCATGAGCGCAATGAGACGGGCTTCTTCGGGCGTGAACCCCAATTCTTCCGAAGCGGCGACACGCTCGTTGACATCCGAACGTTCGTTTTCCATAAGGCTTTCCGCGAGATAGTCGAGATATTTCGTTAAGTCCGCACGCCAAAGGCTCACGGTTTCGGCATGCGGAGACAAGGGTTTGCCCGCTTGCAGCGTCCAGAGGCAGAAGGAACGAAGGAGGTTTTCGAGATTCAGCAGCAGCTGGATTTGCTGGGCGGCCTCTATTCGGTCATCCAGCGCGCAGATTTTGCGGCGCAGCGTGCGGCCGTCGAGCACACGGTCGAACAGAACATACGCCCCGACGGCCTGGTTGAGAAAACTGGGTTCCAGCTCGTCGACCCAAACCAGAAAGCTTACCCCGGCTTGGTTGATCAGGGTGTTGCAGACGACGGTGACGGTAATTTCCTTGGCGAGAGAGTGTTCGTCGAGCGCATCAGAGAAGCGTTCGCGCACCGCGGGTGGAAAATAATCGGCGAGAAATTCGCGTGCCCAACCCGAAGCCAGGAACTCAGGGCTGTCGAACAGCGCTCGCTTCAAGGCCAGCTTCGCGTAAGCCATCAGCACGGCCAGTTCCGGCCGGGTCAGAGCTTGTTGGGGGCGTGCCGCGATATCCTTGCGGGACGGAAACGATTCGACCGTCGGGTCGAACAGTCCCGCGTTGATCAGCCGCGCGGCGACTTCAAGGAACGGTTCCACATCCTGGAGGCAACGCGCCTGGTCCAGCGAGAGGCAGAGACTTTGCCGGTAATTGTTAGCGAGGACAGAACGGCAAACATCGTCTCTGACTTTGACAAGCCACTCGTCGCGTTCCTCGCGGTTGGCGATCAGTTGTTTGTGCTGAAGAAGATCCAAAAGAATTTTGAGGTTGACCTCATGATCGGATAGATCCACCCCGCCTGAATTATTGACCGCGTCAGTATCGATGCGCCCGCCTTTGAGGGCGAATTCGACGCGGGCGAGTTGGGTGAAGCCGAGGTTGGCGCCTTCGCCGACGACTTTCGCTTTGATCTGGTTAGCGTCGACGCGGGTGCTGTCGTTGACTTTGTCGCCGACGTCCTCGTTGGTTTCCGTGCTCGCTTTGACGTACGTTCCGATGCCGCCGAGCCAGAGCAGGTCGACCGGGGCGGTGAGCAGCAATCGAATCAGTTCGTCACCGTCGACCGTGGTATGGTGGGTCCCGAGCCATTCGCGGACCTCTCGGGAGAGCGGAATGTCCTTCGCATCGCGCCGGAATACGCCACCGCCGGGTGAGATCAGGGCTCGGTTGTAGTCGTCCCAAGTGGAGTAGGGCAGGTCGAACAGGCGTTTTCGCTCTCGGTAGGACAGGGTGGGATCGGGATTCGGATCGAGGAAGATATGGCTACCGCTGAACGCGCCGCGCAGGCGGATCTTGTCGGACAGCAGCATGCCGTTGCCGAATACGTCGCCGTCCATGCTGCCAACGCCGATCACCGTGAACGTTTGGGTATCGATATCCTGTCCCAGTTCGCGGAAGTGCCGCTTTGCGCACTCCCAAGCGCCGCGTGCTGTGATACCGAGCTTCTTGTGGTGATAGCCGTGCGAGCCGCCGCTGGCGAAGGCATCGCCGAGCCAGAAGCCGTATTCCGAGGCGATAGCGTTGGCAAGGTCTGACAGGCGCGCCGTCCCTTTGTCGGCAGCCACGACCAGGTAGGGATCGGCATCGTCGTGGGTCACGACATCGGGCGGAGCGGATACCACGCCGCCTTGCAGGTTGTCGGTTACGTCCAAGAGTCCCCGGATCAGTGTGGAATACGCTTCCTGCACCAGGCGCTCGCGCTCGTCCGGGTTGCGCGGCGTCTGTTTGATCACGAATCCCCCTTTGGCGCCTTGCGGGACGATCAGGGAGTTCTTGATCATCTGGGTCTGCATCAGGTCGAGAATCTCGCTGCGGAAATCGTCCGGCCGATCCGACCAGCGGATGCCGCCGCGAGCCACTTTGGCTCCGCGCAGGTGTATACCTTCCATCAGCGCCGAGTGGACGTAAATTTCGAAGGATGGCCTCGGTGCCGGCATGTTGATGACTCCGAGGCTGCTGATCTTGAGCGCGATGAAATGATCCGGCTGATGGATCCGCCGGTAAAAATTGGTCCTGAGGGTCGCGTCTATGAGATTGAACAGGTCACGAAGGATACGGTCCTCGTTCGAATCTTCCACCTCATTGAGCGATGAACTCAGTTCCATGCGGATGGGCAGCATGGCCTCGTCCTCACGCCGGGCGAGGTCGGTCCAGCGGAGATCGGGCTTGAAGCGGCTCTCGAAATAACGAAAAAGCAGCTGAGCCGTCTTCGGATTGTTGAGTAGTGCCTGGTGAAAGCGGAAACGGCCGAAGCGGCTCCCGAGCTGAAAGTAGTAGTTCCGGTACGCCCGAAAGATGTCGATTTCCTTCCAGGAGAGTCCGGTAAGCAGAAGCAGACCGTTCAAAGCGTCTTTGTCCGCTCGTTCCGTCAGCAGCGCCATGAAGGCATCCAGCAAGGGTTCTTTGACGGACATCAAAGAATCCACGCCGTCCGTGACGGGCTTGATCGAGAAGCTGCGGATGTAGACTTGTTGCGATCCTATTTCCATGCGGAACTGAACCTGATCGATCGTCCGTAGGTTCAGGTCCTGAAGGATCGGTATGATTTCATCCAGGCTCCTCTCGCGTAACCCGTAGAGCTGAAGACGGTGAAACGGGTCGCCGAGTCGTAGGTCCGGCTCCCAGAGATCGACGGTCTCCTCGCCAGTGCGGATGACCTGTTCGACCTTGAACGCATCACGAGTGGCCAAGTGCGGTGGAACGAGTGCGCGGTATTCGTCGGAGAGCGCCTGTTCATAGGGGAACGATAAGGGGGGTTGCCGGAGCTCCCGAGTGGACTGGTCGAGAAAGAGTCTGAAGTCGCGTTCCCAAGCCATGTTTGGTTTCCCGCCGAAACGGAGTACGAAGGTTGGTACTCCACGAGACAAGCGTCGGATTTCGTCCGGCGCGCGTTGGCGTTAAGAAATAAGGTGGTTTTAGGCCAATTTTTTATACATTTCCAGGACGTTGCCGTTGTCCGCCTTGCGATAATTGACCCGGTCCATGAAGGTCCGCATAAAGAAAATGCCCCGGCCGCGCTCGTCCAGAGCATCGAGATTCGGCGGCGGAACGGCGTTCAGGTCGAAGCCTTGTCCGTGGTCGTACACAAAAATTTGGAGGTCTTTGTCGCGTATGTGCATGCACACCCTCACCGTCTTATTGGCGTCGCTGGGCGAGGCATGCTCGATCGCGTTGACCATGGCTTCCGTCAAAACCAGATTGAGATGATAGGCAAGCGCGTCGCGGTCGCCGGTGTAGACGTCCAATGTCTTGGCTACCTGTTCGGCGATATTGCCGATCAAACTCAGATACCGAGTTTGGTTCGGAACCACAATCTCGACGTTGATGATGTCGGTGTCGCCGCCCATCTCAGTCTCCTGGCTAGTTACTATCGGGTACCTCCTGCAGGCTGGGATAGATGTCGAATACCCGATGCAGGCGGGTGAGCTCGAACATGGACTGCACGCGGGGCTGTAATCCCGCCAACAGAAAGCTGCCGGAACGCAGGGAAGCGTTCTTGTAACCAGACAACAGTGCACCCAAGCCCGAACTGTCGATAAAACGGACGCCCGACAAATCGATAACCAAGCGTGTGTGCCCCTCTTCCAAAAGCTTGAGAATGTAATCCTTCAGTTCGCCGGAGTTATGTGCATCGAGGCGTTCCTCCTTCAGGCTAAGGATGGTCCTGCCGTTACGATTTTCGGTCGAGATATTCATCGTTTGGCTCCAGCATCGGCGATCTTCTTAGGACAAGTTGCAGGGAGAATAATAACGTGGATTTCACCAGCAAAAACACACGCGCGAGTTTTGGGCGGCAAAGCTTTTGCGCCGAACCGCTGACATGCTCGTCAGGTCGAGTTTCAGCGCCTTGTTATCCCGGGACTTGCGGCGATTGCGAGTCGTACGAAAGCGGATTTTTTCGGCGGCTTGCCGTTAACGCGTTTTTATCGAGCCGGAACAACCGGCGTGAAACGATTCGTTCAAGCTTTTAGACGGCGGCATCGAGCCAAAAATTCACTGAGTCTCGTTTCCTTGAAGTTGTCCAGGTCCCAGCTTCGCCGTACGAGCAGCCGGTAATGCGCGGGCGGAACGAGATAAACCTCGGCATCGACAGGAACTTCCCCGGACGTGATCACGGTCAAGGATTCGCGCCGATAAAAATCATCCTCAAACGCATCCAGAGCTCTTAGCGCGCGCGGCGGCACATTCTCGTAGAGTATGCCATCAGTAAAGCTGCCCGGCTCTCTTCGTAGTCCTGGGTAAACGCGGCCGCGGATGCAATAGCGGGCGTAATCGTGTAAACGGGCGGGTTTTGACGGGAACACGTCGCCGGTAACGGCTCTCATCACGTCTGGGAGCTGGAGTGTGCCATAAGCGAAAACCTTGAACATGGCTGTTGCAATTCATTGAATAGCTTGAAACAGCATATCCGGCCCTCTGATTTGATCCAAGGGGCTGACCGTCTTACAGCCGGAACTCAGTGGATACAAAAACGTTTTGGACAGACTCCATACGAACCTTTTGGCGCCATAGATGGCTTTTTTGACAGTCTGGCGCAGCGGCTAGTGGGCTCTTAACCGCGCGGGTTTTCCTCGGCGATATTAGGGGCCAGCGTGCTCTTTCGTGTATCCTGTTTGAGGAAGCCCTGAACAAGTGGATTCCGTTCATGCTCTTCAACAAACCTGCACTGAGCTTGGTCGAGTGGCCTGTCTTATTGATCAGGCCTGTAAATTCCTTCCTGGTATTTACCGGCCGCTGCCCAGGCCGGTACACGCCCGGCCTGGGCTCGCGCGGCTTGTCGCCGCGCCGGGGCATCCCTGTCCCGGATTAACCCAGCCTAATTTAAGGGCCGGGTTAATAAGCGGAGCCGAAGGACCTGCCAGAGCTTTCTTAAAAAAGCGATTTCCGCCTTGCAAGGCCTCGTTGGAGCAACGGGCGGGCGGTCGCAGAGCAGTGAATCTGAACGTTTCGTCGCAAGCGGGATTATAGCGGCGGCACGGTAAGGTTCAGCGTCCCACTCAATCGAGAGGAGTAAAACCTTGGTAATAGTTCATGTCTGGCCGGGCACGGGTGTCATCGGCAGCGGCGGGAACGTCGGCCACGGCGCGATGACCTGCGGTTCGACTTACATCAGTTGGTGGCCTAGAAGCGGGTCAGTCGCTACGTCCGAGGCCGCGTATCAGATACTCATCGGGGAATCCACCGTTCCGGGAGGTGCGGAAGTGTTTCGCGTCGACTGCGCCAGCGAAGGCAACCGGCTGCCTCAGGATTACGCGTTTGCCGACGTGTTCGACGAGGAGGCGATACTCAACGCTTGGGCAGCGTGGCAGAGGATCGGAACCTATAACCTGACTTACAAAAGCTGCTGTGCGTGCGTCGTTGCCTTGCTGATAGCCGGAGGACTTCCGCGAATCTTGCCCGGAAGTCGTCGCTACTACAGCTCGACTCCCGATAGAAGACCGATTGTCACGCCAAACGGTTTGGCCACTTTGGCCCGCGCGGCAAGGACGAGCATCCGCCCCGAGCGGTTTCCATCGATGACCATTGGACGGCACCGCAGATAGTTGGAATCTATCCCGCTAGATCCCAAAAAAACTTCGACTCTGCTGAAATGCGAATTAAGAGCTAACAGAAAGAAAGCGCCAGCCCATTGGTGTCTCTTAAGGATGATTCTGCAACATCCCTTGGAGAGACGACCATGGACGGGCAAACTCAACTTATTACCGTGTATCTGACGGTGTGCGATCTCTACCGTAAGGGCCTCTGGGTCTATGGACAGCGATTCGCTCCCTATAGCGACCTCCGCTTTACGGATGAAGAAGTGATCACTCTTTATTTGTGTGGCCTCCTCGATGGAAAGTGCCCGATCAAAACGCTCTACGAGCATGCGCGGCGTTATTGGCGCGACTGGTTTCCGCATCTGCCCAGCTACGGCGGCTTCGTCCAACGCCTGAATCGGCTCGCCGATGTGTTTCCCGCGCTGTTGGAACACTGGAGCCCAGCGGGCGCGTCCGCCACCCCGATCGGGGTCGCCGATTCCTTCCCCGTAGTGTTGGCCCGGCAGACCCGGCGGTCTACCGCCAAGGTTGCCCCGGACCTGGCGGCGAGCGGCTATTGTTCGGCCAAGAAGCTCTACGACCACGGCGTGAAAATCCACGTAATCGGTGATGAGCAGCCAGGCACGTTACCCCGGCCCCGCTAGATCGCTCTGACGGCGGCGAACCTGAACGATGGCCCGGTGCTCGAACAGATTGCCCCGAGCCTGGGTGATCGCTATCTGTTTGCCGATAAGGCTTACGAATACCTCTCGCGCCAGACCTCTCTCCCGTTCACGGTCTTCACGCCCGTACGCAAGACGCCGGGACAGATGCATCTCGATGCCGCTGACCGGTTGTATTCCTCGGCTGTCTCGCGGGTTCGCCAACCCATTGAAGCACTGTTTAACGGGATTCAGGCGAAAACCGGAATCGAGACCGCCAGCAAAGTCCGCTCCTCGCGGGGACTCCTCGTTCACGTCCTCGGCCGCCTCGCAGGTGCCATGTTCCTGTTGAATCAATGCCCAAACAGCCCTTAATTCGCATTTAAGACCGCTCCTTCGACAGGCGCGCCCCGAGTCTGTCGAAGGGCTCGGGGCGAATTCCCGTCGGAATGGGCTCTCAATGACGAGCGGCGTTCGCGATCCGTCGCAGGTCGGACCGCGGAATGTCGCCGGCGGCGCGATGCTGTCCGAGCGCTTTGACGCGTGCCGGGCCGTTGTAATACGATCCGCCGCACGTTCCGCTTATTATGAAGGTTTCGATGCGAGAAGCATCAAGTGTGAACAGGTTTGGAGTCGAGAGACCCGCGGATAATATAATATCGAGTGTTCCCGTTCGAACGAGTGCAAGCGCGTGGGCTGATGACCGCCATAACGAAGACCGCAAGCCATTTGCCCGGACTCACGACGGGTTTTTCCGCCGTTTTGCTGACCGTTGCGGTCTACGGTTGCGCGGTTTCTCTGCTTTTCGGCTGGGGCATGGTTCCCATTTTTTTATATGTCGGAGCCGCCGGCATCCTCGCCCGACTGTTCCTCACGCCCAGGCAATTTACAATCGATAGGCCGATGGCCTTGTTGCTGGCGTTGGTGGTCGTGATCGTCGTACAGGGCTATCTCATGTCGCCCTACCCAACCGATCTTCGCTTCCTGAAGCATCTTTCCTGGCCTTTGGCGGTGGTTGCCGGAGCGACGATGCTGCCGGAACGACTTGGCGGAAAGCTGCAGCTGACCCATTCCCCAGTGGTTGCCGTGCTGGCGTTGCTTTACGTCGTCGCTCAATGGGTCGCGTTTTCAGTCTATCCGGACGCGTTCGGTCTATTTTCGAATCCGCATTTCCCAGCGCTTTATTGCGTATTGACACTGCCCATCCTGCTCTATTTCGCGGTCGCGGTCGGCGGTCCGTGGCGTTGGGTTTTCATTTTGGCATCGCTCGGCGATATGCTGCTTTTGCTGAAGACCCAGTCCAGACCGGGCTTTTTGGCGCTGACGGCGAGCGCTCTCGCTCTCGTCCCGTTGTTGTCGGGCAGGCAGCGCCGGGTCGTTCTCGCGGCCGTTCTGGCTGTTCCGGTTCTGCTGTTCGTAACCGGTGTTTACGGGTTCGATGCCAGAATGGCCGATCTATTCGGTAATTTGACCCGGGAGGAGCGCGTGGCTATCTGGACGGAGACCTTGGCGCTGCAGTCGGCAAGTTCGGGTCCTGAATGGGTTTTCGGGCACGGTTTCGGGGCGTTCCTCCAGGATTATCAGACTGTTTCGAGCTTTCACGGCATCGTCGATTTCTCCTTTCCGCACAACTTCTTACTGGAATGGCTGTACAGCCACGGAGTGGTGGGATTCGTGCTATTGGTCGCGGCGTATTCGCTGTTCCTTGCGAAGCTCGCCGTGCATACCGCGAAGTCCGTGGATCCCGATCGCAGAAGGTTCGGTATGCTCCTGATCGCCGTAACCACGGCTCACCTTACGCATTCGTTTTTCACCCTGCCGTTTTTCTCCAAATCGACCTTGTATCCGTTGAGCCTGGTGTTGGGAGTCGGTTTGCGTTTTCTCAAGGACCGTCGCGCCGATGGTTGAGCAAGGCTTTCCGCCCGTCACTCTGATCATTCCCAACTATAACGGGGCGCATTTGTTGCGCCGTAATCTGCCTTTCGTGATGGCCGCCGCCGCAGCTTACCCCGGAGCCTGTCCCATCGTCGTGGTGGACGACGGCTCCGGAGACGGAAGCGCCGAGATGCTTCGTGGAGAGTTTCCTTCGATTCGCGTCGTGGCCCACAAAGCCAATCGAGGTTTCGCGGAAGCGATCCGATCGGGGGTCGATGCCGCCGAGTCGGAGTTCCTGATTTTCCTGAACTCCGATGTGCGCCCGCGGGAGGATTTCATAGCACCGTTGATCCGGCACTTGGCTCGGGCGGATGTCTTCTCCGTTTCGCCTCTGGTTCTGGACGAGGACGGACGAGTGAACCCGGTGTCGTGGCGCTGTTTCCGGATAAGACGCGGTCGGCTGAGATCGGTGCGCTGGCGCTTCGACGATCTGAATCCCGAGGTGCCGACGGAAAGTCTATTCGCCTCCGGGGGCTCGGTGGCGCTTCGGAAATCGATGTTCGAGGCCTTGGGCGGATTTTTGCCGCTTTACAAGCCCTTCTATTCAGAAGACTTTGACTTGGGCTTGCGCGCGTGGAAACGCGGCTGGCGAACGCTCTTGGAGCCAGCCAGCCGGGTGATGCATGAGCGCAAGGGTTCGATTTCCGAAAATGTCGCCGCCCGCCGTGTCGGCAAAACGCGGGTGCGCAATCGTTTCCTGCTCGAATGGACGCATATGCCGGGCAGGGACCTGGCGCTCTACTTGATGCCGGGTTACCTGCTCCAACTCATCGGACGCTTGGCGCGGCTCGACCTGCTGTATGTCGAAGGTTTCCTGGCCGCTTTGCGCCGTCTTCCGGAAGCGCTTCGGGTACGTGCCGAAATCCGGAGGCACCAAGTCCTGGATTTTTGGCGTATAGTCGATTCGGTCGAGCAAAGTTTCAAATCGCGGATTTGATTGTTATGAAAGCGTTCTCGAAATTACGGAGACCGTATGGCTACGGACAGTCCGATGTTTACCGTCTTTATTCCCACCTATAACCGAGCCGGGTTGTTGCCTAGGGCTTTATCCAGCATCGAAGCCCAGACCTTTCGGGATTTCGAAGTCGTCATCGTCGACGACGGCTCGACCGATGACACCGCCGCCGTCGTGGCCCGCTGGAAGGCGCGCGTCGAATTTCCCGTCACTTACGTCAAGCAGAACAATCAGGGCAAGCACGTTGCCCATAACAAAGGGGTCGAATTGGCCAAGGGAAGGCTGTTTTTCAATCTGGACTCTGACGATCGTCTGTTGCCGGACGCCCTGGAACGAATTTGGCGCCAGTGGGAAGCCATACCGGAGGACGGTCGCGAACGTTTCGCCGGCGTCGAGGGACTGGTCCTGAGCATGGACGGGAAGCGGTTGCTGAGCAATCCCTATCCCCACAACCCGCTGGATGCGAGCTTTCTGGACGTGCGCTATCGCCTGAGGGTAAGCGGCGACAAAAAGCACGCGATTCGGACTGATATCGCGCGCCGGTTTCCGTATCCGGTCTTTTCCGGCGAAAGACATGTCCGGCCTTCGATGACCTGGAAACGAATTTCCCACCACTATGTCTTTCGTTGCATCAACCAGCCGCTACAACAAGTCGAGTATCAGCCGGACGGTCTGTCTTCCGACCGATTTCGCCTGCGCATGCATAACCCGCGCGGATTCCAGCTCTATTACCTGGAGGACGTGACCATGCACCGGCCATGGCTCAGCCGTCGTCAGCTGCGGCGCAGCATGGTCGACTTCATCCGATTTTCCTTCCATGCTGGCACCGGTCTTCTCGAACAGGCGCGGCTGACGCGTTTCGATCCCTTGTGGTTGATGATGCTGCCGGCCGGATGCGGACGTTGGCTGGTGGACCTTTATCGGCTGCGTTTCAGGAAGGGCTATAAGCCGAACCGGAAGGCGACGCGCAACTGACGCCAGAGACGTTACTGCCGCTCGGTGCGTTTCAAACAGGGGATGTCGAGTCACAGGTCGGCAATCCCGTTTCGGCTAACCCCGCTGCGCTTCAAAGTGTCGGGAAAGGATTACCGGCCTACGGTAGCGTCACCTTAGCGGACTATCAGTAGGGTGTGCACCAAGCTAAGTTCTCACACACCTTCTCACAGCCACTCGGCGCGTTTCAGGCGTCTATACAGCCAGACGCACCCGATCAAGGTGGCTGCTAGGACAGCGGGATAACCAAATCGCAGTTCCAATTCCGGCATGAATTTGAAGTTCATGCCGTACATGCTGAATACCATGGTTGGCAACGCCAGAATTGCACCCCAGCCGGCCAGTCGCTTGACGACTTCGTTCTGCCGCACCGTGATCAGGGCCAGGTTCGCCTGCATTGCGTCGGACAGCGTTTCGCGCATGGTGTCGGTGGCGCGGATGATACGGTGCACATGGTCCAGCACGTCGCGGAAATAAACCCGCAGGTCCTTAGGCACGATCTCGGGGTGAAGCCGCATGAGCGCATTGCAGATATCCAGTAGCGGCATCGCGGCATTGCGCAGCCGCAGCAGGTGGCGCTTGAGATCGTACAGGCGCTCCATCGCGTCGCGATGCGAGCGGTTTTCGAAAATGTCTTCCTCCAGTTCTTCGAGCAGCGATTGATAATGCTCGACGACCGGCATGAAGTTATCCACGATCAAGTCGAGGACCGCATAAAGCGGAAACCCGGAGCCCTTGGCAAGGAGTTGGGGTAGGCTTTCGCAACGGGTTCGGGCGCGGCCGTAGCCCAGCGAGGATTGGTGGCGGATGGAGATCAGAAACTGCTTGCCCACGAACAGATGGGTTTCGCCGAAGTGAACCTCGCCGTCGCGGAGCTCCACCGTGTGCAGGACCACAAACAAGGAACCCTTGTATTCTTCCAGTTTCGGCCGCTGGTGCGCGGAGCGCGCGTCTTCCACCGCGAGTTCGTGTAGGCCGAACTCCGCCTGGAGTTGCAGTAATTCGCTAGGATCAGGTTCGGCCAATCCAACCCACACGAAGCTCTCTGGGTCGGCGAGCAGCTCGCTGATATTTTCGACGCCGATGTCGTCGATCCGCTGGCCGTTACGATAGGCGGCGCATCTGATATACACGATCTATCCTTTTTGTTCCTCTGTGAGAAACTGATCATGGTTTTTGTACGTATTAGTTACTTATAATACGATCCATTCAACGGATTTCCTTGAGGGGCTTGATGGTCGATGTACAACGTTTGAAGGGCGCCGCGCAGACGGCTGGTATTTTTCGCTACGCTTCTGTTGCAGGGCTACTTTCTTTAGGCGTTGTATTTTATTTTACCCCGTTGAAAGCTTGGCTGGCCGATGGTTTGATGCTCAAGGCCGAGTTGGCGAGCTACGGTTTGGCGGCACCCCTGATTTTCACGTCGGCGGGCGCTGTGCTTACGGCAATCGGAGCTCCCCGCCTGATTTTATGTTCTCTTGGCGGGCTGGTGTTCGGTTTTGCTTGGGGGTTGGTGTGGAGCCAGTTGGCGACGGTGTTGGGCTCGTATTTGACGCTTCTGCTCGTTCGCCGCTTCCGTATAGGTTACGGATTGAGGAAGGTCCGTCAATTTGAGCGGTTGGTGCGGCAGATCGCGTGCAACGGCGTGTTGGCCGTCGTGTTGATTCGACAGCTTCCGCTAAATAATTTCTACAATAACGTGCTATTAGGACTGACGGATGTCAGGCATGTGGATTTCCTTGTGGGAAGCCTGATTGGTTTCTTGCCCATGGGGATAACTGCCTGTTTGATCGGTGCGGGCTTGCTTCAGACCGATTTCGCCAGGGCTGCCGAATATATTTCCTTGGGATTCGCGTCATCGGTGATTCTGGGCTATGCGCTGAACCGGCTCCGTGCTTTCGTGTACGTCAAGAATGCCGACTGGTCTTTTTTGGCCGATAAGGACTCGTGATCGGCTGTGCGGAATGTCTCGGCCGACGGCCGAGCACCGCTCCATTAAGGGATGTCATAAAAAATTTAACGGTTCGACCGACGTCCTTTGATTTCGTGACGCCTTCTCAAATTTGCCTTTTCATTCCCAGCTTCGGCGATGGCGGTGTTGGGCGTACCTTTGTTCATCTCGCTAATGGGTTTTCGGCGCACGGAGTGGCTACGTCTCTGGTCGTCAATCAAGCCAATATCGTTTTTGCGAACCGCTTGGACCCGAGCGTTGAGCGAGTGGTTTTTCACGGCCGGAACGACTTGGCCCTTGAGCAGGAATTACAAAAGTACCTAAGCACCAACAGGCCGTCGGTTGTCATGACCGGCCAAGGTCGCGACGATGTTATCGCGTTGAAGGTCAAGAAAAAGCTGCGCGATTCCGGCATTAAGTTCTTTTTGCGCGTAGGTACCTCACTGGGCGCGCGAACCGAACGCAAGCACCGGTTCTGGTGGTCGCGCTGGCTGTTCCAATACAGGCAACGGCGCCTGTTTTCGCAAAGCGACGGTATCATCGCCAACTCCCATGACGCGGCAGCCGATTTGTCGGCTTTTCTGGACGTTCCGCTGGAGCGCATCCGCGTGCTCCCGAACCCCACGGTGGCGCCCGATCTGCCGGACCTCGCCCATAGGCCGGTGGATCACCCCTGGCTACAGCCGGGTGGGCCACCGGTCGTCATGGGTATGGGGCGCTTGGGGAGGGCTAAAGATTTCCCCACCTTGCTGAGAGCGTTCGCCCGGCTGCGCCGGGAACGGGTTTGCCGCCTGATGATCCTGGGCGAGGGCAGACAGGCGGAAAAACTGAAAAACCTGGCGGTGGAACTTGGGATTCAGAACGATTTCGATCTGCCAGGCTTCGTTGACAACCCTTATGCGTTCCTCGCCAAGGCTTCGCTATTCGTTTTGTCGTCTTTGTGGGAAGGTTGTCCGAACGTGCTCATCGAGGCCCTGGCGGTAGGCACGCCGGCGGTGGCCACCGATTGTCCGAGCGGGCCGAGGGAAATTCTAGCGGGAGGACATTATGGCCGAATCGTCCCGCCGGGCGATGCGGAAGCGCTCGCCGAGGCTATGGCCGCGACTCTGGATAACCCCCCACCGGCCGAGTTCCTACGCGAGGCGGTTCGTACTTACACCATCGAAAACAGCAGCCGAGCCTACCTGGAATTCTTCGGGCTGAGCCACGCATGAGTTCGAGCCGGACCGACCTCGCTCTGTTTCTGGCGACTTCCGGTCATAGCGGGGTTGATCGGATCATGCGCAATCTGGTGCCGGAGTTCGCCCGATTCGGTCTCCGGATGGACCTTTTGAAGGTGAGAGGGCACGGCCCTTACTGGGACGAATTACCGCCCGGTGTTCGAGTCGTCGACCTGGGCGTGTCGCATGTGAACACCGCCTTGCCAGCCTTAGTCCGTTATTTGCGCCGCAATCGACCCAAAGCCTTATTGAGTGACAAGGACAAGGTGAACCGTACGGCTGTGATGGCGCGAGCGCTGGCACGGGTCGATACTCGGGTGGCAGTGCGTATAGGCACGACTGTCTCCAAGAATCTCGAGCGCCGCGGCTGGTGGGCACGAAACGCCCAGATGGCTTCGATCCGCCTGTTCTACCGCCATGCCGACGTAATTCTGACCCCGTCCAAAGGCGCGGCCGAAGATCTGGCCAGGATAGCTGGGCTGCCGGTGGAGGCGGTGACCGTGGTGCCGAGTCCCGTGATCACGGATCGTTTCGAGGCAATGGCCAAAGAAGCGGTCGACCATCCTTGGCTCAAACCGGGCGAGCCGCCAGTCATCCTCGGTGTGGGCGAATTGTGTGCGCGCAAGGATTTTGCCACTCTGTTGAAGGCTTTCGCAGAACTCAGACGTATTCGTCCCTGCCGCCTGATCATCGGTGGCGAGGGCCGGCAGCGTGACAAGCTGCTGCTGCTCGCCCGCGGTCTGGGCGTGTCGGAGGACGTCGACCTCCCAGGATTTCTGTCCAACCCCTATGCTTACATGCGCCGGGCTAACGTCTTCGCCCT
Organism: Methylocaldum szegediense; assembly: GCF_949769195.1. Taxonomy (NCBI): domain Bacteria; kingdom Pseudomonadati; phylum Pseudomonadota; class Gammaproteobacteria; order Methylococcales; family Methylococcaceae; genus Methylocaldum; species Methylocaldum szegediense. The sequence goes on from NZ_OX458333.1 coordinate 4,188,551, forward strand.
TACATCGGTCTGTGAAGGCATGCCGGTGGTACTGATCGAGGCCATGGCCTGTGGGACGCCAGTGGTATCGACCGAATGTCCAAGCGGTCCGAGAGAGGTACTCGGCGGCGGTCGTTTTGGGCCTTTGGTTCCTCTCGGAGATTCATCGGCTCTTGCAAAGAGACTGGCGGAAATGCTGGATAGGCCCACCTCGCCCGAAGTGCTGCGCGAGGCGACAGTGCCTTACACCGTTACCAATAGCGCACGGCAATATTTGAATGCTTTGGGTCTACTGACAGGGGAGAGGTGATGGATCGTGCACAACGTCTCGCGGTACTGATTTCATTTTCCGGTACTGGCGGTGTGGAGCGTATGGTGATGAACCTGCTGCCCGCGTTTTCGCAGGCGGGGGTGGCGGTGGATCTCCTCGCCATCTTGCGCAAACCAGCGCCCGAACTCTTAAGGCTCAACGGTTCGGGATTGCGCGTTCTGGATTTTGGGGTCGGGCACACCGCCTTGGCGGTGCCGGGACTAGCCCGGTATCTGAAGACCGAAAAGCCCGCCGCGCTACTGGCTGCCAAGGACAGAGCTATCCGTGCTGCGGTGCTCGCCAAGCGGCTGAGTCGGGTCGACACGCGTCTGGTAGGTCGATTAGGGACCCATCTCTCGGCGGCCATGGCACACAAACCGGCGTTGATACGCTGGGCCCGCCTGTGGCCGATGCGCGAGATGTATGCGGCAGTAGACCGTATTGTCGCCGTGTCCGAAGGTGTTGCGGAGGATACGCGGCGGATCGCGAGGCTACCGCCGGAAAAGATCGTAGTGATCCGAAACCCGGTGATCACGCCGGACATGCTGGAAAAAAGCCGTATGCCGGTTGATCACCCCTGGTTCGAATCTTCGAACATTCCTGTCATACTGGGCGCTGGCCGCTTGACACGGCAAAAGGACTTTTCGACTTTGATCCGCGCTTTTGCCCGTGTCCGCTCCACGATCGATTCGAGGCTGTTGATCCTGGGAGAGGGCCGGTTGCGTCCCGATCTGGAGAAGCTGGCGGCCCGTCTGGGTATTGCCGATGCGGTTTCTCTGCCCGGCCATGTGGCCAATCCTTATGCCTATATGGCGCGGAGTTCGTTGTTCGTGTTGTCGTCGGCCTGGGAGGGCTCGCCGAATGTGCTGACGGAAGCCTTGGCCTTGGGCACGCCTGTGGTATCCACCGACTGTCCCAGCGGTCCGCGCGAGATTCTTAGGGATGGCCGTTTTGGCCCGCTAGTACCGGTAGGTGACGCCGAGCGATTGGCCGAGGCCATGTTGAACATGCTGCAGTCGCCGCTGGATAGCCGGTTTCTGCGCGAAGCGTCGGCCGAATACACGGTGGAACGCAGCGCAGCGCGTTATCTGGACGTGCTGGGCTTTCGATGAGTGATGAGGACCGAATTTGGTTTGCGTAATTTCGAGCGGTTCGAAGATGGGGTTGCTTGGTAAAGGCCCGCCTGCTGGTAGGGGTGATTTATTGGGTTTGTCGCCAAAGCATCATGCGCTGAGGTTCGTTCTCAGCTGTACGCGGCTGTCGACGCTGGTTATTTGACTCAAGAACAATTCGACTGCTTGAATAAACAAGCTGAAGAGCTTGCCCGTACCATTGGCGGCTTGCGAATTGCCGTCGAGAAATAAGGAGCCAAGGTCAGTACGAGTAACAAATTCGGTAACCAGTCATGAGGACTGAGTATGAGTAGTTAAGTAACAAACTCAATCCTCATCACTCGTTACTCAGTCCTCATCACTAGAAAACAATGCTTCTTTCCCTAAGATACAACTTCTTGTTCGTCCACATCGCCAAAACCGGCGGTACCAGTATCCGCAACGCCCTCTGGCGCCAAAAGTGGACTGATCCGTACCGGATTCCCCAGTTTCTCTGCAGCAAGTTGAGCGCGATGACCGGCCACAAGATCGGAGCCAAATTCCCGCGCCATGCCAAGATCATCGCCGCCAAGGAAATGCTGCCGAGAGAGGTTTTCGAAGGTTTGTTCAAGTTTGCATTCGTGCGCAATCCTTGGGATTTACAGGTGAGTTCCTATCACCATATCCGTCGGGAGCGGCCGCACCTGATTACCCACATCGACAGCTTCGAAGCTTTTCTCCGCTGGAAATTCGACCCAGCCCGCCCGCCGCAGTATCACGCCGATATGTCGACGGAGCTGCAAAGCGACTATGTGATCGACCTGCATGGCAACACCATCGTGGATTTTCTCGGGCGTTACGAGTTTCTGGTCGAGGACTTCGACACGGTTTGCAAGCGCATCGGCATCAAGACCCCGAAGCTGCCCCACAGCCGCAAAGCGACCGACCGTCGGAGAGATTATCGGGAGTACTATACCGATGTGACGGCCCAGCTCGTCGCGGACCATTACCGGCCGGACATCGAGCGGTTCGGCTACCGGTTCGACGAGCCTCTGGTCTCCAATCTGACGGGTTGAGATGTATCCTTCGCTGCACATTCTCGGCAGCCGTCAGTTCGGCGGTGCGGATCAGTTCTATGTGCGCTTGCTGGGCGCGCTGCACGAAGCGGGGCAGAGAGTGGTCGCCGTCAACCGGGCTGGCAGTCCAGTTGCGGAAGCCTTGAAGACCAGTTCCATCGAGCAGGCGCATCTGCCGCTGGCCAATCAGTGGGACCTCTGGTCGATCTGGCGGATTCGAGAGCTGGTGGCCCGATGGCAGCCGTGTATCGTCCAGACCTACATGGGCCGTGCGACACGTCTGACCCGCCTGCCTTCCAAGATGAAAGCCGTGCATATCGCCCGCCTGGGCGGTTACTACAAGATCGACGGCTATTACCGGCATGCCCATGCCTGGGTGGGCAATACGCGAGGCATCTGCGACTATCTGGTCCGATCCGGTCTTCCCGCCGAACGGGTTTTTCATATAGGCAACTTCGTGCCGGAACCTGCCGTTTTCTCGAGACTCGAGCTCCAAGCCCTGCGTGACGAACACGATATCCCGAAGGATGCATTCGTGTTGTTCGCCTTGGGGCGATTGATCGGCAAGAAAGGCTTCGACGATCTGTTACATGCTTTCGCCAAACTCCCCGCCGAATCGAACGGACGTCCACTGATCCTGCTGATCGCGGGCGACGGGCCCGCAGCTGGCTTGTTGAAGACGCTGTCCGAAAGACTGCAGATCAGCCCACGCGTCCGCTGGTTGGGTTGGCAGCGGCCCGATCCGTTCTACGCCGCGGCCGATTTGTTCGTTTGTCCCTCGCGCCACGAACCTTTGGGTAATGTCATCCTAGAGGCTTGGAATTATCGTTTGCCGGTGGTGAGTACGGCTACCGACGGTGCTCTGGAGTTGATCGAGCCGGAGCGAACGGGACTACTCGCGCCTTGCGGCAACCCTGCGGGGCTCGCGGCGCAACTTCGGGCGGTGATCGTGCTTTCCGACACCGAACGAAGCGCGTTGGGCGAGGCCGGGCATGCGTTTCTGCGAAGCCGGTTCAGCCGCGAGGCGGTGGTCGGTACCTACCTGGAACTTTATCGGCGCCTCATGGCAGAGAGAGGCTGCTGAGCAATGCCGGAAACCGAATCTCCGCCGAAAAGCATCCTAATCATACGACTCAGCGCCATCGGCGACGTCATCATGGCATCGGGGCTGATTCCTGCGCTGCGCACCGCTTACCCGGATGCCCGCATCGCCTGGCTGACGGAATCTACTAACGCCGATCTCCTGCGCCATAACCCGCGTCTGGATCGGGTTTATCTATGGCCAAGGGCCCGTTGGCGGCAGTTGCGCCTAGAGCGGCGCTATCGCGAATTTGCCCGGGAAGCTTACGATTCGATCCATGCGCTCCGGGGCGAAGATTTCGATTGGGTGATCGATCTCCAGGGTTTGCTCAAGAGCGGCGTCTGGGCCTGGCTCTCGGGCGGGCGGCGGCGCATCGGACTCGGTTCGCGCGAGGGCAGTCAGTTCCTGATGACGGAAGTGCTCGACCGGCGCGTGAATGATCTTCGCATCGGCAAGGAATACCGTAAGCTCGCCGAGATGTTGACCGGACGTAAGGATATGTTCGCGCTCGACATTGCCATTTCGGAAGACGACCGAATAGAGGCAAGAGGATTGCTGGAATCGCTCGGTGTGGTCGGGAAGTATGCTGTGATTTGCCCATTCACCACCCGACCGCAAAAGCATTGGTTCGACGAGCGCTGGGCGCAGTTGGTCGCCCGGTTGGCTGACAAGAACCGGCTTACCGTCGTCATGTTAGGCGGGCCGGCGGACAAGGCGCGTGCGGAAATCATTGCCGATCAAACGCCGGGACTCATCAATCTGGCTGGCCGAACCAGCCTCGGACAATGCGCGGCGATCATCGAGAAAGCGAAGCTGTTGATCGGCGTCGATACCGGATTGACCCATCTCGGTATCGCTTTGAACGTTCCGACTATAGCCCTCTTTGGTTCCACGCGGCCTTATCTGGACACGGGCCGTGCCAGGGCGAGAGTGCTTTATGGGCCTCTCGAATGTTCACCTTGCCGCCGTCGTCCGACCTGCGGCGGGACCTATGACTGCATGCGTCTTCATACTACGGACGGCGTCTTCGAGGCCGCTAACCAGCTTCTGGAGGGAGACATATGAAAGTGCTGCACGTGGAAATGGGGCGGCATCTCTACGGCGGCGCCCGACAAGTGGCTTACCTTCTCAACGGATTGAGCAGGTTTCCTGGTGAGCATCTGCTAGTGTGCAGCGAAGGTGCCGAGATTATCGAGGCTATCCAAAATCCCGCGGTCGCGATTCGGCCGTTTCATTTCCGGGGCGATGCGGATCTCGGTTTCATCGGCCAGTTGCGGCGGCTGATACGAAGCGAAAAGCCGGACATGCTGCACGTCCACAGCCGCCGTGCCGACCTACTCTCTGCTTTGGCGGGACGGCTGGAAAACATTCCGATGATCCACAGCCGGCGCGTGGACAATCCGCCGCGCTGGGTCGACACCCGTATCAAGTTTCAGCTGTTCGAGACCATCATCGCTATATCGGAAGGTATACGCGCGGTGCTCATCGAGGCGGGCGTGCCGACCAGTCGGGTGGTGTGTGTTCCGAGCGCGGTCGATACCGAACGTTATCGGCCGGGAGGCGACAGGGCTTGGTTTCGTTCGGAGTTCGGTCTCTCGGAGGGCGAAACGGCGATCGGGATGGTCGCCCAGCTGATTTCCCGCAAGGGGCATGAATTGTTGTTCGACGCCTTGCCGGTGGTCCTGTCGCGTCACCCTGAAACGCGTGTTTTGCTGTTCGGCCAGGGACCCATGGAGGCTGAGTTTCGCACATCGGTTCGGGGCCGGGCACTCGAGAACAGTGTGATTTTCGCCGGTTATCGGAATGATATGGCGCGGGTCATACCCTGCCTCGATCTGATGGTCCATCCCGCCTGGATGGAAGGGCTCGGCGTATCGCTGCTGGAGGCGGCGGCTTCCGGGGTTCCGATCGTGGCGACACGGGCCGGCGGTATCCCGGAAATCGTGAAGGACGGCGTCAACGGTCGCCTGATCGAACCCGGCGACGCCGACGGGCTGGCTTCGGCCATCGTCGAACTGCTGGACGATCCGACGCGGCGTCAGGCACTGGGGCAGGCAGCAAGACGCTGGGTTCTCGAACGGTTCTCGGTCGACGCCATGGTGGAGGGCAATTATCGGGTTTATCGGTCCATATCGGGTGTAGAGGATTCTTGCGCGGATGATAAAGTGTGATCCGTTCGGGAGCGCTTAAGAATCAAAGCTTGATGACGGGAATTAGAATGTCTGTCGAGTTTCCCTGGGAAATCCATCTACGTCTTGAGGGAGTCCTCACGAAGCTAGCCAGCCACAGGCTCTAGCGATCCGCTCCGCACGCTTTTCCCAGCTATAGTCCCTAGCTTTTTCCTTGGCGGCTTGCGCGAGACGGCGGGCCAATTGCGGATCGTTCTGAAGCCGCCGAACCGCCGCGATCCATCCTTCGGTGTCCTCTGGTTCCACCAGCAAACCGGTTTTCTCGTGGTCGATGATTTCTCGGATGGCTGGAAGGTTACTCACAACGATCGGACGTCCCGCCGCCATCGCCTCGAATAGCTTAATGGGGCTGATCGAATCGGCATGGGGCAGGTTCCGCTGATAGGGCAGCAGGATCAGGTCCGAGCGTTCCCACCAAAGCGGCACTTCCCGGTGGGGCACGAACGGCACGACTTCCAGTTTGCCCGAGGTTTGAACCGCATCTTCCTGTTCGCCCACCAGGGTGACGTTCGCAATACCCCGTGCGGCGATCTGCTGGAAGACGTCGAGGCCGCGGTCGCGGCTCAGGCGCCCGAGGTACACGATGCGCGGGGCGGAAAGCCGGTCCGGATCGAAGGGCGCAATTGGGGCGAAGGCGGAGAGTTTGGTTCCGCTTGGGCTGACCAGAACGCGCTCGGCGGTGGCTCCGGCCCTGATCAATATCTCCGCTGCGGCATGGCTAATGGGGAAAAGCCATTCGATGATTCCCTGCCGATGGTGTTTCACGATATCCGCCAAATATCCCTTGCCGATCAGTTCACGTTCCGCTTCGTGGATTTCCAGTTGGTGTTGGATTCCGGCGGCGGCCAATGTGGCGCTGATTTGCACGGAGCGAGTGTAAACGCCCGCCGCTTGGCGTAGGCGTCGCCCGTAGAGCGTGACGAACGGCTTCCCGTTCCAGCGTCGGTTCAGCAGCCAACTGGAGCGGATGTCCAGGGACGATTCGATACCAAACTCGCGCAGCCGGGTTGCCAGGTCCAGCGAGTTCGGCCACGGTGGCAAATACAGAGTGGCGTCTAGCCCCACCAGGCGGAACGCCTCCATCATCTGCAGGGTTTGGATCAAGTTAGCGCGGTTTCGCTGCAGTCGGCTTCGGCCGAGATAGACGACCGATGGCCTAATCATAGCTGGCAACCTTAGGATGCCAGGCAAAGCTGTGGGCGATCCCGGCGAGTAAAATCCAATAGGCCCGGCAATCGCCGTGCAGAATGCGGAAGTCGAACAGGCTCCACACAGCGAAGAGCAAGAAGCACCCGGTCAGAAACGCGAAATGATCTTTCGGCAAGACTCCGGTCTTATAGCCGCGCCAAACGTTTTTTATCATCAGAAAAACCGTTGCAAGCAAGACCAGGGCGCCCAAAAGGCCGAAGCGGACCAGTATTTCCAGATACGTGTTATGAAAATGGTCCATCCAGTCCGCTCCTTTCTCCTGCGGATGGATCAGTTCGGGTTGGCCGCTGATTTCAATGAGATGTTCGGTAGAGCCGGGCCCCCAGCCGAACCAGGGCCGCTGCAAGAACTTTTGCAGTCCGAATATCTGAACGTCGTGGCGGAAGCTGATCGAGGTGCGTGGCAATGGCTCGCTTTTTCCCTGCAGGATCGACGAAACGACCCGGTTTTCTTCAGTGAGCCGGGTGCGGATTTCATCCTGATTCAGGGCAAACAGACTCGCCACGAGACCCAAAGCGAGAAGCAGAAAAGGAACCGACTTTCTGAGCGGAAGGTCGGTTTCTCCGCCATTCGAAAAGCATCGAATACCGAACGCAATAGGGAGGGCTATCAGCGTGGCGAGCCAGGCGCCTCGGGATTTGGAGGACAGCAGCATGAAACTGGATAAATACAGGGCGCCGAGCCAGCAGGCTAGGCGCAAAAGATCGTGCGGAGTTCCCGCGCGGCTACTCCAAATGCGAGGCGTAAAGACCAGGAGTCCCAAAATCGCCGAGGCGGAAACGAGACCGGCGAAGATGATTCGGAGTTTGAAGCCGGTTCTTTCAGTGACGGTCATGTGATACAAGTTCGACCAATCGGCCTTCCAAAGCATACCGATAAGGAGTCCCGCGGCAGCCAGGATCAGCGTCCGATGGATACGCCGCAAGTCGCCGCGCAGCCACCAGGCGAGCGGCAGAAAGGCGAACAGTTTGAGCCAGTTCGAGGCATCCCGGGCCTGGAGTTTGTGCGTGTCGGGAAATTCATCGATCGCAACGTAAACCCCGATGGCCGTGTAGATCGCGAAAGCGGCGAAAAGCCGGAACATGGGGTCGCGGCGGAACATTTTCCATGCCGACGGTGCCAACAGAAATGCCAGCGAAAACAGGGCTAATGCGATATTCGCTCCGGCTACACTCAGCCAGGCAAAGAAGGCGAAAGCCAATGTGGCCGTGACACCGGTATAATCGGTGTATTTGTGGATCGGGGGGGCGATGACTCCGGCGATCATAGAATGTTTTCTATCCTTGTGAAAATACCGCGATTCTAGCAAAGTCGAACGAGGCGCTTGAGAAATCAGGGCGGCCCTATACTTTTCCACGCTGTACGAATTCATGAGCGAAAAACACTCCGACCGAAAGCCGCTTACCGACGGAATGATCATCTACCGGCGGCTGCTCAAATACGCTTTACCCTACTGGAAGATGTTTCTGGCTTCGATCGTGGCCATGATCGGCTACGCTTCGTTAGGGCCGGCTTTCGCTAAGCTGATTCAGCCGCTCATCGACGGCAGTTTCATAGAAAATGATCCCGAGATTCTGCGCCAAGCGCCTTTCGTCTTGCTGGGTCTGTCGATCGCACGCGGCATTGCCGGGTTTGCCGGAGACTATTGTTCCGGGTGGGTCGGGCGACGGGTGATCGCCGATCTTCGCCGGGATTTGTTCGATCAACTCCTCAATCTTCCCTGTACCTATTACGATCACGCGTCCTCGGGGCAGTTACTTGCCAAGCTCCTGTACAACACCGAGCAGGTGGCTAATTCCCTGACCAAAGGCGTGGTCGCGGTATTCAAGGACGGCTTGACCATCGTCGGACTGACCTTGCTGATGGTTTACGAAAATGTCTTGTTGTCCCTGGTCTTCATGGTGGTCGGCCCGGTGCTCGGTATCAGCATTCGCGTCGTCAGCAAGCGTTTTCGAAAGATCAGTATGCGTATTCAGGAGTCCATGGGGAATGTCGGCCATGTCGCACAGGAGGTGATCGATGCCCAGCGCATTGTCAAGGTGTTCAACGGAAAGAGTTACGAGGGCCAGAAATTCGCGAAGGAAAACGAGCGTAACCAGCGGCGGCAGATGAAGCTGATCGCCACGGACGCGATGAGTAGCTCGATCATTCAGCTCATCTATGTCAGCGGATTCGCGGCGATTCTGTACGTGGTGTCCCTGGATTCGGTGCGTCACACCATCACGCCCGGTAGTCTGATCGCCTTCATCGCAGCGATGGCCATGATGCTGAGTCCAATCAAGCGCGTGACCCAGGTGCTCAATATCATGCAGAAAGGCATTGCCGCCGGGGACAGCATCTTCGAATTGCTGGACAAGGAACGCGAGCACGACAGCGGAACGCAGGAACTCGAAGCGGTAAAGGGGCAGATCGAATACAAGGGCGTCAGCCTCTCCTATCGAGAGGGAGGAGAGTACGCGCTAAGGAATATCGATCTGACGATAAAGCCTGGCGAAACCATCGCCTTGGTAGGGCAATCGGGCAGCGGGAAGACCTCGCTGATACGCTTGTTGCCCAGGCTTTACGAACCGACCCAGGGCGAAATCCGCATCGACGGGCGGGACATCCGGGAGTTTACATTGAGCAGCCTGCGCCGGCACATCGCATACGTGGGGCAGGAAGTCACCTTGTTCAATGACAGCATCGCCAACAATATCGCCTATGGCTGTCGGGAATCGGTGAGCTTCGAGGACGTTCGGCAGGCAGCCAAGACTGCCCATGCGCTGGAATTCATCGAAGGGTTGCCGCAAGGCTTCGAAACAGTCGTCGGCCAGCACGGCGTCGTGCTTTCGGGCGGGCAGCGGCAACGCATCGCGATCGCCCGCGCCGTGCTCAAGAACGCGCCTATCCTAATACTCGACGAAGCGACATCAGCGCTGGACGCAGAATCGGAGCGTCATGTCCAGGAGGCTTTGGAGGTCTTGATGAAAGGCAGAACTACCCTGGTCATCGCGCATCGCTTGTCCACCATTCAGAACGCGGACCGCATCTACGTTATGCGCGACGGCCGCATCATCGAAAGCGGCACTCACGAACAATTGTTGCGTGAGCAGTCCTATTACGCGGAGCTTCACCGTTTGCAGTTCGAGCACAAGATGCCCAGGCCGATTCCTCAAGTTCACGCGATGTCTTAGTAGGTTTGGAATGCCTTGAAGCGCTTCGACGAGATGCTTCCATTGGCAAAGGATCATCGACCTAGGCTAAGAATCGGTTTTGTCGAAAAATGCGGGGGGTTTCGGGGATTTCTGGCGCAAATGGTTGACTAAAGTCAGGAGAGTATTGCGGTTTTATTCGTTTCGGCCTATGGTGTGTCGGCTCGCATGTGACCGCGGTGGGACAGTTCGACTCCAAGCGCGGCTGCGGGTTGGCACGAACTAACTATAAGAAGAGGAGGAGAAGGATCATGATGCAATTGTTGGTCGGTCTGACGATTATTTTCGTCGTCTATGTGATCTACGAGGTATTCAAGACGGTATCCCGGTCGGAAAGCGCGCCATCCCCCGAAGCAGTGCCGGAACCGAAAGCCGAAGAAGCTGCCGGTGAGCCTGCGGCCGCCAAAGCGGCTGAACCCGTCGCGAAAGAGGCTGCGCATGCCGAACGAGGTGCACAGTTGCGAAATCCGGTTACCGGCGAAGTTTCCCCTGCGCCGACGAATTATCGCTTCGCGAAGAAGTGGGTCAAAGAAGCCTTGGTGGCGGAAGGACTGTTGGACCGTGTTTATAAGCCCACTGAGCTGAACGACGCGGTTGCCGCGAAGACCAAAGAGGCTTTAGATAAGCTCAAGACTCTGGAGAAATACCGGGCTTGAAGGTGCGTCTACAGGAGGAATCCCTCAGACGTTCGGCTCAGGGCGACGGCTGATTCGCTTCGTTGTGTATCTCGGCCGTCCATCCTCGCCGGTTCTCAATCCAGCCCAAGCTTTTTCAGCTTGTAGCGCAGCGCACGGAAGGTTATCCCCAGCTGTTTTGCCGCTGCCGTCCGGTTCCATCGGGTTTTTTCCAGCGCTTTAATGATCGCCTGCTTCTCAATCTCGTCCATATAACTTTCCAGCGACAGTCCTCGCTCTACCGCGGGAGTCTCGTCCGGTATGGTCGGCAAGGCGGGCTCGGATAGCGTCGGAAGATTTAGGTCCTCGGCCAGGATACGATGTCCGTCGCAGAGCGCGACCGCGCGCTCGAGAATGTTTTCGAGCTCCCGCACATTGCCCGGAAATGGATAACTCATCAGTGCGTTCATGGCTTCGGGGCTCAGCGTCACCTTGGCATCGCTGCCCGGGGCGAGTCTCGCCAGGATGTGATCGACCAGGGACGGGATATCGCTGCGGCGCTCACGCAAAGGCGGAACGCGTATCTCGATCACGTTAATGCGGTAAAAAAGATCCTGCCGGAAATCGCCGGTTTGGACCATCTCGGCAAGATTTTTGTGGGTAGCGCTGACGATCCGTACGTCCACCGGAATTTCGCGGGGTTCGCCCAGTGGCCGAATCGATTTTTCCTGAATGGCGCGCAACAGTTTCACCTGCAACGACAGTGGCAGGTCGGCGACTTCGTCCAGGAACAGCGTTCCGCCGTGGGCTGCCTGAAACAGCCCCTGTTTGTCCGCGACCGCTCCAGTGAAACTGCCTTTTCTGTGGCCGAAAAATTCGCTTTCCATCAAATCATGCGGGATCGCGCCGCAGTTCACGGCAACGAAGGGTTTTTCCGAGCGCGGGCTCATGTTGTGGATAAGCCTCGCGACCAGTTCCTTGCCGGTACCCGACTCACCGCTGATGAAGATTGGAGCTTGATTGCGTGACAGCTTGGTGATCTTGGAACGAATCTCCCTCATCGCCGGAGAATCGCCGAGCAAGATGTGGCGGGAGCGTCGGTCCCGCCCTTCTTGCTGAACGAGTTTGAGGGCGGTGGTGACGAGATTCCTGAGCACGTGCAGGTCCAAGGGTTTGGAGACGAAGTCGAAGGCGCCGCTTTTCAAGGCCCGAATGGCGGATTCCATATTGCCGTGGGCAGTGATGACCGCGACCGGTAGTTTCGGATGGTTGAGCTGGATGTACTCCACCAAATCCAAACCATCGCCGTCCGGCAGCTTCATGTCGGTCAGGCACAGATCGAAATGGCGGTTTTGTAGGTACTCTCTGGCTTGGCGCAGCTCGCAGGCGGTTACCACGTCGATATCCATGCGCCGGAGCGTGATTTCCAGTAGTTCGCAGATGGCAGGCTCGTCATCGACGACTAGGACGGACGGTTTGTTCATAATTCGATTGTGGTTTTTTCGGCATCGGCGAGACGGAGTCGGAAGCAACCGCCGCCGGTCACGGGCTCGTATTCCAGTTTAGCTTGGTTGAGCTCGGCCAATTCGCGCGCGATGTAAAGTCCGAGTCCGGTGCCGCTGGACGAGGTCGTGAAAAAAGGCTCGAACATTTGCTGAACGGTTTGGCTGTCGATAGGGGCTGCGTGATCGATGACCTCGACGCAGGGTTCCTGCCGTTGACGTCTTACCCGTACCCGGATCGCACCGCGCTGCGGCTGGCCGTATTTCAGTGCATTCGAGAAAAGGTTTTCGAGAATCTGCTTGAGATGGCTGGGATCGACCAGCACCAGCGCATGATTGATTCTGACATCGAGCTGGAAGGCATTTTCATGCACAGCCTGCGCCGTCCTATAGTCGCTCAGACATTTCTTGACGCTGGCTGCCAAAGAAAGGACTTCCCGTTTCGATTGGCTTCGTCTCGAGATTTGAAGCACGTTTTCGATGATGACGTTGACCCGTGCGGTATGGTCGAGGATGATCTGTGTCAGACGGCGGTCCTGCGTTTCCAGCGAAGAGCTCTCCGCCAGAAGTTGAGCAGCGTGGCTGATCGCTGTCAGGGGGTTACGAATCTCATGGGCGATGCTGGCTGTGAGCCGGCCGAGCGAGGCCAGTTTGCTTTGCTGAACCCGCTGATTGTACAAGGCGTTGTCTTCCAGGAATCCCATATAAAGCGGCGGATGAGTACGACCTAGGCGCGTGAAGCGCACTTGCACAGGTTGTCCGGCGCGGGAGCCGAGATTCACCGTGGCGGGGCTCGGATCGTCCAGCCACGCCCAAAACAGTTCCGCTAATTCCGGACAGGCGGTTTCCAACGATCGAGCGGTCGAGGGGATGCCGAGGAGGCGAGCCGCGGATTCGTTCATCATCCGTATGCGCTGCTGCTCATCGATGACGAGGATGCCCGACTGCAGGTGGTGGATGATGAATTCGTTGAGCTGCCGAAGATTGGCGAGATCGGCGCTACGTTGCGCGGCGATGGCTTCGCTTTGTTCGGCGCGTCCGGCCAGCACGAGGGCGAGGATCGCGATGCCGAAGAAGGAGGCGCCGAGCATGCCAGCGTAAGTGTAAGCGGGTTCGAACGCTCCGAACAGGTCGGCGTAGATTTCCTCACCCAATACCGCGACGCTTGCGAGCGCCGCCAGCAGCAAGGCGCAGCGACCACCGGTCAAGATGCCGCCTGCCGCCACCGACAGGGCCAACAATACGCCTGTGCCGGATTCGGCGCCGCCGGATGCGTACATGACGATAGGGATCGTGACGATGTCCGTGAGTACGTGCAGCTGTGCCTGAAGCGAAAAAGCCGGACGGCGCAGTAGGAGGGGAATGGCCGAAAGAAAGATGGAGCTGAGATAAAGGCTGCTGACGGCCGCGTAGAGGCCAGGGTTATGTTTGCCTAGCGACGACGGCAGCGCCCCGAGAAAAAACAAGAAAACGAGGACGCTGCCCAACGTCAGACGATAGAGGAGATAAACCGTCAGCGCCTGCCAGGCTTGATGTTCAGGGATGCGGTAATGTTTGGAGAACGGACAGGGCGATATCGGCGGGTTGTCGAACTTCATTGTCCGTCACGGGCATTCTTGAAATGCGGAGGGACCTCATTCCGGTCAGCTCAGTGGGTGCAGACAAGCCGTGCATGCGAACGCACAAACGATCGACGCGCTCGTATCGGTCGAAGCGAAGGCTCATTCGAATTCAGAGGCGGTGCGTCCCGTCCTAGCATGGCTTAAGTGCGGTTTCGGAGCGGGTCTATTAGAATAGCCGCAACTATTAAGCGTAGCATCGATTTGAAGATTGATGTCCGGCGCGAGTGCTAGACGGAGTACCCGATGAACCTACATGAATATCAGGCGAAACAGTTGTTCTCGTCATGCGGTTTGCCCGTGCCCCGTGGCACGCCGGCCTTTTCCGAGCGGGAAGCTGCCGAAGCGGCGACGGCCCTGGGCGGCGGACGATGGGTGGTAAAGGCCCAGGTCCACGCCGGCGGACGAGGCAAGGCGGGTGGCGTCAAGCTGGTTGACAGCGTCGATGCGGTCGCGGCCGCCGCTGGGCAGCTGCTCGGTTCCCGTCTAGTGACGGCGCAGACGGGCGCCGCTGGGTTGCCGGTCAATGCTGTGCTGGTCGAGGAGGTCCGCCCGATCGCGCAGGAGCTTTACCTGAGCGTGTTGGTGGACAGGTCTAGCGCCCGAGTGCTGTTCTTGGCGTCCAGCGCCGGCGGAATGGACATCGAGGAGGTGGCCGCACAGCATCCGGAAAAGATCCTGAGTCTTAGCGTCGATCCCACGATAGGTCTGCAAGCCTACCAATGCCGGGAAATCGGATTTTCCCTCGGGCTCAAGGGCGAGCAGGTCGGCACCTTGACCAAGATCATGACCGGCATGTACCGGCTGTTCATGGACAAGGATCTGAGCCAGATCGAGATCAATCCGCTGGTAGTGACGGAAGACGGCGCCTTGCTGGTGCTGGACGCCAAGATCAATGTCGACGACAACGCTCTGTTTGCCCATCCCGATTTGGCGGAACTTCGTGATCCATCCCAGGAAGACCCCAAGGAGTCCGTAGCGCGGCAGCACGGGCTTAGCTATGTCACGCTGGACGGCAATATCGGCTGTATGGTGAACGGTGCCGGGCTCGCCATGGCGACCATGGACGTCATCAAGTTGTACGGGGGCGAGCCGGCCAACTTCCTGGACGTGGGCGGCGGAACCACAGCGGAGAAAGTCGCCGAGGCATTCAAACTGATTTTGTCCGACGCCAAGGTGAAAGCCGTTCTGGTGAACATCTTCGGCGGTATCGTGCGCTGCAATCTGATCGCCGAAGGCATTATCTCGGCGGTGAAAGAAGTACACGTTCAGGTGCCGGTGGTCGTTCGACTCGAAGGAACCAACGCCGAGGAAGGCCGGCGCTTGCTCGATCAGTCCGGCTTGGCGCTGATTACCGCGTCGGATTTGGACGAAGCGGCGAAAAAAGCTGTGGAGGCTGCGCGATGAGCATACTCGTCGACAAGAATACCAAAGTCATTTGTCAGGGTTTCACTGGCAAACAGGCTACTTTTCACTCTCAGCAGTGCCTGGAATACGGCACCCAACTGGTCGGCGGCGTGACGCCGGGACGAGGCGGGCAAACCCATCTTAATCTGCCGGTTTTCGACACGGTTAAGCAGGCGGTGCGCGAAACGGGTGCCACGGCCAGCATGATATACGTGCCGCCGCCGTTCGCGGCGGATGCCATTCTGGAAGCGGCCGATGCGGGGATCAAAGTGATCGTCTGTATCACCGAGGGTATTCCCGTTCTGCACATGCTGCGGGTGAAAGCGGCCCTGGCTCATTACGATACCGCCCTCATCGGTCCTAACTGTCCCGGCGTGATCACGGCCGGCGAATGCAAGATCGGCATCATGCCTGGCTTCATTCATCAGAAAGGCTCGGTGGGCATCGTTTCCCGCTCCGGTACACTGACTTACGAAGCCGTGCATCAGACGACCAAGGTCGGGCTTGGTCAGAGTACCTGTGTCGGCATCGGCGGCGATCCCATCAAAGGCCTCGATTTCATCGATGTGCTCGCGATGTTTCAGAATGATGACGAGACCAAGGGCATCATTCTCGTCGGTGAAATCGGCGGCAGTGCGGAGGAAGAAGCGGCCGAGTACATCAAGGCGCACGTGACGAAGCCGGTAGTTGGTTACATTGCCGGTCTGACCGCGCCGCCCGGAAAACGCATGGGGCATGCGGGTGCCATCATCACTGGCGGCAAAGGTACGGGGAAGAGCAAGGTGGCGGCGCTCAAAGCAGCGGGCGTGGAGGTCGTCGATACGCCTACGGCGATGGGACAGCGTATGAGTGCGTTGCTGGGGAGGCCCTGAAAGGCTTCTCCGCCTATAGGGCGTCCAACAACGTGCAGGCTGAGTTTGAGGAACGAGACTTGGTATTGCCGCGGGTTTGTCGGGATTCTTTCGCCATCCGAGCCTGCGTTCGCCGCTGAGTCGGTGAAGGGACTTAATCTCCCCGCATTCTGCGCGGATCCGGCGCGATGGTTTCCATCCTGAATGTGTATATGCCCTGTTTGCGATCGGCGAAAAAGAGGCGCAGCGACCGGTAAACCGTCTCGAAAGAGATTTCGTTCCAGGGGATTTCGTCTTCCCGGAACAGACGTGCTTCCAGGGTTTCCGAACCAGCGGAATAACGTTCTTCCAGCATGTGGGCACGAAAGAACACGTATACCTGCGAAATATGCGGCAAGCTGAAGATGGTATAGACCGACTCGATCTCCACCTCGATATTGGCTTCCTCGCGGGCTTCGCGACGCGCCGCGTCGGGTAGAGTCTCGCCGAGTTCCATGAAGCCCGCCGGCAGGGTCCAATAGCCAAGACGCGGTTCGATAGCGCGCTTGCATAAGAGTATTCGATCCTGCCAGACAGGAATGCATCCTGCGATCAGCTTGGGGTTCTGGTAATGGATGGTTCCGCAGGAATCGCAGATGTAACGCGGGCGGTCGTCACCTTCGGGTATGCCCCTCCGGAGCGAAGTTCCGCAATGTGTGCAATAGTTCATCAAGTGTTTTGTCCATCAAGCTTGGGCGGTCGTTTCGCCGTAAATGTCGGAATCTTCCCGCCCGCTGTTGTCCCTTGATTAGGTGATCATGCTTGAGATCAATCGATCCTCGAGTTCGATGCGTGTCGCCAATTCCTCGCCGAGCTTGGACAAGTCATTTTCGAGATGGGTTTTCAATTCGTCTTCGGCGAGCGTTTCGTACTTGTCGTTGAAGTTTACTGCCGCATCAGTGGTTTCGGCGATTCTAGGGTAAATGCTTTCTGCCACTTCAAGTACCTTCCGTCGTCGTTCAGCGCCGTCGATAATGCGTTGGTAAATTCCAAAATGCCCGAGCGATATGTAATCGATAAGTAATTGACAGAATTCCTGGATTTTCGGGCGAAGGGGCTGTTCTCCCGTAAACGGTTTCATTCCAGCAATCGCGCAGTACAAAGCCCAAACCTGCCGCCTCTCCTCCAGAAGCTCTTTGATCATTCGGTTTGTATTTTGTCTGCGCTCGTTGATGGTCGCATTCATTGTGAATGTTCCTGAGTTTTTCTTGCAGAAAGGCGGGCATACATTATGCCATCTTGTGGAGAGGAACAATCCTTTGCAGCGAAACGAAATTCTTGGGCGGTACGATGTCGAGTAGCCAGGAACGGAATGGTGTGATGATGTGGCCGGTGCTGATCTCGAGGCCTTTCGTGTTCAGGGTTGGGTTGAGCGGTTTACGCCGGCGAGGAGCTGTGAGAATTCTTCAATCGACTGCGGGCGCTGCGCCGGGTCTAGGATCATGGCCAGATCGATGGCTTGTAGCAGGTCTTGTGGATAGCGGCGCTTAAAAGCCTTAACCGCCGGAATAAGGGTGTCGCGTTCAGCGCGAATCGGAGCGGCAGGGGGCGGGACGCCGTCTAGGCACATGCGCATGGTCGCGCCGATAGCGTAAATATCGCTCCACGGGCCCAAGGCGCCGTCGTCCTGATATTGTTCGATCGGAGAAAAGCCGTTCGTCAGGACTTTGCTGATTCGAGTATGTTCCTCGTATGGGTAAGGCTGCGAGGCTCCGAAATCCAGCAGCAGAGGATCGCCGCCGGATCGGATCAAGATGTTTTGCGGTTTGATATCGAGGTGCAGCAGCCCGTTTTGGTGGATCATCTTCAGGCCGTCGAGCAGCGCCGGAAATACCGTGCGCAGAAACTGATCGCTCACACCGCCTTTCTTTTCCTTAACCAGATAATCGCCGAGGATTTTGCCGTATTCGAAAGTCATCACCAGGTAAACTGTCGAATTGGCCTGAAAGAAATTCAGGACCTCGACGATGTTACGGTGCTTGAGCTTGGTTAGAACTTTCGCTTCTTCCAGAAACAAACGACGGCCGCGTAGGAACATCGGGCGCGTTTGCTCGCTGTTCGGAACGACATGGTTTTCGGGCGTGCGGTGCGCCAGGCGGCGTGGAAGGTATTCTTTGATCGCTACTTGGTGCTGATCGGCCAACTGGCGCGCCAGGTAGACGGAACTGAACCCGCCGCCGGCCAACGGACGCTCGATCATGTACTGATCGACGATCGTTCCCGATTTCAAGAAGTACAGTTCTTTCGGAGGCTTGTCCGAAGAGTCCGGCCAGAGTTTCCGCATGGAAGGATTCGGCTTAATATTCCAGGTTCTTATTGTTCGTGCGGAGCCGGATTCTTTCTCTCGTCCTCATTCAAAGGGATTTTGAGCCGGCTGCAAAAGTCGAGTGTCTAAGTTCACTTCATAACTCAATCAGTATAAAGCAAGATTTTCCATGATTCGCAGCATGACTGCTTTCGCCAGCGGCGAACGAGAAATTCAGGACTGGCTTTTCACCTGGGAGATACGCTCGGTCAATCATCGCTACCTCGATCTCTCCATACGTTTACCGGATGCTTTCCGTTTTTTGGAGCCGGCCGCGCGTAGCCGCGTCGGAGCGTTCATTAGCCGAGGGCGTTTGGATTGCATCCTATCCTGCAAGAAAAATATCGAAGGCGAGGCCGACATCCGCATAAATCGGGAGTTGGTGACCAAGCTGCTGGCGGCTGCACGCGAGGTGGACGATCTCAGCGACCGACCCTTGATCGGCTTCAGTGCGCTGGATGTCTTGAAATGGCCGGGCGCCCTGTACGAGCCCGAGGCCGACCGAGAGCTGCTGGCCGCTGAAGTTCTCGATCTCTTAACCGACGTGCTTAAGCAAACAATCGTTGGGCGAGAAAACGAGGGGCGTCAGCTGGCCGTTTTACTCAGGGAGCGCTGCCTCAAGCTGAAGGAACACGTCGCCGCGGTGCGGGCGCGGATGCCGGAAGTGCTCCGGTCCATTCGGGAGAAGATCCTCGCGCGGCTGGTCGAAATCTCGGCCAATCCCGATGTCGAGCGGCTGGAGCAGGAGATGGTTTACCTGGCGCAGAAATTGGATGTGGACGAGGAATTGGATCGCCTCGACGCCCATGTCGACGAAGTCCTGCGGGCCTTGGGCCAGAAAGAACCGGTCGGCCGCCGTCTCGATTTCCTGCTCCAGGAAATGAACCGCGAAGCCAACACACTGGGCTCGAAATCCGCCGACGCGGAAACGACCAGGGCCTCGGTAGAGATGAAAGTGCTAATCGAACAGATGAGAGAGCAGACTCAGAACATCGAGTAGCGTTTCACACCCTTTCACGAAACCCGGAGGGTGTGAAAGTCGGGGAAACGCCGTTCGTTAGTCAGGTTGCTCAGGCCAGATTAGACACGGATATAACCAGCGTAATGAACTACGCCACCAGACAGGTCAGCATGCTTGTATTTAAGGGTTGAGGTGCTTTCTTAGAAAATCCAACAGGTCATGCCAAGCCTGCTCGTTCTCGAGGCGCTCAGCCAGAGTGACGCCGTGTGTTTGATAAGGTCCATAAACCAGGAAAGCGTGCCGACAATGGGGATAAATCTTCAATGTGGCGCGATGCTGAGCGCGGTCCAAATGGGCTTTGAACGTGATCGCTTGCTCGACGGGGACGATGTCATCCCTGCCGCCCTTTAGGATCAATATCGGCGCTTTTAATTTCGGAATCTGGGCCAGTGCTTGACGGGTCGAAAATGCCTGCGGTTTGTCTTCCGGGCCATGACCATAGACTCGCCGGGTCAGGGGGTCGCGGCCTAACTTTCCGGTTTGCCCGAGATGCTGCCACCAGCCGTAAATTTCCATGACACCGTCGGCTGCCACGACGGCATCGACCTCCGGTTCCTGGGCGGCGGCCAGCACACTGATCAGGGCGCCGTGCGAGACGCCGACTATGGCCACTTTCCGGGCGTCGATGCCTGGTACTCGCGCCAGCGGCGGCACAGCATTCAGCACATCCCGCACTTCGCCGGCCGCCACTTCGACGGTTCCTTCCGATCCGTCCTCGCCGCGATAGGAGGGGGCGAAGACGGCGTATCCTGCACGCGCCAGTCGGGCGCTGGCCCGCATATGTTCCTCGGAAATGCCGGAAATACCGTCATGATTGAAGAGGATAAGCGGCAATCGGTCTCGAGCGCGGGGCAGGAACAGCAGACCTTTGACCTTCAGCCCGTCGCTGGGATAAGTCCAAACCGAGACGGGGATACCACCGATTTGGCCGGCCGGCTCTTCGGTGACCTCCGATATGCGTGCCATCACACGATGGTGTAGAGTCACCGCGAGACAAAAGACGGACACCCAGGAGAGGGTTCGATTGAGGCGCGATTTTCGGGCGGTCGCCTTCCAGCGTACATTGCTCGGCTGTCGTCGCCGCATCCTCGTTGTCATCATTGTGATCGATCGTCGGTGTTAAACTCGGAGATCGGGTGCTGCGTCGCTCACACCTTAGGTAACGTGGTCGTCAGCACGGTGGGGCTTGCCAGCGATGGTAGCTGGACTCACCGAAAAGTACGACAGGACAGTTCTAAGGACTATTGCCGCAACTGTAATTGAGGAAGCGAATGACGAAACGCGAGACCGTTGTTTTTGCGCTTTTGATCGGATTTTCCGCTTTGGTCGCCGAGGAAGCCTCGGCGCAAGATCGCGACGGCCACGGTCGATTGCTCGATGAACCGCGGAGTGGACTCTATCGGGAGCCGTCTCAAGATATTCGGCAGGATCAAAAAAGCCTTCGGCAAGACTTCCGGGGCGAAATTCAGGAGCGTGCACGGGATCGCGGCGCCGGGCGGGGAGGCGTACGTCCGCGTCGAGGGGAGGGTGGGCGTGAGTCGCTGATGACACCCGAAGAACGCGGGCAATATCAAGACCGATACCGAGAGTTGCGCGAAGGAAAAAAAGGTCTGCGAGGTTTGAATGACGATGCCGGCACGGTACGAGGCTGGCGCGGCAGAGGCGAGAACCAATAGCCGTAGTCAGCGGGCTTCGAGTACGACGGGTAGGGAAGTAACCAGCCCCGACCTTTTCCGGACAGGTTTTTGCACTGTTCATCCCTTTTGCTCCGATTGAAGGCGAAATTGTAGGTTGCGGCGATATCCTTTCTGAGTGCCGCGACGATCGATAAAGCGCCGTTCAAAGAGCGCCCGTCGATAAGCTTTAATTTTCCCTTTTCCATACCCACCTCGCGGCGCTATCAATCGGTGAATAAGCCGCTTCGGCCGTCATCGTCAATATGGGATGATTACGGTATTGGACAGAGATTCTCGAAGGTTTAGCATGACTTGCTCTAGCGGAATATTCGCCCGAGTCCCGGCACAAACCGCCGTGCCTTTCCGGTCGCGAGCCATTCTATGTCGGTATTCCGAGGGTCCGGTGTGCAAAATAGGCTCAGGAAACCCGGTGGGCGTTTTGCGATCGAATTAAGGTAAAAACGCAATGCCAAGGTGCAATAGATAAGCAGGGATTCGGTTGAAGGTTGTCGGAGTTTAGGATTGTATTGTCTTAATCAGTTGGGGCAACGGAAATGAACCGACTTGAACTCTCGATTCCCGCCCAGACGAGGCAAAAAAATGATCGCGCTCCGCCGATGCGCATCATCCGGTTGATTTACGATAGCAGCGGGTTACGCAGGGTCATATCCCGCCAAGCAGGCTGCTTTCCCGATCTGGATGTCAGAAGAGCTCAGGGAGAAAGCGAAGCGGCATTCCGCCGTCGGGCGGGGTTGAGCGGGAGCGGATCGGAACAGAACTGAAGCAGGTTTAGGGTGTATTTCCTTCGATATATTCCTGAGCTTTCAAGGAGCAGGGAGTAATTCTCAAGTGCTTTTAGGTCATTTCAATTCGGGCGCTAAGCATTTTTACGTAAGCCTTTTAACTTTTTCGGACGGATGTGCCGGTTTAGTTGTGGAATAAGGCCGGCGGTAAGGAAACCTCTATAATCCGGTTTCATGGTTGGAAATCTGAACTCTCCAGTTGGAGTTCGATACCGTTTTCCGGACTTGCCCCAGCGTTCGGAGCAAAGCTTCGAAGGCGCGGGGATAGGCCGATAACCTAATTCTTGGGTCACTCCCTGATTGCGGGGCGTTTCTTACTCGATGTCGCGCTAGACCGCGACTTAGGGCCGAATCCCCTTAATTAAGCTCGTATCGGAACACTCTACAAACGGATGAGTCTCAAAGTATGACTCCACCTTCAGACCGGACAGGACGGCGAGGCCGTTTGTAACGCATTCCGAGTCCTTGCGAGCCACAAATGCCCCGTCGATTGGGAATCCTAATGAACAGCAGGAGTGTGGACATGGGGGAAGGAACCAAAATCGGCCGAGCTCGGAGCGAGCTGTTAACCGCACTTGCGATTTTGTTCCTATCCGTATCGTTTGGCGCCTGTGATCGCCGGGAGGAGCCCATAGGGACGTTCGTAGCCGGCGGTGATCCAGAGCGCGGAAGAGAGGCCGTAAAGCGATACGGCTGCGGGTCCTGCCATGTCATTCCCGGAATCGAAGGCGCGAACGGCCTGGTGGGCCCGCCTTTGAGCGGCATTGCAAGCCGTGTCTACATTGCCGGCATACTGACCAATACACCGGAAAATCTGGTGCGCTGGATTCAAGATCCGCCCGCAATCGATCCTCTGACCGCCATGCCGAATACCGCCGTCACCGAAGAGGATGCCCGGCATCTCGCCAGTTTTTTATACACCTTGCGGTAGACGGCCGATTCTCACGACCTCAACCATTGACATGCTAAGCTAACGACCCTTGGTCAACGCTACGGCGTGGGCCGGAAGTCGTCACACCATGCGGTATCATTCTTGAAGCATATGAATATCGGCACGCTGTTCATCGTTTCGGCCCCGTCCGGCGCCGGAAAAACTAGCCTAGTCAAAGCGCTGCGGGAAAATCTCGATGGGTTTACGGTGTCGGTGTCGCATACCACGCGGGCGCAGCGTCCGGGCGAAGTTCACGGCCGGGATTATTTCTTTGTGAGCCATGCCGAGTTCGAAACGATGATCGAGGCCGGCGAGTTTTTGGAACACGCCAGGGTGTTCGACAACTATTACGGCACGGCTCGGGCGACCGTGGAAAATGCCTTGGCCGGGGGACAGGACGTGTTGCTCGAGATCGATTGGCAGGGTGCCCGTCAAATCCGGACTTTAATGCCTGATTGCATTTCCATTTTCATCCTGCCGCCCTCGCTCCGCACGCTGGAAGAGCGACTCAAAGCACGCGGCCAGGACGATCCAGACACCATCGCCCGCCGCATGCGCGACGCCATCTCGGAAATGTCGCATTACAACGAGTACGATTACCTCATCGTCAACGACGATTTCGACCGCGCTCTCGCCGACTTGCGGAGCATCGTAGTCGCCAGCCGGCTCAAGACAGGGCGGCAGTCCGAGGTATACAAGGATTTGATCGACGGACTATTGGCCTAATTCCATTTTGTGTCGGCAAAGCGGCCAGCTCCAGGCCAGATTCACCATTCCGGTCAGCGGAGCCAGTATTGGAATTATGCTCGAAAGTTGTGGATGAGGTAGGCGGCGTATTCGGGATGGTCTTCGAGGTCATCCATTCCTACAAGAGGAGCGAATACGCCATGAGTGAAGATAAGATCATTGCGCTGAAGAATCCAGGGGTAGCCGCGCCGGTGGCGGATGTCTTGACGGAGTAGTTACGGCAAGGTGCCCAGCTGCGGCTGGCGACGGCGATCGCGGCTGGGGATTTTCTGGAGGCGCTGATGGCGCTGTTAGGGCGGGAGGCGCCGGGGCTGTCGGCGAATACGATCAGCCGCTTGAAAGAGGTCTGGAAGGACGAGCATCAGCGTTGGTCGCGGCGGGATTTGTCGAACCGGCGTTATGTGTATCTCTGGGTAGATGGCATTCATTTCGGGGTGCGGCTGGAGGATGCGGCGCAGTGCATTCTGGTGGTGATAGGGGCTACGGCGGACGGCAAGAAGGAGTTGCTGGCGTTGGCCGACGGTTATCGGGAGAGCGAACAGTCCTGGCGCGAGGTGCTGTTGGATCTCAAAGCCCGGGGTCTCACCCTTGATCCGCACCTAGCCATCGGCGACGGCGCCTTAGGCTTTTGGAAAGCCTTACCGCAGGTGTACGGGACCACCCGTGGCCGACGCTGTTGGGTCCATAAAACGGCGAATGTGCTCAATAAGCTGCCGAAGAGCCAACAGCCCAAAGCCAAAGCGGCGCTGCACGAGATCTGGATGGCCGCCACCCGGCAGGAAGCGCTGTTGCCGTTCTACGATTTTCCGGCGGAGCATTGGATTCACCTGAGGACCACTAATCCAATTGAATCCACCTTTGCCACGGTGAGGCTCAGAACTGCTAAAAGCGGCTGTGTGTCGCGGGAGAGCATCCAGGCAATGGTTTTGATGCTGGTGAAAAGGCCGAGCGGCATTGGTAGAAACCGAATTGAATCCCCGATTTAGCCCAAGTTATTGATGGGGCGTCTTCAAGGATCGCGTTCAGGAAGATGTCGAAAAAATTTCCACCTGATCAGCTCCGGATACACGAAATTGACCATTACTCCGTGCCAACTAAACCCAGGACAATATGAGATCATCATCCGGCGCACACTTCATAGCTCTCGACCACGTTAGGGCCTTGGCTGCCTTCATGGTTTTTACGTGGCATTTCACGCATGCAGCGAATGGCTACCCAGTCCCATTCGACTATGTTCCAACGCTATTCCCCTTCTCTATACTCGATGAAGGGCACACTGGCGTAGCTCTATTTATGACTCTCAGTGGTTATTTGTTCACAAAACTACTCGACGGCAAGTCGATTGACTATAGGGCGTTCATTTGGAATCGTGCTCTGCGTCTATTCCCTCTGTTAGTGGTTGTAGTTCTGATCGTCGGCATCAGGCAGTTTGTCAACGGCCAGAGTCTTTCTAGCTATGCCTACTCCATTGCGAAGGGTGCTATATTCCCATCCCTTCCCAACGGTGGGTGGTCAATTACAGTGGAGTTCCATTATTACATAATTCTCCCTCTGTTTCTCTGGATGCTGGCAAAATCAAAGCTATGGCTGCTTTCTGTTATCGCCGCAGCCATTTCATTACGTTTGTTTCTCTATCACGAGAAAGGAGAAATCCAGTCATTGGCTTACTGGACAATTATTGGCCGAATAGACCAGTTTGTGCTAGGAATGTTCTTCTATCAGTTCCGTTCTTACATTGCCAATCGTCATATTATTGCTCTACTGATAATCGTGGTTTTCACGATTATATATTGGTATTTTGATTTTCAAGGAGGCTTTTATAAGAACCCTTCATATCCATCTCCTAGTCCTCTTTGGATAATTCTTCCGACAATCGAAGGTTTCGCATACGCTATAGGTATCGCTTGGTATGACAATTCGTTCTCCCACTCGAAATCCGGGTTGTCGAAATTTATCGGGCGCATTGGAGAATACTCATACTCCATCTACCTTCTGCACTTTTTTGTAGTGTTTTACGCAGCTAAGTTTGTGAATGAAAGAGTCATGGATATTTCCAATTTCTATGTGGCATGTCTTTGGTCTGTTGTCTTCTTTGTTCTAATGACAATTCCAGGGTATTTCAGCTTTCGCTTCATTGAAGCACCTTTCCTTAAGTTGAGGAAAAGTTACGTCAAGACACCCTATGGAGGTCGGGAAACCCAAGGCATAAATGCCCCACAACGCGCTTCGGAAGACCCCCGCAAGCGGCGCGCCGCTGAGCTTTGACGTTATCGCGCCGAGCAAAGCTCGGCGTCTCTTGTAGGACGAAAGGACCGTAGGATGCGGTGACGACCGGAACTACCCTTCGACAGGCAAAGGACTTTCGAGCACCGCTGCACTTGTCGTGATCGCACGCATCGCGTTTTCTCTTTATCGCCTCAACACCCGTTTCGACCCTTCACGGCTCGCATTCAGCAGATTGACATGAATCATAAAATCTCAGGATAAGCATCAAACGCGATTAATCCGGTTCGTTTCTCACTTCATCCTACCAAGGTGGCTATTCAGAGTTGGCCGAATCCAATTTATTAAGGGATGCTTCTCTCTATGACTGTTTGGAAGGTTGGCTTATAAATCAGGTTTAGCGGCTTCACTTGGCTTCTTTCAGCTGAGCTTCCGTACCTTTGTGTTCAGGATCAAGAAGAAAGAGACATGCGCATCTCATCGTCCGATGGCAAGACCTGGATCGAAATTCGGCGGAATGAGGGTGATGATTTTCCGTCATTCGCGTTTAGCGGTGCCGTTAACATCGGGCACGGAAGATTCACGGACAGGAGTACGTCGCTTACATTCTTGAACCTGAGCGAGTTCGCCGAGGCATTAGATGCGTTCATCTTGCAGCGAGATCTCCAGCCTTGCCTGGAAGGCACTTACGGGAGTTACGCGAGGGTGTGGCAGCCTAGAAGTAAGAATGAAGTGATGCTTGGCTTCTGCAT
Source organism: Methylocaldum szegediense (assembly GCF_949769195.1). Classification (NCBI taxonomy): domain Bacteria; kingdom Pseudomonadati; phylum Pseudomonadota; class Gammaproteobacteria; order Methylococcales; family Methylococcaceae; genus Methylocaldum; species Methylocaldum szegediense. The sequence continues at coordinate 4,215,167 of NZ_OX458333.1, forward strand.
CGGAGATGCGTTTTCTGGTTGGGTAGGCACCTCAGAGTTCAAGTTGCAAGGCGAGTTCCCTATCGAGCAGGAGATTTTGAACTCGCTGGTGTTCGCCTTTCGGTCAATGGTAAGAGATGCCTAACAATGTGGTGGAGCATAATGGCTGTCAACGCCGACTGAAAAGTGACCCCTTTTGAGGGTTTATCGCCGAAGTAAAATTGACCCCTTGAGGCCCAAAAGTTATTCGACGGCCGCTGTCTGCGGCGGGGTTGTGCCTGCCTTGCGCTTGTCCTTCAATCGGTAACTGTCGCCGGTGATTTGCACGATGTGGGCGTGATGCAGGAGCCGATCCAGCATCGCGGCCGTCAGGGTCTGATCATCGGCAAAGGTGCCCGCCCACTGGGTGAACGGCAGGTTGCTGGTGAGAATCAGGCTGCCGCGCTCGTAGCGCTTGGCGACGACGTTGAAGAAGAGATTCGCTTCGTCACGTCCGAGCGGCAGATAGCCGATCTCATCGATGACCAACAGCCTGGGCGCCATCACGACCCGGTTGAAGTACTCCTTGAGACGCTCCTGGCGGTGTGCGGCGGTGAGTTGCAACATCAGATTGGCGGCGGTGACGAAGCGTGTCTTGAGGCCGGCCATCACCGCGCGGTAGGCCAAGGCGATCGCCAGATGGGTTTTACCAACCCCGCTGGGGCCGAGCAGGACGATGTTCTCGGTGCGCTCGATAAAGCTCAAACCCGCCAGTTCCTGGAGCTGGGCCCGGGGCGCTCCCAAGGAGAAAGCAAAGTCGTACTGCTCCAAAGTCTTCACGACCGGCAAGGTGGCCATCTTGAGCAAGGTCTGCCGGGTGCGTTCGGCGCGGGCCTTGGCCTCGGCGATGAGCAGTTTCTCGAGGAAGTCGGCAAAGCTCTCCTCGCGATCGGCGGCCTGCTGGGCCAGGTGGGGCCAGTCCGACCCGATCCGCTCGAGCTTCAGGCTTTGGCTGAGTTCGGTAATCCGGGCGTGCTGCAGATTCATGCCGTCACCTCCAGCAACTGGTCGTACACCGACAGGGGATGTTGCAGGCTGTCATGGGGCAAGACGCGGCCAACGTGCCGCTGGGGTGCCGGCAAGCCTTGGGGTGCCTGAACCGGCAACGGCCGCAGGGCGAGGCGCTCTTCGGCCAATCGCACCGCGGGCTGTACGCCGGTGGTGCCGTGCACCCGTTGATGCGCCACCTGATCGAGCCAGGGGCCGATCTGGGCATTGGCGGTCTCGACATCGAGTGTCAAGCCGGCGCTCTTGAGCGTGGCCGCCAGTGGCGTGATGAAGCTGGCTTTCAGGTATCCGTTGAAGCGCTCCACCTTGCCCTTGGTTTGGGCCCGGTACGGCCGGCAGACCTTGGGCCGGAAGCCATACGCCCCGGCCAGCGCGTACAGGGCCGGGTGCCAGCGGTGCCGGCCTTCACCGTAGGCGTCCCGTTCGGTGATGATGGCGCCGGCATTGTCGAACAGCACCTCTTCGGGCACCCCGCCGAAGTAGTGGAGGGCCTCGCGCAGCCCCGTCAACCAGGCCGCGCTGTCCTCGCGGTCGGAAAAGCGCACGAACGTGGCGCGACTGAACCCCAGCGTGGCCACGAAGGCTTTGAGCGGATCGCGCCCCCGCCGGATCGTCGTGAAATCGGCCTGCATCTGGCGGCCCGGTGGGGTTTCAAAGCGGACCACCGGTTCTTCCGGTCGCCGTTTGAAGGGGGCGAGATACGCCTTGAGCTGGCTGATGCCGCCTGCATAGCCCCGTTCACGAAGCTCTCGCAGCAGCACCGTGGCCGGAATCCAATGCGGACGTGCCGCCTCGATGCGTTGCTGCAGATAGGCTTTGAAGGGATCCAACTTGCAGGGGCGGGGCGCCCGCAGCCGGTACCGGGGCAACGCGCTTTCGCTGCGCAGGTACTTGCGTACCGTGTTGCGCGAGACGCCCAGCTCCCGCGCGATGGCTTTGATGCCATGGCCCTGTCGGGCCAATACTTTGATCTCCACTGACTGCTCCTGAGTCAACATTTCCGCGGCTCAAAAAAGCCGCCATTTTCCCCCAAGGGGTCAAATTTACTTCGGTGTCAGGGGTCATTTTTACATCGGCGGTGACAAATGGCGCTGATGTGCCGCGGTTCATCCTCGGCGTCGGGCGTCATAAAGGGGAGCCATAGGTGGGTAACGCGATATCTTGGTTGGCAGTGAGGGGAAAATCGCCCGAAGCCGTGATTCAGGAACTTGAGCTTACACCTACGGGAGAAACGGCACAATACGGTGAGTTCCTTTTTACCGGGCGCGCTCTGTCCAATGGATGGTTTGTCCTAGTCATCAATCACTGTGAACATGATTTTGTAAAACAGAAATCTCTCGCTTCACTCTCGAAGAATTGTGAAGTTATCGCCTGTTCAATTGAAGAACACGTCATGTTCTGCTCTTCAGAGCTGTGGACGAATGGGGAACAAATTTGGCGCATTGAGCACGATGCGCAAAAGAGCATTGATCACATCAATAGCTTTGGGGCACTGCCAGAAGGATATTTGGCAATTGAACGTGAATTTTCAGAGGAGCAAAAGAAAGCTGGCGGCAGAGAGGCTGAAGTCGACTATTTTTTTGAGATCCCTCTGCAAACAGCCAAGTCCATTGTTGGTTTCAAGCACGACGAACCGAGTTCTGAAGACGACGATTTTGAGGTTTTCGATGGCACAATCGGTTCATCATTTGCAAGTCAAAAATCAGCTCAAAGCAAAAGGCCATGGTGGAAGCTTTGGTAATATCGCTCAAGAACGCTATCAACGCGGGCGGTGAAAATCAGTGCTCCTCGTCGCCCAGCTTTTTCGTTGCCGGTAATCGCGAACGTTAGAGCTCAACTTAGTATGACGTCATCATGCGCTTCAAATGGTCTGATTCGGAGAAAAAAGTCGCAAGGCGAGCTTTTGATAAAGCGCTCGAGAAGGAATACGCCGCAATCATAGCCAAGTTTAAAGATATGGCTGCGAAGGCGGAAAAGCCCGAAGACCTTTGGGCGGTTCATAACTATCTCACGAAGCAGCAAAGAGCGCTTGATGAAAAATACGATTACCGCTATTCGGAACTCATCCTTGTATTTGCCAGGTTACTGAGCGAGAAGTGGATCGATGAAAAAGACCTCAATGGTCTGAATCCAGAGAAGCTTCAGGCTATTCGGAATCTCTTGTCCTGGTAAGCGGTTATGAGTACAGCCAGTCTTGGCTGCCAGCGTTAACTGTCCAGTCTCAACCAGACAGCCAGCAACAACGTAAGCGTCCGACCAGGTAGTCCGGGCGTCTCCTTAACATCGACTATGACCGCCGGATAACTTGGTGCATACCACTAAATTTCTTGATTTCGAATGCAAAGCCACCTCAAATCGGTGGCTTACGCAGAGCCTGTCTTGAGCGGAGATAAGGCGCTACCCCACTATCGATGGGTTTCGCTTTGCTCTACCCATCCTACAATGAATTTCCATTTGAATTCCGAACGGAATTACAACTGCTTCTCGTCCTGAATCCACGGAGCGACTGGTTCAGACTTGTAGGCGGCCAGGGATTCCAAAAGCGCTTCCAGGTCGGTGTGGGCCAGCAGTAGCCTTCGGCTCTCGGGTTTCAGGAAACCTTCCGCGAGAGCTCGATCGCATAAGCTCAGGAGAGGTTCGTAATAGCTTTCCACATCGAGAATCCCTATCGGTTTGCGGTGAAATCCAAGCTGAGCCCAGGTTAGGATTTCGAAGAGCTCCTCGAAGGTGCCGAACCCTCCGGGCATCGCGATGAAGGCGTCGGCGAGTTCCGCCATACGGGCTTTGCGGGCGTGCATCGAATCGACCACTTCGAGTCGGGTAAGAGAGGTGTGTTCTACCGTTTGACCTTCTACCTCACGGCCGATCAAAGCTTTCGGGATGACGCCGATAACCCGCCCTCCGGCCGCAAGGCAGGCATTCGATAGAATGCCCATGAGACCCACGTTTCCACCGCCATAAATGAGTTCCAAACCTCGTTCGGCCAGCAGCCGGCCCAAGGTTTCGGCAGCAATTCCGTACTCGGGGCGTTTGCCGGGGCTGGAACCGCAGAAAACGCAAACGCTCTTCACCTGATCACCTCTCCATCAAAAAACAGTCATCAATTGGCGGTTTTCCGAGAGCCCGAGTCCGTGGGACCCGGCTCCATCGAACTTCCGTATCCGCCGCCCCCGGGCGTCTCGATGACGAACACATCGCCCTCGGCCATGTCGGTTTCGGCCTGAGATCCGAGAATTTCCACGGCTCCGTTGCGTCGGATCACGAGGTTTCTCCCGCAGGCTCCGGGATTTCCGCCAGCGAGGCCGAATGGCGGCTGTAGGCGACGGCTGGACACGATTCCGGCGGTCATGGGCTCAAGAAACCGGATTTTTCGGATGACGCCGTCGCCGCCTTTGTACAAGCCCTCGCCGCCGCTACCCCGGCGGATGGCGAAGGTTTCTAGCCGTACCGGAAAGCGCCATTCCAGTACTTCGGGGTCGGTGATACAGGAATTGGTCATGTGCGTGTGCACGGCGTCTGCACCGTCGAAACCGGCTCCAGCGCCGGCTCCGCCGCAGATGGTTTCGTAGTATTGATAGCGCGTGTTGCCGAAGGTGAAATTGTTCATCGTGCCTTGGGAGGCGGCCAGCACGCCCAGCGCGCCGTACACGGCATCCACGATGTGCTGCGAGGTTTCCACGTTTCCCGCTGCGACCGCCGCAGGATAGCGCGGGTTCAGCAGGGAGCCTTCGGGAATCCGGATGTCGAGCGGACGCAGACAGCCGGCATTCAGCGGAATATCGTCGTCCACTAGGGTACGGAATACGTAAAGGACGGCGGCTTTGCACACAGCGGCCGGGGCGTTTAGATTGTCGGGCTGTTGCGGCGAGGTTCCGGAAAAATCGATCGAGGCTTGCCGCTTTTCCTTATCGACGCGAATCGCCACGCGGATGACCGCACCGGAATCCAGCGGCACTTCGAACTCGCCGTCGCAGAGCCGCGCGATCACCCGCCGCACCGCTTCTTCCGCATTGTCTTGTACATACCTCATGTAACACTGGACCGTCGCCAGAGAATAGCGTGCCAGCATGCCGCGGAGCGCCTGCACGCCTTTCACGTTGGCGGCGATCTGGGCGCGGAGATCCGAGAGGTTTCGGTCAGGATCGCGGGCCGGGTAGGGGTTCGCGTTCAGCCAGTCGCGGATGGCCGATTCGAGCAAGCGTCCGTTTTCGACGATCTTGAGACCGGAGCTCAGAACCCCTTCCTGATCGATAGATGTGGATCGGGGCGGCATCGAGCCGGGCGTGATGCCGCCCACGTCGGCGTGATGGCCGCGCGAGGCGAGATAGAACAGGACCGATTCGCCCGCATCGTCGAATAGCGGGGTGATGACGGTGATGTCCGGCAGATGCGTACCGCCGTGATAGGGGGAATTGATGAGCCAGACGTCGCCTGGCCGCAGTTTGTCCCCGTGACGCGCGATCAGCGCTTTGACGCTTTCGTCCATGGAACCCAGGTGAACCGGAATGTGCGGGGCGTTGGCGACGAGTTCGCCGTTCCCGTCGAACAGCGCGCAGGAAAAATCGAGACGTTCCTTGATGTTCACCGAGTGGGCCGTGTTTTGGAGCGTATAGCCCATGTCCTCGGCCACCGACATGAACAGCCGGTTGAAGATTTCGAGACGCGCCGGATCGAGCGGCTGCTCCTTTGCCTCGGTTTCCGGCGGGCTATCCGCACGGTCGATCGCTTCGTGAGCGCTGAGAATGAGATGGTTGCGGGCGGTAATCTCGCCCTGCCAACCGGGTTCAATGATTGTGGTTGAATTGGGTTCGATCAGGATGGCAGGGCCTTGCAAGCGCACGCCCGGTTTCAAGTCCTCGCGCCGGTAAACCGGGGTATCGTGATGGCTTCGCCCGGAGTACATTGGAACTCGGGCGATGGGGACCGGTGTGGTTTCGGGTTCCAAAGGTAAAACCGGCTCTTCGACCGGTTCGTTCAGGCCGATCAGCTCCACAGCTGCCGTCTCGACCAGCAGGGCCTTGTCGGAGTAAACGAAGCCGAAGCGCTGGCGGTGGCGCTCCTCGAATACCGTCCGCATTTCCACCGAATCGCCGAGCGGTACGGCAAACAAGGTGTCGGTTCCTTCGTAACGGAGCATCGCCTGGCGGGTTGCGACGATCCGTTCCGGTGGAACATCTTGGGCCGAGAGTTCCGCGCGCCCTTCGGCTTCGAGGTCATCAAGCTTCGCACGAAGCACTAGGATAGCGGCATCGTTCAGCCGCTCGGCGATCGCCCGTTCCTTGACGACGCGGTAATCGGCAAGACCCATGCCGTAGGCCGACAATACGCCGGCCAGTGGATGCAGAAAAATTTTGCCGATGCCGAGCCGTTCGGCGACCTTGCAAGCATGTTGGCCGCCGGCGGCGCCGAAGCAGCACAGGACGTAATCGGCCAGATCGTGGCCGCGCTGCACCGAAATCGTCTTGATGGCGGCGGCCATGTTCTCCACCGCCACGTCGATGAAGCCTTCCGCCACTTCTTCGGACGACAGCGCTCGGCCTGAGTCTGATCGGATGGTCTCGGCCAGTTCCCGGAATTTGCGCCGAACGATCTCGGTATCGAGAGCCTCATTGCCGTTCGGTCCGAACACGTGCGGAAAGAACTCCGGGCGTATTTTTCCAACCATGACGTTGGCGTCGGTCACGCATAAAGGTCCGCCGCGCCGGTAGCAGGCGGGTCCCGGATTGGCTCCGGCCGAGTCGGGCCCAACTCTAAAGCGTAGGCCGTCGAAATGCAGGATCGAACCTCCTCCCGCCGCGACCGTGTGAATATTCAGAATAGGGGCTCTTAGCCGGACGCCGGCAATCTCGGATTCCTGGCTGCGCTCGAATTCGCCGGCGTAATGCGCGACGTCGGTGGATGTGCCGCCCATATCGAAGGTGACGATGCGGTCGAAGCCGGCGAGACGGGAGACAGCCACCGCGCCGACGATGCCTCCGGCGGGACCCGAGAGAATGCAGTCCTTGCCCTGGAACCGGCGGGCGTCCGCCAATCCACCGTTGGACTGCATGAACAGCAGCTTGCGTTTTTGGCCTTCCGGCATCTTGCCATTCGGCTCGGTGCCCAAGCCAGCCTCGACCTGATCGATATAACGGCGCAATGCCGGGGACAGATAAGCATCCGCGACCGTGATATCGCCTCGCCCGATCAACTTCATGGCGGGGCTCACGCGGTGGGAAAGGGAGACTTGCGTGAAGCCGATCGCCTTGGCCAGCTTTTCCAGTTCGAGTTCGTGATCCGGCTTTCGCCAAGCGTGCATGAGCACGACAGCGAGCGACCGAAAACCGTCCCGGTAGGCCTCGTGGAGCCGTCGTTCCGCCTCAGTAAGATCGAGCGGTTCCACCTCAGAGCCGTGGGCGTCGATGCGCCCTGTGATTTCGACGACCTTTTGGTAAAGCGGTTCGGGGCGGCGGATATTCAGGGCGAAGATATCGGGTCGGTTCTGATGGCCGATGCGGAGGGCGTCAGCGAAACCTCGCGTGATCGCAAGGACTGTCGGTTCACCTTTCCGTTCCAGGAGCGCGTTTGTTCCCACCGTGGTGCCCATCCGGACGAGTTCGATGTTGGCGTCGCCGAGTGGCGCATCGGGCGCCAGACCCAACACATCGCGGATGCCCTGGAGGGCGGCATCGCGGTAGCGGTCCGGATTTTCCGATAGAAGCTTGTGGGTCAGGAGGAGGCCGTCCGACCGACGGGCGACGATGTCGGTGAAGGTGCCGCCGCGATCGATCCAAAATTGCCAGGATTTCGAATGCATGATGCTATCGCCTTGACAGCCGAAACCGAAGGTTTCTTAAATAATTGACTATTTTTCTAGGATATGTGAACCTGAATTCCCACGAAATTGGTGTGAATTTCCGGGAGTCATGCCGTGCGCTTAACGACGAAAGGCCGCTACGCTGTCACCGCCATGCTGGATCTGGCCTATCATAGCGAAAAAAGGCCGGTGACATTGACCGATATCGCGAAACGACAGCACATCTCGCTGTCCTATCTCGAGCAGTTGTTCGCGCGTTTGCGTCGGGCCGGAATGGTCGAGGGGGTGCGAGGCCCAGGAGGTGGCTATCAATTGAGCCGCGATGCCAGCCAAATCAGTATCGCCGACATCATTATCGCGGTCGACGAAGCCATCGATTCGACGCGCTGCGGCGGTAAAGCCAACTGCCAGAACAACCAGCCCTGCTTGACCCATGATCTTTGGTTGGGATTGAGCGAGCAGATTCGCGAGTATTTGGCCTCGATCAGCTTGGCGGATGTCCTGCAGCGCAAGAACGTGCGTATGGTCGCCGAACGTCAGGACAAGCAGGCGTCCGGTGTTCAGGGTATCGACATGCTTTTGCGTAGGGAAACGCGTATTTAGCTTTCCACGCGATGCTTTATTTCGACCACAATGCGACCACTCCGCTGGACGAGCGGGTTCTGGAAGCGATGGCACCGTATCTCGGGGCCTTTTACGGTAACCCGTCCAGCCTTTACCGAATGGGGCGGATCTGCCGCGGCGCAATCGATACGGCCAGGGAGCAGGTCGCTGCTCTGGTGGGGGCTCATCCGTCCGAGGTCGTGTTTACCAGTGGCGGGACCGAAGCCAATAACTTGGCCTTGAAGGGCCTAGCTTTTGCCCGCGAGCCGGGATTGATCGTTGCGGGCGCCACCGAACATCCATCGGTTTCGGAGCCCTTGGAGTTTCTAAAGGCTCGGGGCTGGCGGATTGCAACGATTCCGGTGGGTCGAGACGGTTTGGCCGATGTGGCTTTCATCGAATCTTTGCCGGCCGGCGAGATTCGATTTGCAACCCTAATGCTGGCTAACAACGAAACCGGCGTGATTCAGGATATCGCGCCGATCGCCGGTTGGTTTCGCGAGCTGGGCATTGTTTTCCATTGCGATGCGGTGCAGGCAGCGGGCAAGATCGCGATCGATTTCAAAGCCAGCGGCGTACATATGATGTCACTCTCGGGGCATAAGATTTACGGCCCCAAAGGCGTGGGGGCGCTGATCCTCGATAAAGCCGTTATGCTCGAGCCTCTGCTGCACGGCGGCGGGCAGGAGCAAGGGCTTCGCGGCGGTACCGAAAACGTTGCCGCCATTGTCGGTTTCGGCAAAGCGGCGGAGCTGGCTTTGTCCGAGTTGGAGGAAAGACGCGCCCGCCTGCTCGGTCTCCGCGAACGGTTGGAAGCCGGGTTGAAGACTATCCCCGGCGCGGTCGTGTTTGCCGAAGGTTCGGAACGCTTGCCGAATACCGTGCAGTTCGGTATCGCAGGGTACGACGGCGAGGCCTTAGTCATGAATCTTGACCGGCAGGGCATAGCGGTGTCGAGCGGTTCTGCCTGTGCCAGCGGTGCCGGCGAGCCGAGCCCGGTACTCGTCGCCATGGGGGTTGAGCCGGAAGTCGCCAAGAGCGCGGTACGTGTCAGCTTTGGCAAGAGTAACACCGAGACGGAAGTCGACCGTTTTTTGGATGTCTTGAAAAAGCTCGTGGGCATATCCACGTCCGAAAGCCGGGGAGTGATGCCGATTATTTAAAAGGCTATGCCCTGAGCTTCTATTAAGCTTTTTGAACCAGCGATTCGACAGAGATTACGAGTATGTCCATTACCTTAACTGAGAAGGCAGCGGAGCAAATCGCCAAGCAACTGCAAAAGCGTGGCAAAGGCGTAGGGCTACGGCTGGGCGTGAAAAAGTCCGGCTGCACTGGGTTCGCCTATGTCGTCGAATACGCCGATGCTGTGGAACCAGACGATTCCGTATTCGAACAACACGGCGTGAAAGTCGTCGTGAGGAATAACGATCTGGCCTATCTCTCGGGCGTGCGAGTGGATTATCGCCGGGAAGGAATCAACGAAGCGTTTCGATTCGACAATCCCAACGTCAAGGCGACCTGCGGCTGCGGGGAAAGCTTTGCCGTTTAGGGATGTTCTCATCTACCATCCGATGTCATAGCGTGACTTGTGGTATCGAGTCACGCCGTTTGCGAATCATAGCAACACATCAACGCTGAAATAAGCCTTCCCTGAGCGCGGTCGATAGCGTCAGGGCTTCTATGGCACATCGGTGTGCCTGCCCTTTCCTGTGGCGTGCGCTCCCGTTCGCTCGGCGCGAACGGGAACGTCTAAAGCATGTCCCGTTTCAGGATTAAGCCCGCGTATAGCCGCAAGCGTCGGGGACCGTGGTTATACGGGGTGTTTGCCTCTTTGCTCCATTCCCAAAGCGCCGTTGACAGGCAAAAACCGCATCGGTACTGTAAGTTGCTTGGTTACGCGCCTAGGTTCCGCTTTAAGAATACTCCCTTACGCAAAGAGTCCTGGATGGAAGAATTTCAACGTATTAAGCGCCTGCCCCCTTACGTTTTCAATATCGTTAACGAACTCAAGACTAAGGAACGCGCCCAAGGTGTCGACATCATCGATTTCGGCATGGGGAACCCGGATAGACCCACGCCCCAGCACATCGTCGACAAGCTGGTCGAGGTGGCGCAAAAAGGGACGGCCCATCGTTATTCCGTTTCCAAAGGCATTCCCCGCCTTCGCAAAGCCATTTGCGGATGGTACCGTCGCCGTTTCGGCGTCGAGCTCGATTACGACTCCCAGGCAATCGTTACCATCGGGTCGAAAGAGGGCTTGGCTCATCTGATGTTCGCCACCTTGGGGCCGGGCGACGCGGTGCTGGTGCCGAATCCCGCTTATCCCATCCATCCTTACGGCTGTGTGCTGGCAGGGGCGGACGTACGCCACGTGCCGCTAGTGCCGGGGGTGGATTTCTTCGAGGAGTTGGAAAAAGCCATCAAGACCTCCTGGCCCAAGCCCAAGATGCTGATCCTAAATTTCCCAGGCAATCCGACCACTCAATGCGTGGAGCTGGAATTTTTCGAAAAGGTCGTCGAACTGGCACGGGAATACCGGATCTGGGTGGTGCACGATATTGCCTATGCGGACTTGGTGTTCGACGGCTACACCGCACCGTCCATCTTGCAGGTGCCGGGAGCCACCGACATCGCCGTCGAGTTCTTCACGCTTTCCAAGAGCTACAACATGCCCGGTTGGCGGGTTGGTTTCATGTGTGGCAACCGCGAACTGGTTGCGGCCTTGGGACGCATCAAGTCGTATTTGGACTACGGTACGTTCACGCCGATCCAGGTGGCGGCGATCGCCGCCTTGGAAGGACCTCAGGATTGCGTCGCCGAGATACGCGAGACCTACCGCTCTCGCCGCGACGTCTTATGCGCAGGACTGGACAACATCGGCTGGACGGTCCAGAAACCCAAGGGCACCATGTTCGTCTGGGCGCCTATTCCTGAACAGTACAAACATCTCGGGTCTCTCGAATTCGCCAAGAAACTCCTGCTGGAGGCGCAGGTGGCGGTGTCTCCCGGCATCGGCTTCGGCGAGTACGGCGACGATCATGTTCGCTTCAGCTTGATCGAGAACGAACACCGTACTCGCCAAGCGATCCGCGGCATACGGCATATGATGCGCAAGGATAACTCAGTATAATTCCGGCATTTTTGTTGCTTCATAGGAGAGCGTTTTGAAACCCGTAAACATCGGTTTGCTCGGTTTGGGTACGGTTGGGGGCGGTACGGTCAAGGTTCTCAAGCGGAACGCCGACGAAATTACGCGCCGGGCCGGCCGGGAAATCCACATCAGTGTCGTGGCGGCTCGAGACCTCAACCGTACCAGGATTTGCGACACCGCCGGCATCCGATTGACTACGGATCCGTACGAAGTCGTCACCGATCCCGAGGTGGACATCGTCGTGGAACTGATAGGCGGCCTCGACCCGGCGAAAGATCTGGTCATGCGGGCGCTGGACGCCGGGAAGCATGTCATCACCGCCAACAAGATGCTCATCGCGTTGCACGGCAACGAGATCTTCGCCAAGGCCAGCGAAAAGGGTCTGATGGTGGCGTTCGAAGCGGCCGTGGCGGGCGGCATTCCCATCATTAAGGCGTTGCGCGAGGGGCTTTCCGGCAACAAGGTGGAATGGCTGGCGGGCATCATCAACGGTACCTGCAATTTCATTCTCACGGAAATGCGCGAAAAGGGCCGGGATTTCGTGGACGTGCTCAAGGAAGCGCAAGCGCTTGGGTATGCCGAATCCGATCCTACCTTCGACGTAGAGGGTATCGATGCCGCCCATAAGCTGACGATCCTGGCCTCCATTGCCTTCGGTATCCCGTTGCAGTTCGACAAGGTCTGGACCGAAGGCATCAGCGGCGTTACGGCACTCGACGTAGCCTATGCGGAAGCTTTGGGTTATCGAATCAAATTACTCGGCATCGCTCGCCGCGTTGAAAAAGGCATCGAACTGCGCGTGCATCCGACGTTGATTCCCGAGCGGCGGCTGATCGCCAACGTCAATGGCGTCATGAACGCGGTCCTGGTCAAGGGCGATGCAGTGGGGCCAACTTTGTATTACGGCGCGGGAGCCGGTGCTGAGCCCACGGCCTCGTCGGTCGTGGCGGACATCGTCGACGTGGTGCGCACGCTGACCTCGGATCCGGAAAATCGGGTGCCGCATCTGGCCTTCCAGCCCGACGCGATTTCCGATATCCCGATTCTGCCCATCGAGGACATCGAAACGGCCTACTATCTTCGCCTGAGCGCCGAGGACAAGCCCGGCGTTCTGGCTGATGTGACGCGTATTCTGGCCAATCACAATATCAGTATCGAAGCGGTGATCCAGAAAGAGCCGCCGAACGGGGAAAGCCATCTACCCGTCATCATGCTGACGCAGAAAGTCCAGGAGCGAAAGCTGAACAATGCCATCCGCGAGATCGAAGCACTGTCCGCCATCAACGGACCGGTGAAGCGGATCCGGCTGGAGACTCTGGGTTAGATGAGAGATTAAGGAAGCTCCGACTCACTTCTTTCGACAAGGCCTGTCCCGAGCCCTTCGACTTAGCTCAGGACGGGCCTATCGAAGGGGATGAACGGAATCCAATTGTTTAGAGCTTCCTTAAAGACGAACCAGTTCCGCGCCAGCCTAGGTTCCGTTGATTGATCCGTAAACTGGATCAAAAGCAACCACAAGCAGGTTCTGGTCCAGGTCATGGTATAACCCGGAATAGTGAGACAAGACTCTCGGATTACCCATGGATCCCAAGCTCCTTACCGCGGCCGAACTCGGCGTCCGTCTCGAAATCGTCGGCGGTATGCCATTATGGGAAGCGCAGCCGCTGTATAAACATCAAAAAGCAGTCGATCGCATACGAGCTACGATCAAGCCCGAATCCCAAGCCGGCTGCGCCGGCGTACATGTCGCCGATGTTTACGTCGCTTTTCCCGATGGGTCATTGAAACGAACGGATATCTCCATTTTCTGTCGGGAACCTGACGAGGAAGACGAAGCCATCCGTCTTATTCCTGAAGCCGTGATCGAAGTCATCAGCAAGGGGTTCGATTACAAGGATTTGGAAATCGGCCCGAACTTCTATTTGGCCCAAGGCGTCAAGGACGTCATCGTCTGTAATCCCTACACCTTGGTTGTGCTGCATGTACGCCGGGATGGGGCTGCGCACCATGTTTCGCCGGTCGAAGTTCGGCTGGAATGCGGTTGTTCCGTGACCGTGTAAGTTTTTTCAATCAACTTTCGCCAATAACATGTCTGAAACCAAACGCTATACCGGCCTCATCGAAAAATACCGCGACCGCCTGCCGGTCACGCCGGACACTCGGCCCGTCAGTCTGTGCGAGGGCAACACGCCATTAATCCAGTTGCTCAACATCCCGAAGCTGATCGGCAAGGATGTGGATATTTACGTTAAGTTCGAAGGCTTGAACCCGACCGGATCGTTTAAGGACCGCGGCATGACCATGGCCGTGACCCAGGCTGTACACGAGGGCAGCCGAGCTATCATCTGCGCGTCCACCGGCAATACCTCGGCCGCCGCCGCCGCATATGCCGCGCGTGCCGGCATTACCGCTTTCGTATTGATTCCCGAAGGCAAGATCGCCATGGGCAAACTGGCCCAGGCCATGATCTACGGTGCCAAGGTGATCCAGATCAACGGCAATTTCGACGCCGGGATGCAGCTGGTCAAGACAATTGCCGATCACGCGCCGGTAACGATCGTCAACTCGATCAATCCATACCGCATCGAAGGGCAGAAAACCGCCGCATTCGAAATCGTCGACGCTCTTGGCCGTGCGCCGGATTATCACTGCTTGCCGGTCGGTAACGCCGGCAATATCACGGCTTATTGGAAGGGCTACAGCGAATACGCGCTAGGTACCGAAACCCACGCTCCGGTGACCGACAAACGGCCGATCATGTGCGGCTATCAGGCCGCGGGCGCAGCGCCTTTCATCACCGGTGAATTCGTAGATCATCCCGAAACCGTCGCCACCGCCATTCGCATCGGACATCCGCAGTCGTGGGAGGGTGCCTGGCGCGCGCAAAAGGAGTCGGGCGGCTGGTTCGCAGCATTCACCGATGAGGACATCCTGGCGGCGCAGAAACTTCTGGCGGAAAAGGAGGGTATCTTCTGCGAACCCGCCTCGGCTACGTCTCTGGCTGGCGCCCTGCACGACATCAAATCTGGTCGCATTCCGGAAGGCAGCGCCATCGTCTGCACGCTCACCGGCAATGGCCTCAAGGATCCCGACACGGCCATAGCCCAGTGCACGACCAAGCCGGTGACGGTGGACGCGACCTTGGATTCGGTGAAACGGGCGATTTTGGAGGCGATGTAATCGAACTCCGCCTTAGCGCCCTGAGTAAACGCCGAATTCGGCGTGAGACATACTTAGTCCACCGGCTCGTGTGCCGTTTGAGACCGGCGATTTTGGCCGGTTATGAAATCGCAGACTGCTTAACCGAGGTCAGGTCCATTCAGCAGACTCAATGAACGAAGTTTACGACGCCTCATCGATTGAAGTTCTTTCAGGGCTCGATCCGGTCCGGAAGCGCCCCGGCATGTATACCGATACCACCCGCCCGAATCACCTGGTTCAGGAGGTGGTGGACAACAGTGTCGACGAAGCCTTAGCGGGTTATGCGAAATCCATCGAGGTGCGGCTGCTGGCCGACGGCGGGGTGGAAGTCCGGGACGACGGCCGCGGCATGCCCGTGGATATTCATCCTGAACTCGGTGTATCCGGGGTTGAGGTGATCCTGACTAAGCTGCATGCGGGCGGGAAATTCTCCAACAAGAACTACCGATTTTCGGGCGGATTGCACGGGGTTGGGGTTTCGGTGGTGAACGCGCTGTCCGACCGGCTCGAAGTCGAGGTGCGAAGGGGCGGAAAAATCTACGCGATGAGTTTCGCCCAAGGTGAAAAAACCTCGGAGTTGCGTGAAATCGGTACAACGGCGACGCGTGATTCCGGCAGCACTGTCCGATTTTGGCCGGAAGCCCGCTATTTCGATACGCCGCGTGTCGCTGTTCCGCGCCTGAAAGCTTTGCTTCGCGCCAAGGCGGTGTTGTGCCCGGGACTCAAGATCACGCTGAAGGACGAGCAGGCCAACGAAGAAGAGACCTGGTATTTCGAAAACGGTCTTCCCCAATACCTGCTGGACCGTATCGGATCGAACGCTTGCGTCCCGGAAGAACCCTTCGTCGGCAATTTCGAAGGTCATCAGGAGGCCGTAGATTGGGCAGTGCTCTGGACGCCCGAAGCGGGCGAGCCCGTTACGGAGAGCTACGTCAACCTGGTGCCGACGCCTTTAGGTGGAACCCACGTCAATGGTCTGCGCACCGGCTTGACCGAGGCGGTGCGGGAATTCTGCGAGTTTCGGAATCTCCTCCCGCGCGGAATCAAGATCGCGCCGGAAGACGTCTGGGAGCGCTGTCACTACGTGCTTTCGGTCAAGATGCAGGAACCGCAGTTTTCCGGACAGACCAAAGAACGGCTCAGTTCCCGCGAGTGCGCGGCATTTGTGTCCGGCGTGGTGAAAGATGCGTTCAGCCTCTGGCTCAACCAACATCCTGCCATCGGCGAGCGTATCGCCGAACTGGTTATCGAGAGCGCCCAAAAGCGACTCAAGGCCAGTCGTCAGGTGACCCGCAAGAAAATCACGGCGGGGCCTGCTCTTCCTGGCAAGCTTGCCGATTGTAGTTCCCAGGACGTGAAGCTGACTGAGTTGTTTCTGGTGGAGGGCGATTCTGCCGGCGGTTCCGCGAAACAGGCGCGGGACAAGGAATTCCAGGCGGTAATGCCCTTGCGTGGCAAGATTCTCAACACTTGGGAAGTGGATTCCAGCGGCGTGCTGGCATCTCAAGAAGTGCACGACATCAGCGTGGCGATCGGGGTCGAGCCGGGTTCCTCCGATCTGAGCGGGCTGCGTTACGGCAAGATCTGCGTGCTGGCGGACGCCGATTCCGACGGCAATCACATTGCGACCCTACTGTGTGCTCTATTCGTTCGCCATTTCCGGCCCTTGGTTGAGGCAGGGCATGTGTTCGTCGCCATGCCGCCTCTGTATCGCATCGACGTGGGTAAGAACGTTTATTACGCTTTGGACGAAGCAGAAAAAAAAGGCGTGCTCGATCGAATCGAGGCGGAAAAGATCCGGGGGAAGATTAGTGTCCAGCGCTTCAAAGGCTTGGGCGAGATGAATCCATCCCAGCTCCGCGAAACGACGATGAATCCCGACACCCGGCGGCTGGTGCAACTGACCCTGGACGAGCAAGACGCGACCGACGAGCGCCTGGATATGCTTCTCGCCAAGCGGCGCGCCGCCGATCGCAGGGTCTGGCTCGAAGAGAAGGGCAATCTGGCAGATGTCTAATCTCGGTTCGCGCGAGCAGGGTTCGATGAGTGGCCGTACGGCCAATCCTTTTTAGAAATCAACCGGTCTATCGCCCCAGGTCTTGCAGTAGATTCACCAGGTCGTCGGCATGATTCTCTTCATTCGCCAGGACTTCTTCCATAAGTCCCCGGGTCGTGGGATCGGCATTGCCGACATATTCGATGATCTCACGATAACTGTCGATCGCGATACGTTCGGCGACTAAATCTTCCTTGATCATATCGATCAGCGACTCGCCCTCCACGTATTCCGAATGACTTTTCGATTGTAGTCCGCTCGGCGATAAATCCGGTTCTCCGCCCAACTGTACGATGCGTTCGGCGATGCGGTCGGCATGCATCTGTTCGTCGTTAGCATGTTCAAGGAATTCCTGAGCGACGCTTTGGGCATTGATGCCGGACGCCATGAAGTAATGGCGCTTGTAACGAAGCACGCATACGATTTCCGTGGCTAGTGCTTCGTTGAGTAGTTTGACGACAGTGGCGCGGTCGGCCTTGTAGCCCGGGGTCACCGCGCCTTGCTCGATGTGCTGCCTTGCGCGTTCTCTCAAGGTCTTGACATCGGTGAGAAAAGAGCTATTTGCCATAGCGGGGTCTCCTTGCTGGTAGTGAATGTCTCGCTATTGCTGCTTGGCAGGTCTCGATCCATTACTCGTTATGACAGTCTTTTCCGCAAAAAAATCGAACCGTGTCCTGCCAGGAGGACGCCGAACGCGAGAAATCTTCACGGAGAAAAGCGAGCCTTTCCGCTAACCGGACGGTTTGCCCGCGCCGCTGTCGCGCCTCGGTATCTGGTCCTACAAGTGCTTGTACCCAGGCTTTTTTTTACTATAATGATTCCCTTCGTTCTTGGGGCAGTCTTGCGACTGCCTTTTTGTTTTGGGGAAGACGAGTGATGACCAGTCAGGTAATGCCGACTTATGCCCGATTACCGGTAATGTTCGACCGGGGCGAGGGTGCATGGCTTTGGGACACGGAGGGCAAGCGCTATCTGGACGCCATTTCCGGCGTCGCGGTATGTAGCCTGGGTCATGCCCATCCGGCTATTTCTCGTGCCATTTGCGAGCAGGCGGGCAAATTGTTGCACACTTCGAACATTTACCGGATCGAGAAGCAAGAAGAGCTCGCCGCCGAACTGTGCCGTCTGAGCGGACTGGATAACGCTTTTTTCTGTAATTCCGGCGCCGAGGCGAACGAGGCGGCTCTCAAGATCGCTCGACGCTACGGACATCATCGCGGCATAGATCGGCCCGCCGTAATCGTCATGGAGGGCAGCTTTCACGGACGCACGCTCGCGACCTTGAGCGCCACCGGCAATCCCAAGGTGCAGGACGGATTTGAACCTCTGGTCGACGGTTTCGTTCGAGTACCCTACGGCAGCCTCGCGGCCGTCGAGGCGGTCGTCGACCCTAAGGTCGTGGCTGTCCTGGTCGAACCGGTGCAGGGCGAGGGTGGCGTACGCGTTCCAGCCGACGACTATCTACCCGGCCTTCGCCGCATCTGTGATCAGCGCGGCTGGCTTCTGATGCTGGACGAGGTTCAGACCGGTATTGGTCGGACCGGTAAGTGGTTCGCATTCCAGCACTACGATATCGCACCCGATGTCATGACCCTGGCTAAAGCCTTAGGCAACGGCGTGCCTATCGGCGCCTGCGTCGCTAGAGGAATCGCCGCCGAGATGTTGACCGCCGGCAAACATGCGTCCACCTTCGGCGGTAATCCCCTGGCCTGTAACGCCGCATTGGCCGTATTGAAGACCATCGCCGAAAACGGCATGGTGCAGCGTGCGGCAGAAATGGGTGAGCGTCTCTTGAGCGGAATTCGCGACCGGCTATCGGACAATGCCCGAGTCGTCAATGTTCGCGGAAAAGGCCTGATGATCGGTATCGAACTCGACACACCTTGTGCCGAGCTGGTTCCTCAGGCACTGAGCCGTGGCCTTTTGATCAATGTCACGGCGGATCGAACGATACGCTTGTTGCCACCGTTCGTGTTCAACAACGATGAGGAAAAGCAATTGATCGAAGGCGTCTCCGCTCTGGTTGCCGACTACACGGCTCACGGGAACGGAGAAAAGGCATGAACCCGCGTCATTTGATTACTTTGCTGGATCTGAGCAGCGATGAGTTCCGCGGGCTCATCCGGCGGGCCATCGAGCTCAAGCATCTCAAGAGCCCCTACGAACCGCTGAAAAACAAAGTGCTTGGGATGATGTTCGAGAAATCCTCGACCCGCACGCGATTGTCGTTCGAAGTCGGCATGGTTCAATTCGGCGGAGCCGCGATTTTTCTCTCGCCACGGGACACTCAGTTGGGACGAGGCGAGCCCGTCGAAGATTCCGCCCGGGTCGTATCGCGCATGGTCGATGCCGTCATGCTGCGTACCCATTCGCACGAAATGGTCGAAACTTTCGCGGCCTATTCGCGAGTGCCGGTTATCAACGGTCTGACGGACCGATTCCATCCCTGCCAATTGCTCGCCGACATGCAGACCTATTTTGAACACCGCGGTGATATTACCGGTAGGACGGTAGCCTGGATCGGTGATGGCAACAATATGTGCCAAACCTATATCCACGCGGCAGGACTGCTCGATTTCCGGCTTCGCATCGCCTGCCCGGCTGGCTACGAACCCGACCCGGCTCTGGTCGAATGGGCGGGCAGTCGCGTAGAACTAATGCGCGATCCCACGGAGGCAGTGCGAGGTGCGGACCTAGTCGTAACCGACGTCTGGGCTAGCATGGGCCAGGAATCGGAACAGGCAGAGCGCCGAAATGCTTTCCAAGGTTACCAGGTCGATTCGGATCTGATGAGGCTGGCGGCTTCGGAGGCGTTATTCATGCATTGTCTCCCGGCCCATCGCGGCGAGGAGGTCAGTGCCGAAGTGCTCGAAGGCCCGCAAAGTGTGGTCTGGGACGAGGCCGAGAACCGCCTGCATTCACAAAAGGCTTTGCTGGAATTGCTGCTGGTCAAAAGCTGATTTTCATTCGATGGCGGCGGGGGATAGTGCCGCCGCCTGCACTCAACGAAGAAGGTGACGAACCTCCTCGCGTTCAGCCAGCAGTTCGGCCTCGGTGATCTTGAGCCTTTCCCGGCTAAATTCGCTGGTTTCCAAATTCTGTACCACTCGGTACTTCGCGTTCTCGATTTCGACCGGATAGGAAAACATGAGGCCCGGCGTGATGTCATAACTGCCGTCGCTGAGGACCGTCATACTGGTCCAATCCCCGGCCGGTGTGCCGAAAAGCCAATTCCGCATATGCTCTAGCGCTGCATTGGCGGCCGAAGCGGCGCTCGATTTTCCGCGCTTTTGGATTACCACCGCGCCGCGGTTTTGTACGGTGGGGATGAATTCTTTTTCGTACCAATCCCATTCGATCTGGTCGAGGGCCGGTTTTCCCCGAACCAAGGCGTGGTGTAAGTCCGGGTACTGTGTTGTCGAATGATTGCCCCAGATGATCACTCGCTTGATATCGTTCACCGAGCAGCCGCAATGAAGGGCTAACTGGCTTACTGCCCGATTGTGGTCGAGTCGGGTCATCGCCGCGAAGTTTTCCGACGGAAGATCGGGGGCGTTATGCTGGGCGATCAGGGCGTTGGTATTGGCTGGATTGCCAACCACCAAGGTTTTGACGCTACGCTTGGCGGCAACATTTAGGGCACGACCCTGAATGGCGAAAATGTCGGCATTCACCCTCAACAGATCCTTGCGCTCCATGCCGGGACCGCGTGGCTTCGCACCGATCAGAAAGGCAAGATCGACGTTTTCGAAGGCGACATAAGGATCATCGGATATGACGATGTCGTGGAGCAGGGGTGATGCACAATCGATAAGCTCCATCCGGACGCCGTCCAGTCCCGCCATGGCTTCGGGAATTTCGAGCAAATGCAAGACGATGGGGTGATCGTCGCCCAGCAAGTCCCCCGCAATCAGCCGAAACAGCAATGCGTAGCTGATTTGCCCAGCCGCTCCGGTGACGGCGATATGTGCAGGCGTTTTCATGTGCATACCCTATTTCGTGTTTGAGTATCGAGCCGCGGCGCCAAGGCCAGGGAGCAATTCCCTGCTCGAAAACCTCTCAGACATTAGACAGGTAAGCGGCACGATTCGCGATTCCGTTCTATCCATCGGCACCTCTCCGTAGTCCGTCACAAGACGGCAAACATTAATCCCATCTTTTTGGAGCCCGGAATGGGCTCCAGTCCTTGCAGCGTTGGTGCGCGGGAACTTTCAGTCGACGGTGAAGCCTTTTTCGGTGATGGCCTTCTTGACCGAGGCCAAGTCGGTCTGGGTTTGGTCGTAATCGATCTCGACCGTGCCAGCCTTGTGGGAAGCGATGACTGATAAAACGCCGGCACAGGATTTGACGGCGTCCTGAACCAGATTCTCGCAGCCGCCGCACTTCATACCCGAGACCTTCAAGACGATTTTTGCCATTGAACACACCCAATCTGTGAAAGCAATGATTTCCGATACGAGCTCGCGGCCTACCGCGATTGCGATCTTGCCGATGCGAAAGCTTCTGAACCAAAAGCCAGCGGATTGCGCCCAAGTTCAAACAGAGCAATTCCGCATTTGCAGCGGGCCTTGAACTCGAAGCCATGCGTGGGCGTCCAGGAATTATAAGTCTTGCCGTTGGAGCGAACCAGACATTCGGTATATAGGCATCGGCGGCTCTTGAAACAAGAGTTGGTTTGACAGTCAACGCACGATCGCCTAATGATTCGAAACCGATAGGCTTTGTTTTCTTATGACATTAAATCCTCAGAAAATTTCGCCCGACATTATCGATAAGGCCCTTGAATACCCCAGTCGGGCTTACCGGCCGCCGCCAAGGGCCCTCGCGCCAAACCTAGGCTCGGGCGATTTGGTGCCGCGCAGGGCGCTTGTTTCACACCAAAGAATCGGATGATGGTATGAACGGGGAAAACACTGCGCTTCTTACCGATCTTTATCAGCTCACCATGCTCCAGGCTTATCATCGGGAGGGCATGTCGGATACGGCCAGCTTCGAACTGTTCGTACGAAAGATTCCGCCGACTCGAAATTTTCTGGTTGCCGCCGGGCTGGACCAGCTTATCGAGTTCCTCGAGAGTTTCAGGTTTTCCGACGAGGAGTGCGAATGGCTCGGTACTCTAGGGTATTTTTCTCAGGACTTTATCGACTATTTATCCAAGCTTCGTTTTACTGGGGAT
The DNA here is from genome assembly GCF_949769195.1 of Methylocaldum szegediense. Lineage (NCBI taxonomy): Bacteria > Pseudomonadati > Pseudomonadota > Gammaproteobacteria > Methylococcales > Methylococcaceae > Methylocaldum > Methylocaldum szegediense. The sequence continues at coordinate 4,237,176 of NZ_OX458333.1, forward strand.
GTTCACGCCATCCCGGAAGGCACGATCTTTTTCCAGAACGAGCCTATCGTTCGAGTCACGGCACCGATTTCAGAGGCGCAAATCATCGAGACTCGTCTGATCAATATCATTCAGCTTCAGACCATGATCGCTTCAAAAGCGATTCGCTCGGTCCTCGCGGCACCCGGAAAGCTTTTGGTGGATTTTGGATTACGCCGCGCTCATGGTGCCGAAGCCGGTCTGATGGCGGCTCGTGCCGCTTACCTGGCTGGCTTCGACGGTACATCGAACGTGTTGGCTGGGAAATTGTTTGGCATTCCGACTTACGGCACCATGGCCCATTCCTACGTCATGGCACATGACGACGAGGCCGACGCCTTTGAACGGTTCGCGGAAAGCCTGCCAGGCAACGTTGTGCTTCTGATCGACACCTACGATACGCTGGAGGCTGCCCGAAAAGTGGTTGCATTGGCTCCCAGGTTGGCGGCAAAAAATATCGCTATCAAAGGCGTGCGTCTCGACAGCGGCGACCTCACGGAACTGGCCAAGGGCGTAAGAACGATTCTGGACGATGGCGGGCTTACGCAATGCACGATCTTCGTCAGCGGTGATCTGGACGAGCATGAACTCTCGAGGGTGCTCAAGGCAGGCGCCCCTATCGATGGATTCGGTGTCGGGACGCGCCTGACGACATCCCGGGATATGCCATATCTGAATTGCGCCTACAAGCTGCAGGAATATGCGGGACGCCCCAGGCGCAAACGCTCCAAAGGCAAGGAAAGCTGGCCGGCACGCAAGCAGGTGTACCGCCGTTACGACGATGACGGCCGTATGCTGCACGACATCATTGCGATAGAGGACGAGCCCGGACTGGAAGGTGAACCCCTGCTCCGCCAGGTAATGGCGGGAGGCAAGCGGGTCGGCGCGAGGGAAACACTGGCCGACATGCGAGCGCGGTTGCGCGAACAATTGCAGCGGTTGCCGGTCGAGTTGGCTGCGCTCGATAAGAGTTCGACGTACCCTGTGTTGATCTCCGACGGTTTGCAGCGGATGGTGCAACACATGGAAAGCGTGGGACTCTGACCAAGACCGAGCCGCTTGATGCAGCCAAGCCGACCTATCGGACGATTATGATCAACTTGGCACCTCGAGATGGCGAACTGTATTTCGTCGAAAATTTCGTGCCCCGACAGGAAGCAGACTCGCTTCATGGTCTTCTGCGGCGGGAATTGGCTTGGCGAGAAGAAGAAATCATAATGTTCGACCGGCGAGTCAAGGTGCCGCGGCTAGTATGCTGGTACGGGGACGCCGGCGCGGTGTACCGCTACTCGGGTGTTGACCATATGCCCCTGCCGTGGACCGAAACCTTGCTGACCCTCAAGGAGCGTATCGAACGGTTTTGCGGGCGCCGGTTCAACAGCGTGCTCGGCAATCTCTATCGCGACGGTCGTGATTCAATAGGGTGGCACGCGGACAAGGAAAAAGAACTGGGACCGAACCCCTTCATCGCGTCTTTGAGTTTTGGTGCCGAACGGCTGTTCAAGTTACGCCACAACAAAACCGGAGAAACCCTGGAAATCGCTTTGACCCACGGCAGTCTCCTGCTCATGGGCGGGAGTCTACAGCACGGCTGGCGGCACGCCGTGCCTAAGGCGCGGGAGCCTAAGACTGAGCGCATCAATCTGACCTTCAGAACCATTCTTTTCTGATTTTAGGAGCAGCGATTCATGGGGGAAGTCATTAACTTTCGACGGCCGAAAGCTTCCGAGAAGCACGCCGGTAAGACTTTATGCCGGAGCGGCTTTCACAAATGGACGGTGACGCAGGAAAAGCCTTTCGATGTCAAACAGGGCAAGCTGGTCACGGTTTACCGGTGCGCACGCTGTGGTGTCACGAAAAGCGAGCTGCGCTAACTCGGGGGATGGCGTACTCGTCGCTCGCTGGCGGGAGCCGCCTCTGTCGAACTCAGGTTTTTGTCAGTCGGTGTTGATTGGTGAAACCAACAGCTTGTCGACTCGATTTTTGTCCATGTCGACCACTTCGAACCGAAGATGATTCCACTCGAAATGGTCAGCGGCACGGGGAACATGGCCGAGTTGTAGCATGACGAAACCGCCTATCGTGTGGAAATTCCCCGATGCTTCATCCGGCAACTCGTCTAGGTTGAAGATCTGCTTGAATTTCTCGGTGCTGAGCATCCCGTCTAGCAGCCAAGAGCCGTCGTTGCGCTGGATCGCCTCCGGTTCTTCTTCCCCTTCGGCCATTGGGATGTCGCCCACGATGGCTTCCATCACATCCTTGAGCGTGACCAGTCCCGCGACTTCGCCGTATTCGTCCACGACTAGGGCCATAGGTGTTTTCGAACGTTTGAACTCTTCCAGCAGTTGCATGGGATTGAGGGACTTCGGCACATAGCGTGGTGTCTTGATCAATCGGCCGAGATCGATGTTCTCTCCGAGCAGGGCTTTCGTCAGCAGATCCTTGGCTTGGATGAATCCTATGACGTTGTCTAGCCCATCCTTGCACACGGGGATTCGCGAATAGGGGCTCTCGATGATCTTGCGACGGTTCTCCTCGAAGGAATCCTTGATGTCCAGGTAATAGATGTCCATGCGAGGCGTCATGATCGCGCCTACGCGAAGCGCGTCCAAACGCAGGACATTCGAAACCATCTGCTGCTCGGATTTATCGAACACGCCGGCTGCGGTGCCTTGTTCGATCATGATCTTGATTTCTTTCTCGGTGATCAGAGGTTCTTCGGCTTGCCGGGCTCTAAACAGCCATAGGATGAAATCGGTCGATAAACTCAGGATTTTGACCAAAGGATAAGCCACCAGGGAAATGAAGTTCATGGGGCGCGCAATGATCGCGGCGATCTTCTCGGGCTTTTGCAGCGCAAGTCGCTTGGGGACCAACTCGCCGATGATCAGGGAAAAATACGTGATGCCGATCACGACTATCGCGAGCGACAGCCCTCGGCTATACGGCGCGATTTCTGGAAACTGTTCGAGATACGTGGCCAACTGGCCGGCAATAGCGGCCTCGCCAAAAGCGCCCATAAGAATTCCGACCAGGGTGATACCGACCTGGATCGTGGATAGGAAATGGGAAGGTTCGTTTGCTAAGCGGAGAGCGGCTTTGGCGCCGAAATGGCCTTCTTGGGCGGATTGTTGTAGGCGAACTTTTCGGGAGGAGACTATGGCCATTTCCGACATGGCGAAAACGCCATTTAACAGGAAAAGAAAGACCAATATAAGAATTTCCATTAACAGATAGCGGTTGTTTTTCCGGTAGGTTAGAGTAGCGAATCAGTAAAGGCGATGCAAAAGGGTGTTTTCATGCACCGACCAGCCGAAGATAAGAGGGGTGAATGATCGAGGATGCGCTCGAAATGCTCCACTTTTCGGGACGAAGCTTTCTCTCGCAACAGTTTGACAGGGCTTGTGGTCGAATGTTGCAAGGCTTGGAAACGCGATAGAACTTCAGAACTGCGTTAGACTGTTGATAAGGTTGTGTTAAGGGTTTCATTTGGGAATGAGGCACATCCCTCGTCGTTGTGCCTGACCGGTAAAACTCGCTTGGCGTGTTAAACAAAAGGAGGAAATGCCATGACCGACAAGAAAGAAAAAAAACAGTCCGCCAGCAAAGAAGTGGCCCAGCAACCGACAGGGCAATTCTTAAGCCCTTGGGACGAGATAGAGCAATGGTTCGACGAGGTGCGGCGGAATTGGATGCAACCGTTCTTTTTCGGCCGGGCTTGGCCGGAGCGGGACTTCTTCTCGGGTGGACGCGTGCCTAGGGTAGACGTGATCGACCGTGAACAGGAGCTATTGGTGCGCGCGGAACTTCCAGGGGTCAGCAAGGAAAATCTCGATGTTTCGTTGCAGGACAATACACTCAGCATCCGAGCTACAACCCAGCGTGACGAAGAAGAGGAAAAAGGCCAGTTTTATCGGCGCGAGTTGAGTCGGGGCGAGTTTCAGCGAACCATACGCTTGCCTTGTCAGGTGGAGGGCGATAAGGCTAAAGCGAGTTTCAAGGACGGCGTACTGGAGCTGACCATTCCGAAGGTGGCCGCTTCCAAGCGTAAGACCATTAAAGTGGAATGATCTGCGATGGGCCGCGGGGCAATGTCCCGCGGTCTTTTTTATACATGGGACAGGGCTGGTGCGATCACCGTTTTCACCTATCTACTTCTTGTTCTTTCTGGGCCTGTTGCTGTGGATTGTCTTCAGCATTAAGCTCGGACTGATAACCTTGACTTTCCAGAAACTCGGTTTGAATCCCGAGTCGGCGCTTACACTGCTGGTTACGTCCTTGCTTGGCAGCGCCATTAATTTGCCGTTGTTTACGCTGCGTGTGTCTGCGCCACCGCCACAGCTTGAAAGGATCGGATATGGTTTGCTGCGTCGTCCGCCGGTGCCCTTTACCGGCCGCACTCAAGTCGCAGTGAACGTGGGTGGCTGTTTGGTGCCGGTGATGTTCTCGCTGTACTTGATCAAAAACTTCGGCGTTCCATCTTTTCAAATCGTTGTAGCGACTACATTCGTCGCTTTGGTCAGCTATTTCATGAGCCGGCCCATTCCCGGCGTCGGTATCGGCATGCCGATTCTTGTGGCTCCCCTTTCGGCGGCTTTGGCCGCCATTTTTCTAGGAGGCGAATACCGGTCGCCGCTCGCCTATATTGCGGGATCTCTAGGGGTTTTGATCGGTGCCGATCTGTTGCGTTTGAAAGACATCCGCCGCATGGCGGCTCCGATTGCCTCTATCGGGGGCGCCGGCACTTTCGACGGCATTTTCATGACCGGCCTGGTGGCCGTGCTTTTGAGCTAAATCAGCGAAGTTCTCGAATCGGGATAATGGCCTTCGAAGGCCGATCAAGATGATCATGTTAGAGCTAAAACTTCTGTTCCTGCTGATGGTAGCCAACGGCGTTCCCATATTGATCAACAAAGCGCTTGGCAAACGGTTGGCCCGGCCGATAGACGGCGGTGTCCGCTTCATTGACCGACGTCCCTTATTCGGCCCATCGAAGACTTGGCGGGGGCTCATCAGCGCGATTCCGGTAACGGGATTGGCCGCTGCGGGCGTGGAACTTCCTTTCGAACTGGGGGTTTGGGTCGGAGCTACGGCCATGCTGGGCGATCTGTTTTCTAGCTTTCTCAAGAGACGCCTTGGTATTCCGGCCAGCGGCATGGCTCTTGGACTCGATCAGATCCCAGAGTCTCTGTTTCCGTTACTCGCTGTGCGTGCCGAACTGGGTTTGGAATTGATCCAAATTGCGGGTTTGGTTGCCGGCTTTTTGTTCGCGGAGCTCGTGGTCTCGCGCATCCTTTTTCAGCTTCGGATACGCGAGCAACCGTATTAGGTCGAGCGCAAATGATGCAGGGTTATCTCCGGTGGGCAATTCAATCGCACGTCTACGATGCTGACACCGCTGCCCGCTGAGGTGTAGCCTTGCAGGGAGTGATAACGCCAGGGTCCATTGCAGAAGGTCCTGGGCGCCTTCGCATTAAGCATGAGGGGAATGCGCCCGGGCAAGCAGATTTGGCCGCCATGGGTATGGCCGCTCAGCATCACGTCGAAATTGGCATACGCCGCGTGCCGATACATTTCCGGCGAGTGCGAGAGCAAGATGGACACCGCATCTTCGGGAATTTGGTCGGTCGCTTTTTCGATGTTGTCAGCGCGGTAATAATGAGGGTCGTCGATGCCGGCAAGATAAATGGTCGCATCGCCTCGAGTGAGGGCTACCGATTCGTTCAGAAGCATGTGGATTCCAAGCTTTTCCAGCTCCGGCACCATGCGGATCGTGTCATGATTGCCGAGTACGCCGTAGACAGGGCCTTTCATATATGGACGAACCATCGCCATGGCCGCCAGGGTCTGATGATATGGACCAAAGGTCTTGGCCCGATAGTCGCCGGTCAGAACGCAGATGTCGTAGTCATCGACCCGGTCCAAGGCGTCGATGAGCGCATGGGGAATGTCCTCCGCGATGTCCAGATGAAGATCGGTGATGTGCAACAGGGTAAACCCGTCGAACGCCCTCGGAAGTCGTTCGAGCCTGATCTCGTTGTGTCGGATCGTTATCGTCCGGGCATTTTCGCGCCCGCGGTCGTGCAGCCATAACAGCTTAAGCGTATGGCGCATCAGACCGTGTATCGAGTACCAATTTTCAATATGGAACAACGTACGTCCCTGACCGAATACTCGCGCTTCGAAATCGTGCTCTATGCCCAGTCTTTGATTGAGGTGGCAGCGTCCGACCCGCCGCTCCAGCCATCTATAGGTCTCGGGGTCTATGGGAGGGCAACGAAGGTGAGCAAACGAGGTTGATTTTGATGCAAGCGCTGAATCTCCCGCCGCCTCCATCGGGGGGAACGAAAAGCGTCCGGCCGGCTGCGTGGGCTGCATCCGCATCAAGGCATCACATGATTCAACAGCTTGGCCAGCCTACTGACGGCATCGTATACGACCGGTACGGCATCGGCCGTTTGAGACGGTTCTTTAACGGCTTTTTCGACACGGTTTGCCGCTTGGCTCATGGCTTGAACTGCCTGCTGATAGACCGGCGACGAACTGCTAATATTAATGTTGACTAAATCTATTTTATGCTGGAACAGTTGGTCGAGCAGTTCATCCACCTGCTCGCTTTCGGGCAGCTTCTTTTCGCTCAGCGTTTCCAAGGCGCGAATCGTGCGTTGCAAGTTCTGAATAAGACTTTCCATTTTTTACACCTTCACGAGCGATGGTTTACGAACATTGAACGAAATCACGGAGGGTTCGTCCAGAGCTGGGTGTCCTCATTCTCTCGCTAGATTCGGGTTAACTATTTTCTCTTAATCCGCCTCAATAGAAAAATACGCTGACAGAGTGTCCATGGATATCGCAGCGATACAGCGGGCTCTACGGGAGTTCGCCGATGAACGAGACTGGGAACAATTCCACAGCCCCAAAAATCTCGCGATTGCGCTCTCGGTGGAGGCGGCGGAACTGTTGGAACGGTTTCAATGGCTTAAGGATGAGGAATCGCGCCGCCTGGCGGAAAAACCGGAGGACTATCGCGCCGTACGGGAAGAGGTCGCCGACGTCTTGATTTATCTGTTGCGGTTGGCGGACCAACTGAATATCGACCTGGATGCGGCGGTAGAAGAAAAGATGCGGAAGAACGCAGAAAAGTACCCGGTCGAATTGGCCAGAGGAAACGCGGTGAAATACAATCGGCGCCAACCGTAATCCGGCGCACCGAATTCCTTGGCATTAATCCTATTCGGACATGATAAAAACGTTACGTAATCAAGTGATCGCTTTGGCCGGTTTGTCGCAAGCGGTGTATCTCGTGCAAAACATCGCGAGGCGGGGAATGGCCGATCGCGAGGACACGGCGGCCAGCATCGGCAGCGTGCTCAAGATAGACTCGGGGGATGTAGTGGATGTTTACGGCGGTCTCCATCGCATCGCAACGGGCATCAAGCAGATCGAAAAGCAGTTGGGAGGGCCCGACGTTGTGGATCCGGAGCAGGCTCGCTACGCATCTACGCTGATTTTTCTCGAGCGTAAGCTAATGAAGCAGCCCCAAATGCTGGACACCATCCGTGCGGCCATGGAAAAAGCGTCCGCTTTGGCGGCGGAGCGGGGTGTTCTGGACGAAGAGGTGCTTGCTACGCTAGCCCATGCCTATCAGCAGACCGTCAGTCAACTGACGCCGAGGGTATTAGTAACCGGCGAGCAGATGTATCTGTCCGACCCGGAAAACGGCAACAGAATTCGCTCGCTTCTGCTGGCCGGCATTCGCTCGGTAGTCCTGTGGCGAAGGTGCGGCGGCAGTCGATGGAAGTTGCTGTTTATTCGCCCGAAGCTGCAACAGGAAGCACGGCAGTTGCTGGAATCGCTCAGTCGTACTTGAGGTATCTCAAGCGCGGATCGTCCGGCGTACCTTCCAGAATACCTCCGGTTTCTTCGCTCGGACGCCACTGCACCACTTCCTCGATCTTTTTCGCCAATGCGAAGTCCTTGTCCGTGATGCCTTTCGCCGAGTGGGTTGCGAGTTTGACGATCACGAATGCATAAGAAACGGTCAGATCGGGGTGATGCCAGGCGGCTTCTGCGAGGTGCCCGACCGTATTCACCACCATTAGGGTGGATTTCCAGCCGTGAGTCTTGAACTTCCGGCGTATCCAGCCGTTCTCGTAATACCAATGCGGAAGCTCCCGTTTCAGGCGCTCCTCGATTTCTTCCTGAGAATAGACCTTTTCTTCTTTCTTGGTCATGGCTTATGCCTCCGGGTTGGGAGTCGACCAGAGATTCAGCTTGTTGCTGTCGAACCCGCTTGTCAAGGCCCGCCGGCTTTGGAGTGAGCATAAGAACAACCGGATGTCTGCGGCATTGACCGGGGTTATCCTGCGATTTACCCTTGCCTTATCGGTCTCTCGGAAAGCGGTAGCTGCTTGTCCCGAGATTCGCTGGGATAAGGAGTAGACGATGACTACACAAGGTCGAATTCTGGTGACCGGCGCACTCGGCCAAATCGGTTCGGAACTGGTTCCGGCGCTGAGAGCCCGGTATGGCGAGGACCGCGTGGTGGCAGCCGATATTCGCATGCCTCCTGCCGGAGCGGGCGACGGCTTGTTCGAGCATCTCGACTGCACCCAGCTGCGCCAGATTCAGGATGTCGTGCGCCGCTATCGGATCGAGACCATCTATCATTTGGCGGCGCTTCTTTCCGCCGTAGCAGAAGATCGACCGCAGGTGGCCTGGAATGTCAATCTGGGCGGTTTGTACCGCGTGCTGGAAGTCGCGCGCCAGTACCGGTGCGCCTTGTTTTTCCCAAGTTCGATCGGGGCCTTCGGGCCGACTACTCCGCGCATAGCCACGCCGCAGGATACCATCCAGCGCCCGACCACGATCTACGGCATCACTAAGCTGACCGGTGAATTGCTCTGCGACTACTATTTCCGCCGTTTCGGGGTCGATACGCGAGGCTTGCGGCTGCCGGGCATCATTTCCTATCGCACTCCACCCGGCGGCGGAACCACCGATTACGCCGTGGACATCTTCTACCACGCGATCCGTTATCGCCATTACACCTGCTTTCTCCGTGCCGACACCCGTCTCGACATGATGTACATGCCGGACGCCATCCGGGCCATGATGATGCTGATGGAAGCCGATGCCGCCAGTTTGAAGCACCGCAACGCGTTCAATGTGACCGCTATGAGCTTTACGCCGAGCGAATTGGCCGCGGAGATCCGGAAGATCGTTCCGGATTTCGTGATTGACTACGAGATCGACCCCGTACGCCAGGAAATTGCCGATTCCTGGCCGCAATCCCTGGACGATAGTGCGGCGCGGGAGGAGTGGGGTTGGCTGCCGCACTACGACATCGCGCGAATGACGAGCGATATGCTCGAGAAGATTCGAGCCAAACTGCAAAGCGCGGCAAGCGCTTAACGATGAGGTGACGTTATGGCCATGGAGCGAATGGAGGCTCTTTTGAAGCAGGAATTGGCGCAGCTGGAGCGGTCCGGCATGCGCAAGAGCCGGGAAGCGATCATTACCGGCGTGGTACCGCCGCGGGAGGGGCGCGGCGTCCGCTACTTGCTGCAAGGAGAGGGAGACCGCCCGTTTCTCCGCATGAATTCCAACGGCTATCTGGGACTTGCGCTACACCCGGAGGTGGTGAAGGCTGAGGAGGAGGGTGCCAGGGCCTACGGCGCCGGTCCGGGAGCGGTGCGCTTCATCAGCGGAACCTACGAGCCGCATGTGCGGCTGGAGCAGCGTCTGGCCGAGTTCCACGGGCGCGAGGCGGCGATGCTGTTCAGCTCAGCTTATGCGACCGTAATGGGCGTCTTGCCGACGCTGATCAGTGCCGAAACTGCGGTGCTTAGCGACGAGTTGAACCACAATTGCATCATCAACGCCATTCGCTTGGCGCGTCCGAAGGAGAAGTTCGTATATGAACATCTGAACGTCGATCAGGCCGAGACGTTCTTGCGGCAGGCGGCCGAATCGTGCCGGCGCGGCATTATCGTGACCGACGGCATTTTCAGCATGCGCGGCGACCATGCGCCGCTCAAGGAACTGCTGGCGCTGGCCAGGACTTATGACGAAAAGTTTGCCGAAGGGGTGATCGTCGTCGTCGACGATTCCCACGGCGTCGCCGCTTTCGGGAAAACCGGCCGGGGAGTCGAAGAGTATACCGAGTGTGGGCACGTGGATGTATTGATCGGCACATTGGGAAAGGCTTTCGGCGTCAACGGCGGGTATGTCGTCGGGAGTTCGCTTTTGATCGATTATTTACGCGAAAAAGCGCCGCTTTATATCTATTCGAACCCGATCACGCCTGGCGAAGCGGCCGCCGGCGTGAAAGCCGTCGAGATCGTGTCCGGCCCGGAAGGGCTACAGCGGCTCGAGCGTTTGCGAGAATTGACCGCTAAGTTTCGGCAAGGTCTGAGAGATGTGGGTTTCGAAACGCTTTCCGGGGAGCACCCGGTCGTTCCCTTAATGCTCAGGGATACTGAAAAGACCCGAAGTATGGTTCTTTATCTTCGCCAGCGGGGCATTCTGGCGACCGGTATTGTCTACCCGGTGGTGCCGCGCGGCGACGAAGAAATCCGGTTTCAGGTCTCCGCAGACCATACTGCGGCGGATCTCGACGAGGTGTTAAACGTACTGGGCGAGTCCAAGGACATGCGTGCGTCGTGATCGATCCCGCGATCGCGGGATCCCGGCGCGAGGCGTGCGACGACCTGTGCTCGACGGATGAGTCAGACAAGCAAGCCCGAGACTTAATGGGCGTCGGGCTGCGAGTCGACACGGAGAGTTCGGGTTGTATTATCATTGCTTATGGAGCGGCACGGAAAATGACGGGGTAGACGTTTTACCGCCCCATAAACCCAAGCCCCACGGGCTCCTGACATCCATAGTTGAGGGAACCACTTCAAAACACGCCGAAATCTTGGACGAGCCGGGCAGCCCATGCTGCACCGAAGCTTCGGCGGAGACGTTTGGGATTACTAAGACTAAACACTTAATGGGAAAGACCTATGCAAGTACCACTAGAGATTACGTTCCGAGGAGTTCCTCATTCCGACGCCGTTGAAACCCGCATTCGGGAAAAAGCCGCCAAATTGGAGCAGTTCTGCGATCACATCATAAGCTGCAAAGTCGCTGTCGAAGCGGAGCATCATCATCAGCATCAAGGTAATCTCTATAAAGTCAGGATCGATTTGAACGTACCGCAGAAACAAATCGTGGTCAGCCGCGATCATCACGACAAACAGGCGCACGAGGATGTCTACGTCGCTTTACGCGATGCTTTCGACGCTGCAAAGCGCCAGCTTGAGGAATATGTCCGTATCCAGCGCGGTGAAGTCAAGAACCATAGAGTTTCGTCCGCCGCACTCTGATCCGTTGAACGCATAAACGCACGACAATCCGGGGCGTGAGGAGGTCTGGTCTTCCTTACGCCTCGCCTCTAATTCCGGATTCCACCGAAAATCCTTCTGAATTCTCGACAGCTATCCCATGGCGGAGTGTCGTGGGGTCACGACATGGACCGCAAGCGTTGCGGTCTAAATAATTTGTAAGTTCTCGGGCCGATACACCGTTACTGAAATGCATTGCGAAACCCGGCCTGCTTCCCCGTCGCCCGAACAAAGTTGTTCCTTTTTGGCGGTGTGGTTGTCACATGAATTAACGCGGGACTGTCCGGCGGCTTCCCCGAAACCACGTGGCAGTCTTCGGTGTTATCGGTCGAGGGATTTGCTTAAAGAACGCCTTCTTCGGGATCGAGTTCGCAGAGTCCGCCGACGCAAGCCGGCGTTTGCGCGCCGATAGTCTGGTCTTCCTTTTCGTAAAGGACGATACGGGAGAAGTCGATTGCCGGCAGGCTGGCCATCCGTGCTTCATATTCCTCTTTGGAGATTTCCTCGTAGGGAGCGAGCTGGTAGACCGTATCGGTGCGCGGAAGAAAGGATAAGCCGCCCAGCAGTTCCCAGTTCTCGTACAGCCAGTTAGCCGTTCCAATCCATTCATCGGAACCCACGGAAATCGTCACCGACGGGTTGTGTTCGGTGTAATGCAGCTTGACCGTTTTCCAGTGTTCGAGTTGATCCAAGGCGCTCAGATCGGTGCGGACGATGGCACCGTCCGGTGCGCGCACCGGGAACTCCAGCACGTAGGTCGTAGCCTGTCCCTCCATATGGCCAACCTCGGGATAATAAGGAAATTTCTGGTCCTTCAGCATCGCGAACAGCGGATCCGTCGCCGCAATGCGGACGCGCCGGACATAGTACCGGGCATAGCGCGGATGCATGCCGGAGGCGGAGTCGACAAGTTGGGAAACGGTCCCACTCGGCTTTACGCAGGTAATGGCTGCTGAAGGGTTGATGCCGAAGCGGGCCGCGTATTGGCGGTTGACCTCGATGGCATGTTCACGAAGCTTCCTCAGCGTTTCGGGCTGCCGCGCGACCCACGAGTCCCATAGACCCGTAATGGAGACGCCCAGCAGCCTTTCCTCTTCACAATTTTTCCGCCATTCGTCCGAGAGATAGGGGAACTTGGTGAGCATCGACTGATAGGTGCCGAGAATAGTCGCCACCCGAACCTTGTCGAGTAGAGTCTGTTCGGTGTCCTCGGACCGCGCCACCACCTCGCTCAGATTGCA